>JBLNGH010000682.1:0-3128 GCA_050264575.1 Acidobacteriota bacterium | reverse complement strand
ACGCACGTCGCGCCCTAAACGCAGCGCTCCCTCCGGCGCGATTTCATCTCGGACGCGCATCGGGCCACTTCGACGGCGGCCACCGCGACAACAACACCCGTCCCTTTCGGGGTGTCCGTGTCGGGGTACGTGACTTCGCACTGCGACACGTAATGCCCGGGGTTGGAGCGTTCGATTGCGGCCGACGTCGGACTGACGCGATGCGCGGCAGGTCGAACCCGCGCCGGAGGGAGCGCAAGGATTGCCGTGCCACCTTCGCACCTTGCGAAGTGGCGCGGCCAGCGTCAGTTCGCAATCCTGCGCGGACGGAGGCAGCGGGTTCGAGCGTCAGATCCGCGGAGGCCGCGATCGAGCGCTCCAGCCACGGGCGCTCCCGGTACGACGTCCGACGGATCAGGACGCGATGAAGCCTTTGCGCGCGCGCACGACGTAGTTGCCGCGGCGCATCCGGACTTCGATGGTGTGCCAGCGGCCGTCTTTCGGCAGCGTCGACGTGTAGCCCAGGAAGTACTGGCGGCTCAGCTCGTCGGCGATGCCGGCGGTCGCCGGATCGAGATCGCGCGGTGAGACGATGACCTCCGTGCGGCCCCCGCTGTCGTCGGTCATCGAGCGAAGCGCCTCGGGGTTCACGCGATCGACGGAGCTTCGAGTCGAGCGCGACGATGACGACGATGGTGGGCGTGAAGGCGGCGGCGGAGGCGGCGGCGCCGGCTGGGCCGCGGGCTTCTTGCCGGGAAATGGCGACGGAACCGGCAGCGGTTTCGGTTGACTGGGCGGCGACGACGGCGCGGGTGACGAGGACGATTTCGCGGAGTAATTGTTGTCGTTGCCTGACGCGTCGATGCCGATGGCGTAGATCAAGACTTCCGATTGGCGGATCCGCTGACGCAGGTCGTCGACGGGCGTCCGGCTGCTCGTGTCGTTGCCGTCCGAGATGACGACGAGCGCTTTCTTGCGGCGGCTGCCTGACTGGGCCATCGGAACCGCTTCGGCGACCGTGTCGTACATCGCGGTGCCGCCGTTCGGCCGTATGGATCCGAGCGAGCGGCTGAGCCCGCGCCGATCCTCGGTCCAGCCCTGCACGAGCTCCGGCCGGCCGTCGAAGCGATACAGAAAAACTTCGTCCTGCGGCCCGAGCAGATCGATCAGAAATCGATTGAGCGCGGCCTGCGCGGCGACGATTTTCTCGCCAAGCATGCTGCCGCTCGTGTCGAGCGCGATGCCGAGGCTGACCGGCACGCGCTCGGATTCGAACTGCGTGATCTCCTGCGGCTTGCCGTCCTCGTAGAGGACGAAGTCATTGACCGACAAGCCCGACACGAAATGGCCGCCCTGATCGGTGACCGTCGCGGTGACGTTGATCAGCTCGACGCCGGTGCGAAACGAGAAGCCCTGACCGGTCGGCCGTTCCTGACGTCCGGGGGCGAGAAGGACGGGAACGACCAGCGTCGCAATGAAAAAAGGGCGGGTCATGACCGTCATCCTTCCGATCGGCGTGGCGTCGCGGCCGGCGCGACCATCGCGGGACCGGGATCGCCGTCGATCGTGTCGCCGCTCGTGCCCGACGGCGGCTGTCCGCGCCGGTCGACGTGCGCCACGACGCCGCCGTTGTCGAGACGGAACCCGACGCGATAACGGCTCACCGTGGCGGTTTTCGGTATTTTGACGATGAAGGGCGACTCTTCGCCGGCGTTGAGCGGCGAGATCTCCAGTTTCGCGCGGCCGCTTGCCAGATACCGGCCCTGCGAGTCGAACAGGAACACCGTCGCCACGACGTCGCGCAGCGTGGTTCCTTCGTCAGGATTCTGGACCAGTCCGGTCACGACGAAGGCGCCCGCCTCATCGGTGCTGTGTCTCAACGACAACAACTCGAGCGGCTGGCGCGCGCTCGCGGCGACCATCTCCTCGCGATCGCCTGCGATCGCGAACGTCGGGGGCCAGTGGCCGGTGTTCACCGCGTAGACCGTTCCTGCCCCGGCGAGAATCACCAGCCCTGCGGCCGCGAGCGCCAGCCATCGGCCGAGCGGCATCTGGCGCGGCTCCGAGGACACGAACATCGCGTCGTCGATCGCCGGACCCGTTCGGCGAACGTCGGTTTCATCCCATGAGGAGGCCGCGGCCGCGAAACGCAGGTGGCCCTGCATCGGACGCGTTTCGAAGAACGGCTGCGGCCGTTGATCGGGCTGCACTTGCGGCCGTGGCTCGTGCTGAGGCTGCGGCCGTGGCTCGTCCTGAGGTTGCGGCCGCGATTCCGTTTCCGGCACGTCATCGAGATCAGCGCGCGTCGCAACTGCGTGGGAAGGCCGATCGCCTTCCGCCTGTCGCACCAGCGCCATCAGCGCTTCGGCCCGCGAGGACGTGCGCAGACCCTTGTCCCGTATCAGCCTCCACGCGACCGCCGTCATGATGGCCGCGAGGACGAGCGAGACGCCGGCGACGACCACGAGCAGTGACTCCATGAGCGCTACCTCAGTTTGAATTCGACCGACACTTCGACGATGACATCGACCGGCGTGCCCTGCCGGCGGGCGGGTCCGAACCGCCACTGGCGAACGGCATCGATGGCGCGCTGCTCGAGCCCGGAGCCGAGCGAGCGCTTGACGCGCACGTCGCCGACCGTTCCGTCGCGACGCACGACGATCTCCAGCACGACGTCGCCTTCGATCGCGCGACGCCGCGCGTCATCCGTGTAGCTCGGCTTGACCTCGCGGACCAGGATGGGAGGCGAGATTCCGGATCCCGGCTGATACGGACCGCCACCGGTTCCGCCACCCTGGCCCGGTCCAATGCCGCTCCCGGCGCCTTCTCCGACACCGGTTCCCGTGCCGGTTCCGGTGCCACCGCCGGTGCCCGGACCGGCGCTCGGCGTTTCGGCTGCTTTGCGGCTGGCGATGAGGCCTGGCATGTCGACCGGGTCGGCAGGCTGAGACACGACCGGTGCCTGGACGACCGGGGGCGCCGGAGGCTTCGGCGGCTCGGTGCGCAGCGGCTCAATCTTCGGCGGCTCGACGGGCGGCGGCGGTGGCGGCGGCCGCTGTGGAATCGGCGGCGGCGGAGGCGGCGGGGTGTGGCGGGCCGGCTCCGGCACGGGACGCGCCGTGCGTTTGTCGAGCTTGATCGGGGCGTTA
>JBLNGH010000681.1:0-4527 GCA_050264575.1 Acidobacteriota bacterium | reverse complement strand
ACGTCATCGGCTGCGCCGAGACCGGCACCGGCAAGACCGCCGCGTACGTGCTGCCGATCCTGTCGCGCCTGATTCGCGAAGACCGCGAAGCGGGACCACGCGCCTCGCACGAGGCGACGCGCGCGCTGGTGCTTGCGCCGACGCGCGAGCTGGCCACACAGATCGACGACGAAGTGCAGGGCTTCGCGTATCACGCGCCGGTCGCGAGCGCCGCCGTCTACGGCGGCGTGCCGATGGGCCCGCAGGAGCGTTCCCTCAAGGCCGGCGTCGACATCGTCATCGCCACACCCGGCCGGCTGCTCGATCACATGCGGAGCAGCGTCGGCGATTTCTCGAAGCTCGAGATCTTCGTGCTCGACGAAGCGGACCGGATGATGGACATGGGCTTCTGGCCCGACGTCCGGAAGATCGCCGAAGCGCTGCCGCCGTCGACATCACGCCAGACGATGCTCTTCTCGGCGACGATGCCGGAAGAGGTGATGCGGTTTGCGGATGCGCTCGCGCCCGGCGCGGTGTTCGTGCAGGTCGGTTCGCGCCGGGGTCCGGCGCAGACGATCACGCACGAGGCGCGCGTGCTGCCGATGCGCGAGAAGATCCCGTTCCTGGCGAAGTATCTCCGCCAGGAAGCCGGCACCGTGATCGTCTTCGTCAACACGAAGATCGGCGCGGAGCGGCTGGCGCGGCAACTGGGCTCGTTCGGTCTTCGCGCTGCGGCTATTCATGCCGACCGATCGCAGAAAGAACGCACAGCCGCGATGGAAAGCTTCCGCATCGGCCGCACGAAAGTGCTCGTCGCGACCGACGTCGCGGCCCGCGGCCTCGACATCGACGCGGTCAGCCTCATCGTCAACTACGAAGTTCCGCACACGCTCGACACGTACGTGCACCGCGTCGGCCGCACGGGCCGGAAGGACTTGCCGGGGCATGCGCTCACGCTCGCCGATTCGTCCGAACGGCGAGATCTGGAGCAGATCGAGCGCGCGTTCGGGTTGAAACTGCTCTCGTAGTTGAAGTTGCTCTCGTAGCGCGGTCTGCAGTCTAAGGCCGCGATGGGTCAGCCGCCCTTGGGAATCAGGGCCCCCTACGTACCTGCGATCTATCATCGACGGTTGTGAACTCGACGATCGCAGTCATGCTTTTTGTCGCGTTCGGCGCGAACGCCGGCGCGCAGGCACCAGCGTCGCGACTCGTCGTCAACGCCCGAGACACAACCCGCGCTGCGGTCGAGGGCGTCGCGATCGTCGTCACGGACCCCGCGACTGGAATCACGCGCCGCAGCACCACATCACGAGACGGTCACGCGGTCATCGCGCCATTGCCCGCCGGCACGTACACGCTGAACGCCAGCCTGACGGGTTTCAAGACCGAAGTCGTCCGGGATATCCGGCTCGCATCCGGCGTTGAAGCAATGATAGCGATCTCTCTCGAGCCCGGGCCGTTCTCCGAGCAAGTCGTCGTCACCGCGGATGCCGCGACGCTGCGCATTGGAACAGGCGCGGTTGGCCACGTCTTCGGTCGCGAGACCATCACCGGACTTCCGCTGAATGAACGCGAGGTGCTGCCGGTGGTCACGCAGGCGGCCGGAATCGCGCCGCCGGCGCCGGGGTCGCGGCTGTCGACGCAAGGCAACAGCGGCATCGACAGCAGCGGCGCCCGCGAGGCGTCGAACAACTTCCTGCTCGACGGCCTCGACAACAACGATCTCTTCATCGGGCGGCTGGTCGTCAATCCCAGCCTGGATGCCGTGCAGGAAGTGACGGTCCTGCAGAACACCTACGACGCCGAATACGGCCGGAGCGCGGGCGCGCAGGTGAACATGATCCTCCGGTCGGGCGGTAGAAGCACGAGCGGATCGCTCTACGAATTCTTCCGCAACTCCGCGCTCGATGCCCGGAACGCGCTGCAACCCGCCGGCGAGCCTCAGCCGGCGCTCACGCGTCATCTGTTCGGCGGATCGATCGGCGGACCGCTCGGACGGCACGACTCCTTCTTCTTCTTCAACATCGAGGGGCTTCGCGCGCGCGAAAGCGAAACGCGCCTCTCACACGTGCCGACGCTGGCCGAGCGCAACGGAGATTTCGGTCGAAGCGGCGTCACCATCGTGGACCCAGTCTCGGGCCAGCCGTTCGCCGACAACAGGGTTCCGAGCGAGCAGATTGGCCCCGTCGCTCGCGCGGTCATGACTCTGTATCCCGAACCGACGCGCGACGATCCTGCCGCGAATCTGTCGGCGACCGGCGACGACGACCGCCGTGCGGGGCAGACGACGGTAAAGACCGATCATCATCTGGGCGCGGAGAATCTGCTGTCCGTGCGCTACAGCTATTTCCGCGACTCGCGCGATCTGCCGTTCGTGGCGCGCAACCGGAATCTGCCGGGCTTCGGCCTGTCGAGTCTCGACCAGGGCCAGCATCTCGGCATCGGCTTCACGTCCGCGCTGACGCCGCGCATGCTGAGCGTGGTGCGCGTCGGGTTCCAGACGTCGCGGCGCGAGAATCTGCCTGGACGCGCCGGCCTCGACGGGTTCGCCGCTCTCGGAATGACGGGGCCGGCTTTGTCAGGCAACGACCTCGCCTACCCTGCTATCGTCGTCCCCGGTTACGAGACGCTCGGCGACGATCCCAATCTTCCCGTCGTCCGCCGGACGCGCACCGCGCAGGTCGTCGGGCAGCTCACGATCGAAGGCGTCCGGCATCGGGTCAAGTTCGGCGGCGAGCTTCGGCGCTACCAATCGGATGGCGACAACCATCTGTTCGCGCGCGGACGCCTGACGTTCAGCGGCGGATTCACCGGCCTCCCGCTCGCGGACCTGCTGCTCGGCCGGCCGTCGCTCTCCCTCATCGCGGACAACGACAACCGGCAGGCGCTGCGCACGTGGTCAGCGGCCGGATTCATTCAGGATGAGTGGCGGCTATCACGTGCTGTCACGCTCAACGCCGGCGTGCGGTACGAATACAACTCGCCGCCGACCGACGACGCGAATCGCATGCGTATCTTCGATCTCGCGTCGCGCGACCTGGTTCAGGTGGGAACTGGCGGCGTCCCATCCTCCGGCCTCGAGGGCGACTTCAACAACGTCGCCCCGCGCGTCGGCGTGAGCTGGGATCTCTCCGGCCACGGCACGCTCATCGTCCGCGGCGGGTATGGCCTTTTCTACGACGCCGGCACACTCATCGAGAACTCGGCGCTGTATTTCAATCCGCCGTACTACACGCTGAAAATATTCGTGCCTGCCGGCCCTGAAGGGCCGGCCTACACATCTCTTGCGAATCCTTTCCCGACCGGCGGCGGATTCACGCCGCTGCCATCGGTCAACACGCTCGATCCGCATTTCCGGACCGGCTATTCACAGCAAGCGAGCGTGTCGATCGAACGGGTGTTCCGCGAGCTGACGGTAGCTGCGCGTTACGTGACCTCGCACGGTGATGATCTCGTCCGCAAACGGAACATCAATCAACCAACGCCCGGACCCGGTCCGCTCGATCCTCGGCGTCCGATCCCCGCGTTCGGCGACATCCTGCTCGTGGAATCGAAAGCCTCGTCGACCTACCACGGCCTGCAGCTCAGCGTCGATCGACAGCTGCTCCGGCGATTCGAGCTGCACGGCGCCTACACGCTGTCGAAGTCGATGGACGATGCGTCGGCGTTTCTGGCGAGCGACGGGAACGACAATACGCCGCAGAACAGCCGCGACCCTGACGCCGAATGGGGACCGTCGGACTTCGATGTCCGGCATCGGGTGGTCGCGTCGGCGATCTGGCACATTCCGGCAGTAGGACAGTCAGCGATTCTGCGTGACTGGCAGGTCAGCGCGATCGCCACCCTGCAGTCCGGCCGGCCGTTCACGCCGAGGCTCAGCTTCGACAACAGCAACACCGGGAACAGCGGCGGCGCGACGTTCGCGTCCGATCGTCCGAAGGTCCTCATCGGGTCGCCGGACCCAGGCCAATCGACGTTCACTTACAACGGCCGGACGTTCGTAATTCCGCCGCGCTACACGTTTGGCGACGCGGGGCGGAATGAGCTGACTGGACCCGGATATGCGGCGCTGGACGTCCTGCTGGCGCGTCGAGTCCCGTTGAGCAGCGCACGGTCGCTGGAGATGCGCCTCGAAGTCTTCAACGTACTCAATCGGCGCAACGACCAACTGCCGGACAGCTTCGTCGATCGCGCGACGTTCGGTGAGAGCCTGTCGACCTATCCGCCGCGACAGGCGCAGCTGGCGATCAGGTTTTCCTTCTGAGTGGTCTGCCCTTCACGTCATCCTTTTGGAGCGCCGGCGGCAACGGGGGCTGTCACGGTGGGAATTAGAGCAAATCAAACATGAAGGTCGTGAAGAAAGATGAAGGCCATGAAGAAAAGCTCTTTTAAGTGAAGAGCTTCCTTCATGTCCTTCATGCTCTTCATGTGTGCTTTTGAGCTCTTGACAAGCGTCGCACAAGCCGAAGCCCCACATCTATAATCGATCGCATGATGTCGCTGAGGTCGTTCGAGTGGGTGGGCCAGTCAGTCGTCGGCGTGCTGGCG
>JBLNGH010000680.1:0-9547 GCA_050264575.1 Acidobacteriota bacterium | reverse complement strand
TCGCATTTCGACGCGAATACGGCGTATGCGTCCGTCGATCGTCATCAGCTCACGGACTTCAATCCGCACATCTATCGCACGCGCGACATGGGCAAGTCGTGGCAAGAGATCACGCGCGGCTTGCCGTCAGGCGTCTACGTGCACGTGGTGAAAGAGGATCCGCAGCGGCGCGGTCTCCTCTTCGCCGGCACGGAGCGCAACGTGTGGGTGTCGTTCGACGATGGCGACAACTGGCAGTCGCTGCAGCTCAATCTGCCGGTCACGTCGATGCGCGACTTCGAAGTTCACGGCGACGATCTGATTCTCGCGACCCACGGCCGGGGTTTCTGGGTCATCGACGACATCTCGGTCCTGCGGCAGATCGACGCGTCGGTCGCCTCATCGAGCGCGCACCTGTTCAAGAATGCGGATGCGACCGCATGGATTCAGACCGGCGATAACGGCACCCCGACGCAGAAGGACGAGCCGCAGCTCCCCAATCCGCCGGACGGCGCGATCATCGACTACTACCTCAAGGGCAACGCCACGTCCGTCACGCTCGAGATTCTCGACGGCGGCGGCGCGGTGGTCGGCACGTTCGGTAATCAAACGGCCGGAGCGGCACCCGGCGGGACACCAGGCCGAGGCCGCGGCGCCGGCGCGGCCGGCGGCGCCTTTCCGCCGAACACCACCACGCTCTGGCGCCCCGCGCCTGAACCCTTCGCGACCTCAGCCGGTCAGCATCGCGTCGTCTGGTCTCCGGGCGGCGGCGGACGAGGCGGCCGCGGCGGTGGCGCCGGTCCCGTGACCGGCACGTTCACCGTTCGGCTCACCGTCGACGGCCAGAGCTCCACGCAGCAGATCACGGTCAAGCCGGATCCGAGGCGGTGAAAAGACTTCGCACCACGACCTATGCTGGTCGACGTCATCGCGCGCTACGGCTACCCGTTCATTTTCGTCGCGGCTGCTGTCGAAGGGGACGCAACGCTCCTGACCGCGACGTTCCTGGCCCACCGAGGGTACCTGCGGCTCGATCTCGTGATGCTCGTGGCCGCCACGGCCACCATCTCGATCAACCAGGTGTATTTCTCGCTGGGGCGCCGGCTCGGCCACCAGCGCGCGCCGGTCATGCGCCGGCAGCGTGTGTCTCAACGGCTTTTGGAGTGGCTCGATCGCCATCGCACGCCGCTGGTCATCGGCTCGCGATTCATCTACGGATTCCGCATTGCCATTCCGGCCGCGTGTGGCGCCACCGGCATGCCGAGGCTGAGGTTCACAATCGAAGACGTCGCCGGGTCAATCATCTGGGCTGGTACCGTCGGCCTCGCGGGGTACGCCGTCGGGCATGTTCTGGAATTGCTCGTAGCCGATCTTCGCGCACACGAATGGTGGGTGGCGCTGGCCTTGTTCCTCGCCGCAGGGACGGTCCTTTCCGGACTCGGCCGTGAGTCTCTGATCCACTTCAGGCCTCGTCGGACCGCAGCCGCTCAACAGACCGAGTCCCCCACCGAGGCACCGACGGTTCCGACTTCACTGCACGACGAGCCGGAGGAGGGCGAAGGGCCAGTGCCGCCAGACGGGCTGAGGTCATTTCCGCAAAAAACAAGGCGGGGGTCGCTCGACCCCGCCTTGATGTCGATTAATCGACTTACGCGGCGACGTGCACCTTGATCAGCTTCGCCTTGGCTTCCTCACGCAGCGGCAGCCGGACCGTCAGCACGCCGGCCTTGTATTCGGCGCTGACCTTGCCTGTATCGACCGTCGGCGGCAACGCGAACGTCCGCGCGAACGACCCATAACTGCGCTCGGTGCGATGGAACTGCTCCTGCGTGACGTCCGTATCGGGCTTCTTTTCGCCACGCAGCGTGAGTGTGTTGTCTTCAACCGTCAGCTCGATCTCCTCCTCCTTCATGTCGGGGAGCTCGGCCTTCAGCACCAGCTCGTGCTGGCCGTTACTGTAGATGTCGACAGCCGGCACCCACGCGCCGCGCGTGAGGTCTTCTTGAGGACGGCCGTAGAAGCCCGCCGTGAGCATCCGGTTCATCTGCTCCTCGCGCGCGGCCATGTCACGGATCGAATCCCAGCGAACGATAGTCATGATGGCAACCTCCTGGGGTTGACGGCCTAAGAGAAGGTGGCCAGATAACCTGATTGAGTTCAGAGGATCTGAAGGACTGTATAGGCGTTGCAGTTCTAATTAACATTATAGGTTAATCAACGGCAATGTCAAATCGAGTTACTGGCATTTGCTTAAGCAGAATGAGTTAATCGACCGCCGCCGTTCTCATGTTCATGTCGTGACAAACCGCTCGAATCGCGAACAGATGGCCGCGTTCGGAATCATTTCCTCCTGAGTAGAAAAACTGCCGCGGCGACCGCGAGTGAGACGCCGAATGCCGTCCACTCCGCTGCGGTCACGCTGAGGAGCAGCCATCCAATCACGAGACACGCGAGCACGATGACCAGTCCTGGCGCGGGCACCTGAAACGGTGTGCCGCCGGCGCGTACGTCCCGGCGGCGGAGCTGCCACGTCGCGAGACAACACGTGCCGTACAGGACCAGCGTCGAAATGTTCGCGAGGATCGCGAGCCGCTCGAACGTGCTCGAGATGGCGAGCGCGAGCACGATCGCGCACTGAAGGAGAATCGCCGCGACTGGGGATCGGTAGACCGGGTGTGTGCGCGCGAGCGCCGCGGGTAGAAAGCCGTCGCGGGCGAACGCGAAGAGCGTGCGCGGCGTCGCGAGCGTCATCGCGCCGGCATGACCGAGCATCGAGATGACGGCGCCGACGAGCAGGAGCTGCCGGGCCCAGCCGCCGAGCGCGACGCCCGCGGCGTCGGCGAGCGGCGCCGCTTTCGACGTCGCGAGCGCGGGACCGAGCACGCCCTGCGCGACGAATTGCAGCAACGCGTAGAGGAGGGTCACGGTCGCCATCGCGAGAAAGATCGCGCGCGGCACCGTGCGCGCCGGATCCTTCACTTCCCCGCTCGGGACGAGCGCGGCTTCGATGCCGGCAAATGCAAAGATCAGGAGAATGCTGCTCCGCGCGAGCGTCCCCAGATCGGGCGCGTGAGTGACGGCGAGATGATTTGGATCAACCGCAAAGACGCCACCGACGACGAGCAGGATCAGCGGCAGGATCTTGGCGGCCGTCAGGACGGTGTTGAGGCGCGCGCTGCGCCCAACGCCGAGAACATTGATCGTCGCGAACGCACCATAAATAAGGAGGAGGAGGAAGACCGACGCCGCGCGTGACGACAGCGCGGGCACGAGTGCTCCGATGCCCGCCGCCAGCACGGTGGCCACCGCGGCCATCGCGAACGTCAGCACCATCCACAGCAGGAATCCCGAGAGAAATCCAACGAACGGTCCGAACGCGACTTCGACGTAGGCGTACGGACCGCCCGTGAGCGAGACG
The DNA here is from genome assembly GCA_050264575.1 of Acidobacteriota bacterium. GTDB lineage: Bacteria > Acidobacteriota > Vicinamibacteria > Vicinamibacterales > SCN-69-37 > DASQFI01. Next base: position 6,150 of record JBLNGH010000680.1, on the reverse strand, counting down.
CGGCTGCCCGCTTCGGCCAGGCACAGGACGATGAGGCCCATGGCGACCGCGCACAGGAGGTACGCCACCGGCGCCGTCGCGCCAAGCGTCGCCGCCATGTCGGCGGGCAAGCGGAAAATTCCGCCGCCGATGGTGATATTTACGATGCTCGCCGCCAGCGCGAGCGTGCCGATCGACCGGGCCAGCGATGACTCGGCCGAGGATGTGCGTGCGGGTTCGGGCACGGGTGCGGAACACTAGAGCCGTTCTCACTTCCGCGTCGAGCAAAATCGACATGGATCGTCGGACACTCGGCTGAATTCGAGCATTCGCTACTTACAGGAGAGTGAGAACGGCTCTAGCACGGAGCCAGAAAATCGTGAATTTTGGATCACGAAAGTCCAAGCCGGCGAAGCCTGCGCCGCAAAAAACGAAATACCAAGACTGAGTATCAGGCGCGGGACTCAAAAACGGGCCAAATCCTGCGAAAAACATCGATTGACCCGGAACCCACCGCCACGTAAATTTCCGGTCCTAGCACGGCTCTTGCTTGTCACTCGTGCACGACCGCTCGGGGCCCGCGAGCGGCCTTCCATCACAGGCGGTTCCCAACCGTCAGGGCCAGGCCCGGAGGAGGACCTTAAATGAATACTCGATTGCTTAAGGTGGGGCTGATTGCGCTTACAGCTGCGCTCATCAGCATGCCCGCCTTTGCACAGGCCACGTCGTCGATCGTCGGCGTCGTGACCGACTCTGGCGGCGGCGTGATCCCAGGCGCCACGGTCACGGCAACCAACGACGCCACGGCTGGCGTCTCGACCGCGGTGAGCTCTGCCAACGGAAGCTTTACCATCCCGGCGCTCAATCCCGGCAAATACACGGTGACGGTCGCCCTTCAGGGATTCAAGAGTGCTGTGCTCAAGGACGTCGAAGTCACCGCCGGCACGCCGGCCAACGTCAAGGCCGTGCTCGAAGTAGGTGGCTTGACCGAGACCGTCGTCGTCGAAGGGGCGAGCGCGGTCATTCAGACGCAGTCGTCCGCCGCGTTCTCGAACGTGACGACGAATCAAATCGCGAACCTGCCGGTGGGGTCGCGCAGCGGCCTCGATTTCGTGACTTTCCTCCCCGGTGTCCAGACGGCAAGCGGGAGCCGCGATTCGATCGTCAACGGGCTGCCGCAGAGCTCGATCGCGATCACGCTCGACGGCGTGAGCATCCAGGACAACTACTTGAAGACCACTGACGGATTCTTCGCGCGCCTCAGCCCGCGGCTCGACGCCGTCGAAGAAGTGACGCTGGTGGCGGCAGGCAATGGCGCGAATGCGTCGTCCCAGGGCTCGACGCAGATTCAGTTCACCACGCGCTCGGGCAGCAACCTGTTCTCGGGCAGCGCGTACTACTACTACCAGAACGACTCGCTCAACGCGAACAGCTACTTCAACATCCGGCGCGGGCTGCCCAAGAACGAGTTCGTGCAGTACCAGCCGGGCGTGCGCGTGGGCGGTCCGATCGTGCTGCCGGGCCTTTATGACGGCCGCGGCAAGGCGTTCTTCTTCGTGAACTACGAGGAGAACCGCACGCCGCGCACGATCAACACGAACAGCGACTTCCTGACGCCCGAGGCGCAGTCGGGCATCTTCCGCTACACCGGCACGGACGGGGTGCAGCGCTCGGTCAATGTGTACGATCTGGCCGGCCGGAACGGGCAGACGTCGACGCCAGACCCGATCGTCGGGCAGCTGCTGAACGACATCGCCGCGTCGGCCAATGGCAAGCTCGTCGAGCCGATCGATGGCAACCCGAACGCGCAGCGCCTCCGGTTCCAGCAGGACGCGAAAGGGGTCACGCGCTATCCGACGGTCCGCGTGGATTACAACCTTTCGAGCGCCAACCGGCTCACCGGATCGTGGACGTTCAACGATCTCGTCTCGGACCCTGACACGACCAACACGCAGCAGGCGCGGTGGCCGGGCTTCCCGATTCACGGCGCACAGATCTCGGATCGCTACATCTTCACCACGGCACTCCGGTCGTCAGTCTCCACCAACATCGTCAACGAGGTGCGGTACGGGATGAGCGGCGGCGCGACGATGTTCTCGCCCGGCCTCGAATCGGGGATGTGGAGCGGCCCGCTCGCCAACCAGGGCGGGTTCGCGCTCGGCATCAGCGCGGCGGGCTTCGCGCAGACCGGCGGCAACAACACCGGCATCACGAACGCGGGCACCGGCGCGGGCTACTCCGCCCGAGAGGCGTCGACGAAGTTCATCGAGAACACGTTGAACTGGCTGAAGGGGTCGCACAGCCTCGGCATGGGCTTCAACTACACCCAGGCCGACGTCTGGCTCCTCAGCGAAACGCGCGCGCCGTCGATCAGCTTCAGCGTGCCGAACGGCGATCCGGCGCTGGCGATGTTCAGCGCGGCGAACTTCCCGAGCAGCAGCAGCAACCAGCGGAACGCGGCGCGCGACCTGTACGCCGTGCTGACCGGTCACGTCAGCCAGATTGGCGGCACCGCCCGGCTGGACGCGAGCACCGGCAAGTACGTCTACAACGGCAGCGGCCGCCAGGAAGGCCGGCTCCGCGAGGTCGATCTGTTCATCCAGGACAGCTGGAAGGCGAAGCCGAATCTGTCGTTGAACGTCGGCGTTCGCTACGCGGTGCAGATGCCCTTCTATGCGAAGAACAACAGTTACTCGACCTCGACACCGGACGGCGTGTTCGGCGTCTCGGGGTACGTGCCGGGCTGCGACTTGAGCAATGCGACGCCGGAGACCTGCAACCTGTTCAAGCCGGGAACGCTCCCGGGTTCGGTGACGACGTACCAGAACTTCGCTGAGGGGAGCGGCGCGTATGACACCGACTGGAACAATCTCGCGCCGAGCGTCGGCGTGAACTGGACGCCAAGCGCTGAGAATGGCTTCCTCCGCCGGATCCTCGGCGAGCCGGGCGACACGTCGCTGGCATTCGGCTGGGCCCGCGCCTTCGAGCGCCACGGCATGTCGGACTTCACGGGCGTGTTCGGCAACAATCCGGGGCTCACCGTCGGCGCGAACCGGAACGCGAGCAACGGCAACCTCGGCACGTTGCCGCTTCTCTTCCGCGACAGCGCCCGACTGGGTCCGCCGGCGACCTGCACCGGCGCGGTCACGGTCGCGTGCGTCCCCGAAGAGCCGACGTATCCGATTGTGGCGACGACGAGCGGCAGCGTGAACATCTTCGATCCGAACCTCCAGGTCCCGTATTCGGATTCCTGGACGGTGGGCTGGTCGCGCGCGCTCGGCCGCCGATCCGCCTTCGAGATCCGCTACATCGGCACGCGCAACCGCGATCAGTGGAGGAGCTACAACTTCAACGAGTCGAACATCATCGAGAACGGTTTCCTCGATGAGTTCCAGAAGGCGCAGGCCAACCTCTACGCGAACCTCGCGGCCGGACGGGGCAAGACCTTTGCCTACTTCGGTCCGAACAGCGGCACGTCGCCGCTGCCGATCTATCTCGCGCACTTCAGCGGGACGAACTACAGCCTCGGCGGCAACTGCGACAGCGCCGCGGCGTGCGCGACGATGTACTCGAGCGGCAACTTCGCCAACGACAACTTCATCAACGCCCTCTCGCGGTTCAACCCGCTGCCGTTCACGCCGGCCGGCACGAACTCCGACTCCGGTCTGCGCGGCGCCTCGCAGCTGCGGAACAACATGCTGCTCGCCGGTCTGCCGGCGAACTTCTGGATCGCCAACCCCGACGTCAGCAGCGCCAACGTCACCGGCAACGGCGGGTGGACGGACTTCAACGGCCTGCAGATGCAGTTCCGCCGCCGCATGTCGGGCGGCCTGCAGTTCGACGTGAACTACGCGTACGGCAAGGCGTACGAAGCGACCCGCTACTCGTTCCGCGTGCCGATGCTGTCGACGCGCAACACGGGCGGCGAAGGCGACGTGACGCACGCGATCAAGAGCACGTTCGTCTACGAACTGCCGTTCGGCCAGGGCAAGCGCTTCGGCACGAACGCGGGCGGCGTGACGGATCGGATCATCGGCGGCTGGCAGATCTCCGGCACGGCGCGCTTCCAGACGGGCGAGTTGATCGACCTCGGCAACGTCAATGTCGTCGGCATGAGCCTCAACGAGGTGCAAGACCTCTTCAAGGTCCGCTACACCGGTCCGGGCAACACGCCGATCTACATGTGGCCGCAGGACATCATCGACAACACGATCAAGGCCTACAGCCGCGACATCAACGGCTTCACGGCCGGTGAGCCGACCGGACGCTATTTCGCGCCGGCGGGCCTCGACAACTGCATCGAGACGATCGCGACCGGCTACGGCGACTGCGGTTCGCGCACGCTGGTCATTCAATCGCCGTGGGTGCGCAATCTCGACCTCAGCCTGGTCAAGGACGTCCGTCTGTCCGGAAGAAAGACCTTCCAGTTCAGAATGGACTTCCTGAACGCCTTCAACTTCGTGGACCTCGACCCCGAGAGCGGTGTCGGCGCCACGACGCTGGCTAACTGGGAGGTCACCGGATCCAACGGTCCGCGCGTGATCCAGCTCGTGACCCGGTTCAGCTGGTAAGGTACGTGTAGGCTGGGCCTTCAGGCCCGGCTCAAGAACACAAAGGGCGGGGCTTTCAGCCCCGCCCTTTTTTTTCTCCCCGAATTCTCCTCCACCGATCCGATCTCGCCTTGATAGAGTGGGACATGGCTCCCCCGACAAGCGAGAGCCGTTCTCCTTGCGAACGGCTCGAGAAAGGATCTCGATATGCGTGTCAGAGAGTTGATGACACAACCCGTTTACAGCTGCAGCATTGAAGATCGCGCCAACACGGCCGCACAGATCATGTGGGAGCATGATTGCGGCGTCGTGCCCGTTGTCGACCAGGGCGGACACGTCGTCGGCGTGTTGACGGATCGTGATTTGTGCATGGCGGCGCATTTCCAGAACCGGCCGCTGACCGACATCGCGATCGCGAGCGTCATGGCCCAGCAGGTCTGCACCTGCCTCGCCGAAGACGACGTCGTGGAGGCGGAGCGGCTCATGGCCGAACGACAGATTCACCGGCTGCCGGTCGTGAGCAACGACGGCTCGCTGATCGGCATTCTGTCGCTGGCCGACGTTGCGCGTCAGGCAAAGGGCACAACGAGCGGCCGGCGCGACGATGTGGTGTCGCAGCTTGCGAATACGGTCTCGGCCATCTCCGAGCCCCATCGCCAGAACGCGGGGTCGCGCGCGCACTAAGGCAAGAAGGCAGAAGGCAGAAAACGGGAGACGCGGGAAGGCGTGTTCCGCTTTTTTTGCTTTCTGCCTTTTGCCTTTTTCCAGCGTCACGTGGCGCGGGCATGTACCTCGATCGCGGCCGAGCCGCGTAGGACATTGGAGACGGGGCATTTGCTCTCCGCGTCCCGCGCGGTCTTCTCGAAGGTCGCCGCATCCATCCCCGACAGCCCCTCGGCGACGACCTCCAGCTTCGAGGTCGTAATCTTGATTCCGGCATCGCCCCTGTCGGCCGTGACCGTACACGTCACGCGGGTCGCCCGCGTCGCGGCGCCAGCCTTCGCGAGCACGTTGGCGACGACCATCGCGTAGCAGGTCGCGTGCGCCGATGCGATCAGCTCCTCCGGGCTCGTGCCGCCCTGCGGCTCCCCGATGCGTCGAGCGAATGTCACGGGCAGCGTGAACGCGCCGCTTCCGGCCTTGAGCTCGCCGGCGCCCTCCATCAAATTGCCTTTCCAGTCAACGGTCGCGTGTCGTGAAAAAGTGGCCATCTCTACTCCTGAAAGCGTTAGCTCAATTACCCAATTACCAATTATCAAATACCAATGCTTTTACGCGGCCGCCGGCCGCGGTTTCCTTTTCGCCGTCTTCGTGGTCGTCGAGAGCTGCACGATCACGCCGGCCAGCGAGAGCGCCAGCCACAACGCCAAGATCCACCAGCGGCCGGGCATCGGATCGAGCGGATACACGACCCACACGTCGCGGGCGCCGGCACCGGCGACCGTCGATCGTCCCGTGAGCGCCAGCACCCCGACGATGAGCGTCCATGCGCCGGCGATGGCGGTGCCGAAGACGACAACGTAGCGGACAACGGAGAGCGCCGCCAGCGCGCCGAGCACACAGACGAGCACGAGGACCAGTGTCGGGGGGGGGGCGCCCCCCGGCCCCCCCCCCCCCCCCC
>JBLNGH010000679.1:0-3977 GCA_050264575.1 Acidobacteriota bacterium | reverse complement strand
AGCGGTTGCGCGAAGTCCTGGCCGAAGCCGTCCGCCTCCATCTGCTCAGCGATGTGCCGGTCGGCGCGTTTCTCTCGGGCGGCGTCGATTCCAGCATCGTCGTCGGGCTCATGGCGGAGGCGGCGCCGAAGGTCACGACCTTCTGCATCGGCTTCGACGAGCCCGAGTACGACGAGCTGCCGTATGCGCGGGCGGTCGCCCGTCACTTCGGCACCGAGCACCACGAATTCGTGGTGCGCCCGGACGCGGTCTCCATCCTGGACTCGCTCATCGGACACTTCGACGAACCGTTCGCCGATTCGTCGGCGATTCCGACGTGGTACGTCTCCGAGATAGCCCGGAGGCATGTGACCGTCGTATTGTCGGGAGATGGTGGAGACGAACTGTTCGGCGGCTACGATCGGTACCTGCCCCATCCGCGCGTGGCAGCGTTCGATCGGCTGCCGATTCCCGGGAAGCGACGTGCGGCCGCGGCGCTCTGGCCGCGTCTGCCGCACGGCACGCGCGGCAAGAACTACCTGCGTCATGTCGCGCAGGATGCGAACGGCCGGTATGTCGACTCGATCTCGTTCTACCAGGCCGATGAGAAGGCATCACTGCTGTCTCGAGATCTACTCCAGGCGTTGAACGGGCAGGAGGCCGGGCGTGACTCGCTTCGGCACTTCCTGCGGTTCAGCAACCTCTGTCACGACAGCCGCATGATGCGCTACGACTTCGAAACCTACTTGCCCGAGGACGTCCTGACCAAGGTTGATCGTATGAGCATGGCGCATTCGATCGAGTCGCGTGTCCCGCTGCTCGACAACGACGTCATCGACTTTGCCGCCGCGTTGCCCTCCTCCTTCAAGATTCGCGACGGCCGACGAAAGCACATCCTCAAACAAGCCGCCGCGGGAATGCTGCCGGTCGGAATACTGGACAGGAGAAAGCAGGGCTTCGGCGTGCCAATCGGAACCTGGTTCCGTGGCAAGCTGCGCGAGGTCTTCCAGGATGTTCTACTCTCCGCGCGGGCGGCCGAGCGCGGTTATTTCGATCGTGCTTTCGTGCGTCGCGTCGTTCAGGAGCACCTCTCGGGCAGGCGCGACCACACGCTCAGGCTGTGGCAGCTCGTCGTCTTCGAGCTGTGGCATCGCCAGTACCTGGACGCGCCGTCGATCGGGAGGCCGGTGGTTACAGCTCGTCGCGCTGCCCGCTGAAACCCGACAGGCTCGGGCATGACCGAACGGTGTGGAACGCCGCTACCCAACTTGCGGCGCACGGCTGCCTCCGACACAACCAGCATCGATCGCTCGACCCACGGAAAAGTGAACAAAAACGCCCACATTCTGGCGGAGCTGGTGGCACCTCACTTGCTGAGATGCGAGAGGCCGTGAAGCACGACAGCCGAGTACGGATCGCCGTTTTCCTGACCAGTTTCCACCCCGGTGGCACCGAGCGTCAGATGGTCGAGCTCGTCCGGCGGCTCGACCCGACCCGGTTCGCAGTCCACGTGGCCTGCCTGCACGATGAAGGGGCATGGGCCGCGCGCGCGGCGGAGAAGGCCACGCAGTTGGTCGAGTTCCCGATCAGCGGGTTCGCGCATCCGTCCGCCATGCGGGCGGTGCGCACGTTCGCCGCGTGGTGCCGGCAGCGGGCGATCCAGATCGTGCAGACGTGTGACTACTACGCGAATGTAATCGGTCTTGCCGGTGCCGCGCTTGCGAGGGTGCCTGTGCGGATCGCCAGCCGTCGGGAACTGAAGCCGGACAAGTCCCGCACCCAGTTGGCGGTACAGCGCGTCGCCTATCAGCTGGCCCATCGCGTGGTGGCCAACTCGCCGGCCGCGGCGAAGCAGCTCGCCCACGAAGGGCTCGCAGCGGATCACGTCCGCGTGATCCCCAATGGATTGGACATCCAGCGGTTCCACGGCAAGGTGCACGGACCCATCGAATCGATCATCGCGGTAGCCAACCTGCGCCCCGAGAAGAGCCACGACATCCTCCTCGAGGCGTTCGCTCGCTCGACGGCGAACCGCCGCCTCCGGTTGCGGGTGGTCGGCGACGGCCCGTGCCGCGCCGCGCTTGAACGGCAGGCCCGCGAATCGGGACTGGGACACCGCGTCGAATTCCTGGGTCATCGCGAAGACGTGGCCGACCTGCTCGCGCTGAGCGGTCTGTTCGTGCTGCCTTCGCGCTCCGAGGCCTTCCCCAACAGTGCGCTCGAAGCGATGGCCTCGGGGCTTCCGGTCATCGCGTCGGCGGTTGGGGGACTCCTCGACCTGATCGAGGACGGCCGCAACGGCCTGCTCGTCCCGCCGGGCGATGCAGACGCCCTTGCCGGTGCGATCGACCGGTTGGTCGCGCAGCCGACCCTGGCCGCGGCGCTCGGAGAGTCGGCTCGGCGTCACGTTCGGGATCGTTACAGCTTCGCTCGCATGGTCGCGAGCTTCGAACACCTCTACCTCACCGAACTGCACGCGCGCGTGCCCGTCGCGGCCGACCATGCCGCGTTGACTGTCTGATAGCCCATGTGCGGAATCGCCGGAAAACTGAATTTCGACGCGCAGCCAGTCAGCCGCGATCTGCTGCAGCGCATGACCGACGCGGTGAAACATCGGGGCCCTGATGCCGAGGGGCACTACTTCGGTGAAGGAATCGGCCTGGGGCACCGGCGCCTCAGCATCATCGACCTGTCAACCGGCGACCAGCCGCTCTGCAACGAGGACCGCACCGTCTGGACGGTGTTCAACGGCGAGATCTACAACTTCGCAGAAGTCAGGTCCGAGCTCGAGGCAGCCGGCCACGCGTTCCGGACCCGCACCGATACCGAGATCCTGGTGCACGGTTACGAGCAATGGGGCGAAGCGTGCGTCGAACGCTTCCGAGGCATGTTCGCTTTCGCGATCTGGGATGAGCGCAATCGACGCCTCATGCTCGGACGAGATCGCCTCGGCGTAAAGCCGCTCTACTATGCTGAACTGCCCGGCCGGGGGCTCGTCTTCGGCTCCGAGATTAAGTCGTTGCTCATGGACCCGGCCGTATCACGTGCCTGGCGCCCGGATGCTCTCGATTCCTTTCTGACGCTGCTGTACGTGCCGGCACCGGCGACGATTTACAGGGATGTGCAGAAGCTCGCGGCCGGCCACATCCTCATCGCAGAGTCCGGCACAATCCGCACGCGTCGATACTGGGACCTCGAGTTCACGGGCACCGGCGATCCGGCCCGTGAGGAGGAGTACCTCGAGCAGCTTGATGCCCTGCTCCGCGAATCCGTTCGGCTGCGCCTGATCTCGGACGTGCCGCTTGGGGCGTTTCTCTCCGGTGGAATCGATTCGAGCGCCGTCGTCGCGTACATGATGGACACGAGCGACGCGCCGGTCGTGACCACGTCGGTCGGCTTCGATGTGGGAGCATATGACGAACTGGCCCACGCTGAGACGGTCGCGCGGCACCTCGGATGCGAATTCCATCCCCAGATTGCGGATCCAAGGGTCGAGGAGCTTCTGCCATCGCTCGCGTGGCATTTCGACGAGCCGTTTGCCGACTCGAGCGCGGTTCCAACCTATTACGTCTCGAAGGCCGCCCGCGCTCTCGTCACGGTGGCGCTCTCCGGCGACGGCGGAGACGAATTGTGGGCCGGCTACGAGTCGCACCGCATCCAGCAGACCGAGAACCTCGCTCGCCGAGCGCTCGGCCGTGCCGCGGAGGTCGTCGGCAGGCTTGCGTACGCGCTTCCACGAAGCGTGCGCGCCGCGCGCGGCCTTCGGCGATTGGCGCTGGCGCCTGACGACTCCGCCGCGCGCAAGCGCCTCGGGGCCATGTTCGACGAACAGGCCAAACTGCACCTGTACACGGCGGACTTCAGATCCTCCCTCAGAGGTTCCGATCCGCTCGAGCCGCTTCGGGCCGCCTACCGCGCGTGCCGCTCGCGCGAACCCCTCGACCGCTCGCTCTATCTGGACGTCAAGACCTACCTGGTCGACGACATCCTGACGAAGG
>JBLNGH010000678.1:0-3211 GCA_050264575.1 Acidobacteriota bacterium | reverse complement strand
GTCGCGGCAAATCGCAACTCGCTGACCGGTTTCAGCAGATAGTCCAGCGCCTGCGCCTCGAACGCGCGAATCGCAAACTGATCGTACGCCGTGAGGAAGACAACGAGCGGCATGCGCTCGGGCGTGCGGCGGCGAATGACCTCGAAGCCGTCAATGCCCGGCATCTGGATGTCGAGGAACACGAGTTCCGGCTTCACATTGTCGAGCGCCGCGAGCACCTCGGCGCCGTCGCGGCACTCGCCGGCGACCACAAAGTCGGGGTAGCTGCCGAGAAGCTGGCGCACACCCTTCCGGGCGGCCGGCTCGTCGTCGGCGATGAGGACCGTCCATTCAGTTTTCGGCAACGTCCGACTCCACGACGACTTCGCGCCATGGCACACGCAGCGTCGCGATCGTGCCCCCCGCCGGCGCACGAACGATTGTCAACGATGCGCGCTCTCCGTACATGCCCCGCAACCGCTCCCGGGTATTGTCGATCCCGCGGCCCTGCGGTGCCGTCTGACCGTCGAACCCGACGCCGTCGTCCTCGACCGACAACTCGAGTGTGTCGCCGTCGCGCCTGGCGGTCACGCGCAGGTTACCGGCGCCGGCTTTCCTCGCGATGCCGTGCCGGATGCCATTCTCGACGAGGTGTTGCACCGCGAAGCTGGGCACAGCGGCCGCGCGCGTCGCCGGGTCGATGTCGAACGACGGACGGAGTCGATCCGAGAATCGCGCCTGCTCGATTGCCAGGTACTGCTCGATCAGGTCGAGCTCATCCTGCAGCGCGACCTCGTTGGATCGATGCCGGCTGAGTGTCCGCCGCAGGACCTCGCTCAGTTGTTCGACCATCCGGGCGGTGCCGACGCCGTCGCCGTCACGCGCCCGCACCGCGATGGTGTTGAGCGTGTTGAACAGGAAGTGGGGATTGAGTTGCGCCTGGAGCGCGGAAAACCGCGCGCCGGCCAACTGCTCGGACAGCCTGGCCATCTGCAGTTCGCGCTCGCGCGCCTCGACGAAGTACCGGACCGCGTGTGCCATGCCCGCCACGCAGGCGTAGACGATCACACCGAACGGGAGCGTGACGAAGATCCATCCCACGACGTCCACGCCCACCTTCGACCAGAATGCGCCGCCCATCGTCCCGCGCGCCTTCTGGATCTCGCCCGGCGCGAACGTCAGCATCAGCAGGAACTGCAGGATTTTGCCGCCGACCGCCCAGGCGACGCAGCTCAACAGCGCCAGGAGCAGGTGCAGCAGCATCCGGCGCGCGACGAACGGCCGCGCGATGGGCCATCGGTTCGCGACCCAGAAGATCAGCGGCGCGACGAAGGCATAGATCAGCCAGTCGCCGCCCGAGAAGAGCACCTCGCGCAGGGACGGAAACGGTTCATTGTTCAACCGGCTTCCGGCAATGTGGCTGATGGCCGCAAAGAGGGCGGGGAAAATCCAGATCGCGGAGCCGAGCATCCACGGGCGAAGGCGTGTCCGGGCGGGCACGCGCCGACGCTATCGCGGGCGCTGACCTCCGCGCAACGGAATCGCGACCGTTCCCGGCAGCGATCGCGCCGTTCGCGTCTTGATCGTTGCGCGCCGCCGTCCGGCGCGCGAGGTTGTTCGTCGGGAGAGACTGCCATGCTGCTGAGACGTCTTGTCGTCGCGTGTTGCGTGCTGTTGGCGGGCGGAGCGATCGTCGCGCGGCCTTTGGCGCAGGCGACGGATCCGATTACGGGGACCTGGTCGGGAGACATCGGACTCACCGACGCAAATCGGCATCTGGTCACGTTCGAGCTGAAGTTCGATGGCGCCGGTGCCGTATCGGGCACCATCGTCTCCGGGCCGGGGCCGGCGCAATTCAAGGCCGGGACTTTCGATCCGAAGACCGGCGCGCTGACGTTGGAGGTCGCCGTGAACGACGGGACGCCGGCGCCGTTCGTGTTCGAGGGCATTGCAGTGAACGGGGTGGCGACGGGCCGCGTCTCGGGCAACGGCCAGACCGGCACGTTCAAGCTCGCAAGAAACGCCAAGGAGGGAAGCGGCGCCGCGCCAGGGGCCAGCGACGCGACGACTTCGCTGCGCCAGGGGTTCGGCGAGGTCAGCGCCTGGATCACGAAATCCGCGGATCTCGTGCCCGCCGACAAGTACGCCTATCGTCCTGCGAAGACGGTGCGGACATTTGGCGAGCTCATCGGGCACGTCGCCGACGGATACCAGTTCTATTGCGGACGCGCCGCCGGGAAGACCGTCGAATGGTCTGAGGCGAATGAAAAAGGCAAGACCGACAAGGCGACCGTCGTTCAAAAGCTCAAGGAAGCGACGGAAGCCTGCAACACCGCGTTCAGCGCCCCGGTCAACGTCGAGCCGATGGTCGCCGCCGTGGGCCACACGAGCCTGCACTACGGCAATGCGGTGACGTATCTGCGAATGCTCGGCCTCGTGCCGCCGTCGACCAAATAGGCCAAAGGCCGAAGGCCAAAGACTTCTCTTGTTGTCTTGACGTCGTTACACGCATCGGGTATTACTTCCTTCGATGACTTCGTGCACTGCCGTTCGATCGACGTGTCACGCGAGTCATCGTGTGTTTGCGTTCGCGTTTACGTTTCATAGCCCTTCCCGAGATGGGTAGCGCAGTGAACTGAGCCGGAACGCCCGCCGCAGATTTCATCGAGCCCGCTACCCGAAAGGGAGCGGGCTTTTGTTTTTGACGACGAGGCCCGTGATGCTACAGCCGACTGCTCGTGTCCGCCGGAAGCCAGCCCCGATCAAAACGTGCGCGTATCAAGGGATGCCTGGCGCTTTCAGCGAGGACGCAGCCCGCGCCCTCGTCGGCCCCGACGAGTCGTTGACGCCGTGTCCGACGTTGTCCGACGTGTTCGATGCGCTCTCCGCCGGCCGTGTCTGTCGTGCCGTCGTGCCGATCGAGAATTCGCTGGCGGGCTATGTGCCCGGGTGCGCGGACCTCCTCGCCAGGCACGGCGTGCGAGTGGTCGCCGAACGCGCGCATCCGATCGCGCAAAGCCTGATTGCGCCGCCTGGCGTCCGCCTCGCGTCCATCCGGCGCGTCCTGTCGCATCCGGTCGCCATTGCGCAATGTTCCCGCTTCTTTCGCGCGTATCCGGGGATTGCGGCCGTGTCCGTGTTCGACACCGCCGGCGCGGTCGCGACGATCATGCGCTCGCGCCGAACGGACGCCGGCGCGATTGCCAGCCGTCGCGCCGCCGCCGTCTATGGC
>JBLNGH010000677.1:0-9038 GCA_050264575.1 Acidobacteriota bacterium | reverse complement strand
ACCGCGACGACGGTATCGATCGTCGGGCCACGCAACTCGAACAACACCGCGCCGTCGTCGGTGTGCGGCGTACTCAACTCCAAGATCAGGGTGCTATCGACGGGGCCACTTGTGGAGTCCCCGGTGCAGGCGGCGCCGATCAAGCCGGCGACCACCGCGAGAAGCCGGAAAACCTGTCTCATCGATTCCTCCCCGTGGGCAGGTCGGCGATCGTCTTGATGAAGGCCGCGAGATCGCCGACGTCATAGCGCCCGTTGCGATTTCCCAACGCATCGAGCGTTTGGAGATCAGCGGCGCTCAGTCCGGCGGCGCCGAGCAGGCCCGCGACCGCCACCTCGAGTGTGAACGGGAACGGCACGAAGCCCACCGGCAGCCCGGGTTGGGCGACGCCGGCAGGGTTCACCTCGATCAGGCGGCCGAGCTGTGGCTCAGCGGCAAAGAGCCGAGCCAGGGTGGCGCCGCGCTCATCGCGCCCGAAGGCGACCGCTTGCGGCGCGTCCGGTCCCACGGCGTAGGGATCGGCGATCAGCGTTCCCGCCGGGTCGAACAATTTGATGCGGCCGCTCGCGGGGATCGGCGCGTAGATGTTGCCCGCCACGTCGAACGCAAACGCCCAGATCACGGGCCCGTCGGTAAGGACGCGTCGCGGTTGTCCGTTCACGAGCTTCCAGATTTCCGCGCCATTGGAGACGTACGGCTCTCCCGACGGGCCGATCGCGAGTGGCCCGGGGCCGAAACCACCGATCGAACTGAGGTCGAACCGGGCTTCGAACTGCCCTGCCGCGCTGTAACGCCGCAGCGACTGGTCGGACACGTCACTGAGCCAGATCCGGCCGTCCGGACCGACCGCGGGCCAGAAGGGCGCGCCGGCGTCGGTGATAAACGGCGCGACCTGCCCTGCAGGCGTGATGCGGTAGACGTTGCCGTCGATCGACGCGACCAGCAGGTTGCCGAACGCATCGAAGGCCAGGCCCTCGGGCACGGCAATGCCGGTCGCGAAGTCCGATACGCTGCCGTCCCTGGAGACGCGCACAACCCGGCTTCCCGTGACGTCGCCCACGAAGAGATCTCCATTGCTCCCGACGGCGAGCCCCAGCGCAAAGCCGAGACCCTCGGCGCGCACCGTGATCGGATCCCCGGGTCCCTGAGGCGCCAAGCGCACGTGCAGCCGATAGGGGAACGGGTTCCCGCCCGGGTCCGCGATGGTCGAGACGGCAGCGAAGTACGTGCCCGTCGTGGTGATCGAAAACTGGAGCCGGCTGTCGCGCCCATCTTCGTCGTCGTTGAACGCGAGCCGGGTGATGCCGTCGCTCGCGAACAGCGCGAGGAACGGGTCGCTGAAGATGCCGAGCTCTTCCGCGTCGACGTCGAGCTCGATGGTCGTGCCCGCCTGTGCCGTGAACGCCCAGTAATCGACATCTCCAACCGGGGTGTCATCGCGCGCGCAGATCTCGCCCGAGCCTGTCTCACCGATCGCAATCGGAGTCGCCGTTCCGGACGCGTCGTCAGGCTCGCGCTCGTTGCCCACGACGCCACACACGACGGTCCCGAAGTCGATCGCGTACCGGGCCGAGGCACTGCCTCCGTTCCCGAATGCTCTGATCGCGACGAAGTAGCGTCCGCTCGTTACGATCCGGAAAGAGATGCGACTGTCGAATCCATCGAAGTCGTCGTTGAACCTGAGCGCGGTAACGCCGTCGGGAGCGATGAGGAAGATCTCCGGATCGAGGGCTGAGCCGGCCTCGGTCGCCAGCACATCGACACTGAGGAACTGACCAGCGGTCAGGTCGAGAAACCAGAAATCGACGTCCCCCGCCGGGTCGACCGTCCCGCTGGCTTGATCGCCCAGGCTCGCGCTGTCTGCGGTCGCGGCCGTGTTGTTGGGCTCATGCTCGCTCAGAATCGTCGTTGCGGACGCCGTAACCGATGCTGGGCCGCGCGGCGGCGCTCGCCGCACTGACGCCTTTGGCGCCGGCACGTGCCCGCTGCGCAGCCGCCGCACCTGCTCGCCCCACGATCCCGCCGCAGGGCGTTGCGCCAGGACAGGCGCGGCCACCAACCACGCCAGCACGAACAGGACGGTGGTTTTCATGGGGTGCCGGCCAGGACGACGAGCGTGCCGCGCATGGCCGCTCCATGCACGGCGCAGTCGTACTGATACGTGCCCGCGTCGTTGAGGGTAACGGCGTAGCTCTTCCCACCACCGGCCTGAATGGCGCTGCTGGCGAAATTCGGCGCCCCGAGGGACTGGACGCTGTGCGACGCCGCTCCGCTCGCCCACGTCCAGGTGACTCTCGCGCCGACCGTGACCGTGTCGACCGCGGCGTCCTGAGTCCCGTTGTGGGCGCTGCGGAAGAAATCGTTGCCCACGATGATCTGACCGGCGGGTCCACCGCCGGTGCCGCCGCCGCCGCCGTCGCCGTACGTGATGCCGCCACACGCCGCCAGTGAGACCAGGGCGGCTGCCACAAGCCACGTCATGGGTCGCATATGCCGAGCTCCGTTCTCCGTCGTGAGTGCAGTGAAACGCTGACAGAGCAATCGTAACGGGCGAGCGTCGCGTGCATTATCGGACGGGGGCACCGCGGGAACCGGAGAATGACGGAAGGAGCTTGTCGGACGACGGACTACATCAGGCGATCAAACCGTACCTCGCCGCATAGCGGACCAGATCGCCGTTGGTGAGCATCGCCATCTTTACGAGCCCCGGATCCGCTTCCACCATTCGGCGCAGTCCCTGCCGGACGATGGGATGATCGTCCGCAATGAAAAATGCGAATCGCGGAACGGTTCATGGTGTCTCGACCGGAATTGTGACGGTGATCGACGAGCCCTCGCCCGGTTCGCCGCGAATCAGCAGGGTTCCCCCCACGGCGAGCGCCCGCTCCCGCATTCCCACCAGCCCGAGCGATCGAAGGCCACTGAGCGACTGCGGCATGAACCCGACCCCGTTGTCATCGACCGCGACGATGATCGCCTTCTTCAAGCGGCGCACCGTGACGTCCACTCGCGTCGCTTTGGAGTGCCGGGTAACGTTGGTGAGCGCCTCCTGAATGATCCGGTAGGCGTTGCTGGCCACGTGGTCGGACAGCTTGGGGAACTCATCGACCTGGAGCGTGATCGCGATCCCGGTCCGCTTCGAAGTCTCCTGGGCCAGGTATTCCAGGGCCGCGTCCAGACCGAGCGAGTCGAGCACGCTCGGGCGCAGCTCGCTGGCGATGCGCCGCACGATCTCCATGGTGCCGTCGATCCGCTCGGTGAGCGGCACGTTGCCGACGCGGAACACCCCCGACGCGGTCCGATTCGGCCGCGACTCGAGCCAGGCGACGTCGAGCTTCAGGGCGGTGAGTGCCTGGCCCAGCTCGTCGTGAATCTCGCGTGCAATCCGGGTGCGTTCCTCCTCGCGGGTCACCTGGAGCCGCGCCGCGAGGGCCCGGAGCTCGGCGCGGGACTGCTCCAATTCCTCGAGGGCTCGGACGCGGTCGCTGACGTCGCGCTGAATGCCGAAGTGGCCGGTGATGCGTCCGGCGGAGTCGTAGAAGCACATGTACTCGCCTTCCACCCACATCCTCGAGCCGTCGAGCCGCTGCTCGTTCGTGATGGCGTGCGTGTGTCCGTTGTCGAACAGCGCTTGCCAGCCCCGCCGGCCGGCCGCGATGTCGTGTCGGAAAAAATCACTCGGCGTCAATCCGATCAGTTGTTCCGGCCGAGCGCGATAGTGCGACGCCATCGCCGCATTGACTTTGGTCATGTGCTGATGCGCAAAGACGTAGTCGAGCACAGCCTCCTTATCGACCCCAGGCCCCCACTCGATCGGTTGGTCGAGCATCATGAAGAAGTAGCCGTCCTGGGAGTGCTCGAAGAAGGCCTCCAGGAGTGCGGAGGTATTCAACTCCGGTCGTTCGAACGCGGCTGAGGGCATTGACGCTCCCGCTCCAGAAGATGAAGAAGCCAGGGGCCCCGGCAAGCCGGGACCCCTGGATGGTGCGGCCGCTCAGGGAATCGGGTGCGGCTCGCCGTAGACAAAGTCGTCCATCACGACCAGGTCCTTCGCGCCGCCCGCGGTGAAATCGAGACTGGTCGCGGTCAGTGCGGCTTCGCCGCTCGTGATTCTGACCCGGGCAACGATCGGCGCATCGAACACGGCACCTGTGAACGACAGGAGCTGCGCGCCATTGTGATTGGGCGCGACGAGCACCGCGATCCGCGCGCCGGCGGCGTCGAAGAATTCGACTCGCGCGGCCCCCGGCCGATCCACGTCGGCGAACACGACCCCGAACCCTTTGACCACCCCGTTGGTCTCCGTCCCAACCACCTTGAAGTCGATCTCGACCTGATTGGATCCCACGGGCATGAACAGCTTCTTGGCCGAGAAGGCCGTGAACTGGGCTCCCAGGCCGGCGTTGATGGCCGCGAAGTTGGTGCTGTCGACGCGCAAACCGGTCCCCCCCCCGACGCTCACATAGATCGCGCCGCGCTTTGAGTTGACGTTGAAGAAGTTCGCCGGGAAGGTGTCGACGTTGGTCAAGGCAGCGGGAACCCCATCCCAGTTGATTTCACGCCGGCCGCTGTCGGCAGGGGGCGCGTTGGGCGCGTTGAGAATGCCGCCGAGCGCCGCGCGAAACTCGGTCAGCTTGTCGGCGATCGAGATGCTGTCGCCCAGCGTCTCGAATGTGCTGTACGAAGGCGTTGGAGGGGAATTGGCATCGTTGCAGGCAGCCAGGACTGTGAAGCCCAGCAGCCCAGCGTAAAACCTCGGTTTCATGACGTGCTCCGTTTGTGAGGGGTGTCGACCGCTTTCGACGGCAATGCTAGCGGCCGACGATTTCGGCCAGCATCGGACGGAGCGCCGCTGGCCTCTGGAAGTTTACGGAACCGACGTGTCAGTTGCCGGACTACGTCACGCGCGGACGCCGGCGGCGCCAATACAGAAAGGCCGGTATCCCGAGAGCGATGAGGCTGGCTCCGACGGCGGCGTTCCGTGGATTCGATACGATCGAGTTGAAGACCACGAACGCGGCGGCCACGACGAACAGCGCGGGCGTAACCGGGTACCCGGGAACGCCGAATCCCCGGCGTTGACCGAGATCACGGGCGCGATACACGTACAGCGACGCCGCCGTCGCGCCGAAGAAGATCCAGTCGCCGAAGGTGACGTAATCGACGAGCTGTCCGAATGTCCCCGTCAGAGTCAAAAGCACCGCGCACACCGCGAGCGCCAGGATCGACGCGCTGGGCGTATGAAAGCGGGGATGCAACGCCGCAAACCGCTGAAAGAACACGCCCTCGGCTGCCATGGTCTGCAGCACGCGGGGCGTTACCAGAATCACGAGGTTGAGGAAGCCAAAGGTAGAGAGCGCGATTCCCGCAGCGATGATTTTACCGCCGATGGGGCCGAGGAGTCGCTGCATCGTGTCGGCTGCCGGCGCCGTGCTCTCCCCCAGCGCGTTCACACCCAACACGTGTAGATACACATAATTCGTGAGCAGATAGACGGTGACTACAATGGCAACCCCGAGCCCCAGCGCGCGTGGGAGATTGCGCTCCGGATCGATGATTTCTTCGGCGATGAAATTCGTCTGCTGCCAGCCACCGTAAGTAAAGAGGATGGGGACGAGGGCCGCGCCGAGACCGCCGCCCGGATGGCCGGACGGCCCGACGGCCGGAACGGCGGGACCAGCCACGAGCAGACCGGCACCGATCAGTGTGGCGAGCGCGATCAGCTTCAGGACGGTGAAGATGTTCTGGGTGATCGCCGCGGGTTTGACACCGACGTAATTGATCCCCGCCAGGAGGACGATGGCGGCGACCGCGAGCGGCACCGAGTATCGATGCGGAACGCCGGCCAGCGCGAGCGTGTAATCGGCAAACGTCACGGCCACTGCGGCAATCGCGCCGGTCGCGATCACGAGCACGAGGGTCCAGCCGTACAGGAATGCCGGCAACGCGCCGAACGTTTCACGCAGATACACATACCCGCCGCCCGCGCGTGGACGCCGCTGGCCGAGCTCCCCCCAGCAGAAGGCGCCGATCAGCGCGACAACGCCGCCGATCACCCAAGCCACCAGCACCGCTGCCGGTGAATCGAGCCGCTCGGCCACGGTCGCGGGCGTCCGGAAAATTCCACCGCCGATGATTCCGCCCACGACAGCCATGGTTCCTGAAAACAGCCCCAGCTTCCTCAGGTAGGTGGTCATGGAGGACTCTACCTAGCGCCTTCCCGGTTTCCCCGCCACGTTTGAGCTATGCCAACCTACACCCTTCTGGTGAATGGACGGCGCTCGACGGTTGAAGCAGCCGCCAACACGCCACTCCTCTGGATTCTCCGCGACAATCTCGGCCTGACCGGCACAAAGTTCGCATGCGGCATCGCCCAGTGCGGTGCCTGCACGGTGCACCTCGGGGGCGAGTCGATTCGCTCCTGCGTGCTGCCGGTCGCCGCGGTCGGCACCAAACCGATCACGACCATCGAGGGCCTCAGTCCCACGTCGACTCATCGCGTGCAGAAAGCGTGGGTCGCCGAAGACGTCCCGCAATGCGGCTACTGCCAGTCCGGCCAGATCATGGCGGCCGCAGCCCTGCTGCAGCGCAAACCGCAGCCGACCGACGCCGACATCGATGAGGCGATGACCAATATCTGCCGCTGCGGAACCTACCAGCGGATTCGCGCCGCGATTCATCGCGCGGCAAAGGAGACCTGATGCAACGGCGCGCGTTTCTCCAGGTCACCGGCACCGTCGGCGCCGGATTGGTCATCGGCTTCAGGATTCCCGATCGTCATGGCGTCGTCCCATTTGCACCGAATGCCTGGCTTCAGGTCGATCCCACCGGCGCCGTCACGGTGACCATCGACAAGTCTGAAATGGGCGAGGGCAATCACACGGCGCTCGCGATGATCGTCGCCGAGGAGCTCGATGCCGATTGGTCGAAGGTGAAGGTGGGAGCGCTACCGGACAATCCGGCGGGGTGGTCGCGCCGGATGTCGACCGGAGGCAGCACCAGCGTGCGCACGTCCTGGGATATCCTGCGCAAGGCCGGCGCGAGCGCGCGCGCGATGCTCGTCACCGCCGCGGCGCAGACGTGGGGCGTCAAGCCCGCCGAGTGCCGCACGCAGAGCGGCGTGGTCACACACGCCGGCCATCGGGCGAGCTACGGCGAACTGGCGCAGAAGGCCGCGGCCATTCCGGTCCCGGAGAACCCGCCGCTCAAAGATCCCAAGGACTTCCGCCTCCTCGGCCAGCGCACGCATCGGCTGGACACGCCGTCCAAGGTGAACGGTACCGCGCAATTCGGCATCGACGTCCGCGTGCCGGGCATGCTGGTCGCGAGTATCGAGCGCGCGCCGGTATTCGGCGGCAAGGTCAAGAGCTTCGACGCCGCGCGCGCCAAGGCGACGCCGGGTGTGCGGCACGTCGTGCAGCTCGACGGCACGCCATGGCTGGGAACCGGCGGGGCGTGGGGGATCGGCAGTGAGAGTGGCGTCGCCGTCGTCGCCGACACCTACTGGCAGGCGGTCGAAGGCCGTCTCGCGCTGCAGATCACCTGGGACGAAGGACCCAACGCCACGCTCGGCGACGTCCCCGGAAAGTTGGCGGCGCTCGCGACACAGAACGGCGTGAGCGCGCGCAAAGACGGCGACGCGGCCGCCGCGCTCGCCGGTGCGGCGAAGAAGATCGATGCGGTCTACACAGTCCCGTTCCAGCATCACGCGACGATGGAGCCGATGAACTGCACCGCGCATGTGCGGGCGGATGGCTGCGACGTGTGGGCCCCGACACAGAACCAGAGCCGCGCCCAGGAGGTCGCCGCGGAAGCTGCGGGACTGCCCAAGGAGAAGGTCCGCATCCACACCACGCTACTGGGGGGCGGCTTTGGACGGCGACTCGAGTCTGACTTTGTGTTCGAAGCGGTACGCCTGTCGAAGGCGGTGAACGCACCGGTCAAGGTCATCTGGTCGCGCGAGGACGACACGAAGCACGGCTTCTATCGGCCGGCGACCTACAACCGTCTGAGCGCGGGGCTCGACGCTCAGAATAAGCCGGTGGCGTGGACGCATCACATCGTGGCGCCGCCGATTCTCCTCAAGTTCGGCCCGCTGCAGAACGGCATCGATCGGACATCGATCGACGGCGCCGCGGACCTGCCGTACGCGTTCCCCAACGTCTCCGTGGATCAGGTCGCGGCAGACCTCTCCGGGATCCCGCTCGGATTCTGGCGCTCGGTCGGTGCATCGCAAAACGCGTTCGTGGTCGAATCGTTCATGGATGAGCTCGCCGTGTTGGCCGGCCGCGATCCCTACGAGTTTCGGCGAGAGCTGCTGCAGGCCAAGCCGCGCCATCTCCGCACCCTGGAGCTCGCTGCGACCAAGGCCGGCTGGGGCACGCCGCTGCCGCCGGGACGCGGCCGGGGCATTGCGATCGCCGAATGGGAACCGACGACGTGCGCCGAGGTTGCCGAGGTGTCGGTCGCGCCGGACGGGTCGGTGCGCGTGCATCGCGTCGTGTGCGCCGTCGACTGCGGCCCTGTCGTCAATCCGCTCACGATCGAGGCCCAGCTGCAGGGCGGCGTGGTATACGGGTTGTCGGCGGCGTTGTACAGCGCGATCACCATCGACCAGGGCCGGGTGCAGCAAGGCAATTACCACGATTACCCGATGCCCCGGATGCCGGACATGCCGGTGGTCGAGGTGCACATCGTGCCGAGCACCGATGCGCAGGGAGGCATCGGCGAACCGTCGGTTCCGCCGACGGCGCCGGCAGTGTGCAATGCGATCTTTGCGGCCACGGGCACCCGGATTCGGAAGCTGCCGGTCGGCAAAGTCACTCGAACCTGAAGGCTGGTCCGGATTGCGTCAGAACGGAGTCGTTTGCTCTTCCGAGCGCATCGAATGAGCGATACGCTCGCGCACCTGCCGTCATCACGCCCCACCGCTCTACCGGAGGTCGTTGCAATGAAGCGCACGAGGTTTGTCCTCGGTGCCGCGCTCCTGGCCCTCAGCGTGAGCCAGACCGGCACCGCCCAGTCCAATCAGTCCAATC
>JBLNGH010000676.1:0-10184 GCA_050264575.1 Acidobacteriota bacterium | reverse complement strand
AACCGCGCCCTTTCGAGCCGCGCAGATGCTCCGACAGGCGGACCTCGAACAGGTCGGAATCGGCCTGTCGCACTGGCAGCCCGAAATCGACGGGATTCGCTACCGGCTCGCCAACCGATCGTTCGGCCTGTATCTCCCGGCTGATGGGACATCCGTCGAACTGCCGTTGCGGCGGGCGCCCGGTGCCCCCGATCCACTGGTCGTAGTCATCAGTGCCGGTGGCCGCAAGCTGTACGAACCGCTGCTATCGGGCGAGACATGGCAGCAGATCCGCGTGCAATTGCCGAGATCGAACCGGCGCTTCGCGCGCGTCGACTTCGAGGTTCGACCGGCGCGTTCTCGCGACGGATCGGTGCCGTCGCCGGCTGTTTACGTCGGGAAAACAGAACGCCGGTGACCAGCGTCCGTACCGGAACGCAGGTCGTTCGCGGGGACTGATCCCAGCGCTGAGCGGATGAGATCGTCTTTCTGCTTCGGATCGGGATAGTTGATCAACACGGCCCTGTAAACGCCCTTGAAGACGAACAGGCTTCCCGCCGCCGCACCCATGACTCCGCACGCGCTGATCAGTGTGCGGATATCATCGAGCGAGCCGGCACCTCCAAGTACGGTCATCGGCAGCGACGTCGCGCCGCGAACACTTCTCGCCAGGGTGAGATCGTAGCCCTTCATCGTGCCGTCGTGATCGATGGAGTTGACCACGATCTCACCCGCTCCGAGCGACGTCGCCCGCCTGATGGCATCTGCGGCGAGCTGTCCCGTCTGCGTTCGAGCGTTGTACGTCTTGATTTCGTAATCTGTTCCGATCGACCGCCGGCTCACGTCGAATACGACGACGACGCTCTGGCTGCCGATCGCCTGAGCAATGGCTGCGATCAGGTCCGGATGCTCGACCGCCGCCGAGCTGATCGCGATTTTCTCGACCCCGAGCCCGATGATCCTCGACGCTTGATCCACGGTCTTGATGCCGCCGCCGTAGCACAGGGGCATCCGGCATTCGACTGCAACCTGGGCAATCAGCTTGAAGTTCGGTTCGACGCCTGCCGCAGACGCGTCGATGTCGAGCAGGATCAGCTCGTCGGCTTCCTTCTCGTTGAAGATCTTCACGGCGTTGATGGGATCCCCGACGTACTTTTCGTCCTTGAACTGAACGGTCTTGACGAGTCCTCCTTTCCTCATCAGCAGACAGGGGATGATCCGGGGTCGCAACATTTCACATCTCGCCGAAATTCCGCAGGAGTCGTGCCCCGTAGTGATGGCTCTTCTCGGGATGAAACTGCACGCCGAACACGTTTGCGGCGTTCGCGGCGCAGGCGAAATCCACCCCGTAATTGGACACCGCGATCGCGTCTTCATCGCGGTCGCACTCGAAGTAGTAGGAGTGCAGGAAGTAGAACCGCGCGTCTCCCTCCAGACCGTCGAACAGCCGGTTCCTCGAGACCGGCCGGACGTCATTCCAGCCCATGTGCGGCACTGGAAGCGCCTCCCCCGGCGTCAGGGACCCAAGCGCCCTGACGCGCCCGGCGATCCAGCCGAGACCCGGCAGCTTGCCTTCCTCGCTTGCCCGTCCGAGGATCTGCATGCCGACGCAAACGCCCAGAATCGGCACCCGCTGACGTCGCGCCAGGTCGTCCAGCGTGTCCCGCATCCCGGACTGGGTCAACCGCTCCATCGCGTGGTCGAAGGCGCCCACGCCGGGCAGGATGACCTTCGACGCGCCCCGCAGTTCGTCGGCCGTCGCCGCAGTCTTCACGTCGATGTTCAGCCGCCGGTACACGTTCAGAAAGGCGCGGATGTTGCCCAGCCCGTAGTCGACGATCGTGATCATCGGATGATGGCCTTCTGGACGCCCAGGAGGCGGAGCACGTGGGTGCCCGCCGTGATGATGGGCATGCTGTGCTTGTAGTCGCGATAGGTCTTGTTCGGCCCGTGCATCAGATCGCGGAGCGCGTCGACGCCGATGTCCAGCTTCGCCGCGACGTACTCGAAATCGTGTGCGATGGTGTCGTCGTCGTACGCGGGCTGACCGATTCGCCGCAAGGCCTCGTCGCGCGTCATCTGTTTCGTCAGGATCAGGCTCGAGAAGTGCGCCCGCCGCTTGTCATACCCGAATTTCGTCGGCAGCCAATAGCCCTCATAGAAGCGGGTGAAGCGGGATTCGTAGTGCTTGTGCGCGTACCGCTGCCAGCCAAAGCGTTCCACCAGAAACTGCATCGCGTCTTCCTTGACGTAACGCACGTGATTGAGCGGCTTGACGACGCGCACGCCCTTCACCAGCCGGTAGTACACCTTGAAGGTCAGGATGTCCGCGAGCGGGAACGTCTTGAGCGGCTGGGATCCAAATCGCCGGTGGATGTCCTTGAGCTGCCGCAGGTCTGAGGCGTGATAGTGCCATTCAAGCGGCTCGCGGACGCACTCGGTCGAGTAGTTGGCGCCCGTCAGGATGTACTTGACCCCGTGTTTCGCGGCGAAGTTGTACAGGCCGGCAAAGAACGCGTGATCCTGCGGGGTGTCCAGGTGCGGCACCTGAGCCTTGAAGAACGCGAGTTGCAGATCGCGCATCTCGTGCCAATCGACGACCTCCGTGTGGAGGTCCAGACCCAGCCCGTCGACCAGTTTCTCGATGTTGTTGACGGCTTCCTGCGAATTCCAGCCGGCGTCGACGTGCAACAGCAGGGGCCGTAACCCGAGCTGCTCCTTGGCAAGGTACGCGACGTACGAGCTGTCCACTCCGCCGCTGATGCCGATCACACAGTCATGATCTCGGCCCCGCCCGTGGCGGCGTATTTCGTCGACCTCCGTCGCCAGCTCTCGCACGCCGATTTCATCAGGGTGCCAGTTCGGCAGGATGTTCCGGTAATAGTTGTTGCAGTAGTCGCACCAGCCACGGCCGTCGAACGTGATGTTCGAGTCCGACGTGTCCATGATGCAGTTCGCGCAGATAGCGTAGCCGCGCGCCGTGCGTCCCGCACTGACCATCATCGCGCCTTCGGAAGAACGATCAGAGATCACGGTAAAAGAGATAGTTGTGGTCGTCGAGGGAAAACGAGCGGAACCCGAAGCCGGCGATCCGGTCGACGAGGCCTCGGGTATCGGCTTCCACGAAATGACCGACGGCGTGATGATGGAACTCGACGAATACCTGGTTGAACGGCTGCAACTGCGCGGAGGTAAGCCCAGCAAGCAGCTCGTACTCGGCGCCTTCCAAATCGAGCTTCAGGATGTCCACGCTTTTCACGCCCAGTCGCTTCAGGAGAGAGCCGAGTGTGACCGCCTCGACGTCATAGCTGGTCGTCTCGTCCTGGATGACGTTGACGTGGTCCGTGAACAGCGACCCGCTCTCGTTGACGCGGCTTTCATGGAACGTCAGCAGCCCGTCGGCGGCCGCAATCGCGCAAGGGACATGGACGAAACGCCCTGGGTACCGGACTTCGAGCGTCCGCAGCGCCTCGCGATGCTTGCGAGTCGGATCGACGCCGAAGGCCCGCACGCCGTGGCGCTGCACCAAACACAGCGAGAAATCGGCTTCGTAGCTGCATCCGCCGTCGATCACGACGGAATCCCGAGACAAGTTGGGCCGGTAGAGGAAGTTCGGCGACACGTAGACCAGTCCCTCCCGGCGCGCCTTCCGCAGCCGCGAGTACTTCGTCAGCTCCCGGCCCATCCTGCGCGTCGCCCGCGCGACGACATTCATGGCCAGAGCCTCGTGAGGGACCGGCGACAGATCCGCCTTCCGCGCTCGCGCACGTTCATGCCGGGCTCCCGGCTTCGAGGATGCGTGCCAGCGCACCTGTGAACATCCTCGCGCGGTAGCGCTCTTCGGCCGTCCGTCGATTGACGACGGCCATCTGGCGAATCCGATCGATGTCGTCCACGACGCGCGAGAGGACCGTGGCAATGGACGCGGCCGAGCGCTCGAGCACGACGAAGCCGTTGACCTCGTCGCTGAACACGTCGAGGATGCCAGGCTGCGCGGTGGTCAGCACGACGCATCCGGACGCGTAGGCTTCGAGAATCGAGATCGGCTGCCCCTCAAACATGCGCGTCGGCAGGCAGAAGATGTGCGCCTGCGCGAAGAGACATCGCTTGTGTTCCGGATCGACGAGGCCATGATAACGAACACCCTCGACTCCGTCGATTCTGCGCACGAAGCTCGTGCGGTCGGCCTCGACGTCGAACTTGCCCGCAAAGTCCAGCTGAATCCGGCGTCGCAGGTCGTGATCCAGGCCCAGCCACGCATCGACGAGGTCCAGATAACCCTTCTCCGGCGTCATGGCGCTCAAATACAGCACCTTCAGCGGCCGTGGGTTCGCAAACTTGCCGAACACCTCCTGCTCGTTCACGAACATGCCGTCCTCGGCGCTGTTGGCAACCATGTGGATTCGCCGGGGATCGATCATGCCCGAGAAAATGCTCAGGTGCGACGGGCCGGAGATGATGACTCCACCCAATCGCCTGATGAACGCGGCGTTGATCCGGCGCCACGCGGGATGTCGATCGAATAACTCACGACCGATCGTTCCACCATGCAGGTGGACGAAGAGCCGCCGCAAGCGGCCGGCGCAGACCAGGTAGATCAACAAGTCCTTCAGATTACCTGCGTGCGACTCGGAAATCGTGAAGTAGATCACATCCCCCCACCGCCTGCGCCGCCAGACCGCCACCAGGACCTTCCCGACCTCGCGGATTCGCGTCACCGTGACCCGGCCGTCATTCAGGCTCCCAACACTGAGATTGACGACCGCCGTTTCATGGACTCGGTCGAGTCCCTCGCGCAGCATCTGCGAGGCCAAAGAGTGCCCTGTGACAGGCGGAGGCAAGGGAGCGATCAGCAGAATCTTCATAGAGCGGCGTGCAGATCCTCGAGGCCCTGTCGCAAGTTGAACTGCGGCTTCCAGCCCAGCTCGCGCTCTGCGCGCGTGATATCGGCGACGGTCTCCATGACTTCGTCCGGTCGTCGGACGCCATCCGATCGGACCGGCAGCGCCGTGCCCCACACGTCCTGGATCATCTGGATGAGGTCGCCGACCGAATGGCTGGTACCGGAGCCGAGGTTGAAGACCTGAAGACCACGTTGGGCGGCGACAGCTTTCACCATGGCGTCGACGACATCGCGGACGTAAACGTAGTCACGCCGTGGCTCCAAATCCTTGACGCGGACCTCCGTTCCGCCCCTCAGCTGATTGACGATCGTCGGAACCAGAAACGCCTCCGGCTGTCCCGGTCCATAGATGTTGAACAGCCGCAGGATCGTGACGGTGACATCGAATCGCTCCGCAAAGAACCCGCACGCTTCTTCAGCCAGCTTCTTGGACAGCGCATACGGGTTCTTGGCGACCAACGCTGCGCTCTCCGGTATGGGCAGCTGCACCGCATCGCCGTACATGTAGGAGCTGGGAAAGACCAGGCGCGCGCCGTGCGCGCGGCAGTACTCGAGCGCACTCACCGTGCCGATCACGTTGGTCCGCAGGAAGAGTCCCGGGGACGCCCAGCTGTCGGGAACGAACGACCTGGCTGCAAGGTGCAGAACGACGTCGGCCGCTGGACAGACGGCCCAGGTCGCGGGCTCTGAAACATCGCCGGCCGCGCGGTGTACCTCAAAGACCTCATGCCCCTCCGCTCGCAGCCGTGGAACGACGTGGGTGCCGATGAAGCCGGACGCCCCGGTCACAAGGACTCTACTCATGGAGAAACCGGTGCTTCGTGCTCGAGAACTCGTCGATCGCCTGCTGGTAGTCGTCGGCGCGCCCGATGTCGAGCCAGTATCCGCTGTATCGGCGAACGTGCACCCGCTGACGCGCAGTGAGCAAGTCGCGCATGAGTTCGTCGAATCCAAACGGCCGCTGATCCGGAATGTACGGCAAGACATTCCGGCTGACCA
Organism: Acidobacteriota bacterium; assembly: GCA_050264575.1. Lineage (GTDB taxonomy): Bacteria > Acidobacteriota > Vicinamibacteria > Vicinamibacterales > SCN-69-37 > DASQFI01. The sequence goes on along the minus strand of JBLNGH010000676.1, from coordinate 4,303 downwards.
TGTAGATCCCCATGCTGACTTCGTAGCCGGTCACAGGTTTCTCCTGAAAACCCTGCAGCGTTCCGTCGGTCCCGGTCATCAGGACACCGTAGTCGACCTTCTGCTCGCGTTGGTGCGACGAGATGGTGAACAACCGGTTTGCGGCCGTATGCTCCGTATGGAACTCCGCGAAGTCGAGGTCGGTGAGGACGTCGCCGTTCATCACGAGGAAGTGTTCCGGCAGATCGCGGATCAGTCGCAGCGGCCCCATTGTCCCGAGCGGCTCGTCTTCCAGGGAATAATCGATCCGCAGACGCCATTTCGACCCGTCGCCGAAGAACGCCTTGATCAACTCGGCCTGATGGTTGACGGCAATGGTCACGTGATCGAAACCGGAGCGGACCAACTGCCGGATCACGACTTCCAGGATCGGGTATTCGCCTATCGGCATCAGCGGTTTCGGCAACACCACGGTGTACGGACGCAGGCGCGTCCCTTGCCCGCCCGCGAGAAGGATCGCGCGTCGGATCACAGGTTGTAGGCGCCCACCTTGTAATGGGCCAGGTTTGCCGGATCCTTGAACCACTCAACCGTGCGGGCCAGGCCGCGCCTGAAACCGGCCGCGCCGGCGAACTGCGGCGCCCAGCTCAAGAGCCGTCGGGCTTTGTCGACACCGGCGCAGAGCCGATCGACCTCACTCTTCGGCGGACGCAGGCGTTTCGCGTCGACGACGATGTCAATCTTAGTGTCCATGACGTCCGCAATGGCACGCGCCGTATCGCCGATCGAGATCTCGCTCCCGCTGCCGAGGTTGATCACCTCGCCGACCACACCCTCGGCCTCCAGTGCCGCCATGAAGCCGGCGACCGTGTCGGTGACGAAGCTGAAGTCTCGCGTCGGATGCAGGGCGCCGAGACGCACCTCACGCTCGCCGCTGGCAATCTGAATGATCACCGACGGAATGATGGCCCGCGCCGACTGGCGCGGACCGTACGTATTGAACGGGCGGATCACCACGACGGGCGTATCGAAAGAAGCATGGAATGACATCGCGATCTGGTCCGCACCGATCTTGCTGGCTGAGTACGGCGATTGGCCCTGCAGCGGGTGGTCCTCGGTCATGGGTACCAGTCGTCCCGTTCCGTACACTTCACTGGTCGAGGTATGCACAACCCGCCTCACCGAGAGCTCGCGTGCGGCCTGCAGAATGTTCAGCGTTCCCTTGACGTTGGTCTCGACGTACGTGTCCGGCGAGTGGTACGAGTACGGGATGGCGATGAGCGCCGCCAGGTGGATGACGGCCTCGCAGTCACGCATCGACGCGCGAACGCCGTGCGGATCACGAATGTCGCCCGGAAAGACCTCGAACTGGCCGCGCACGTCCGGGGCGCAGTGGTCCAGCCAGCCCCAGGAATTGAACGAGTTGTACAGCACGAACGCGCGCACGGCGAATCCGGCGCGCACCATGCCCTCGACCAGATGGGAGCCGATGAAGCCATCGGCGCCGGTAATCAGCACTCGTTTCATGCTTTGAAATGCGCCATGGCCCGTGACCGCTTCAGGGCGTCATGGTAGTCCGCTTCGACCGATTGCGCGTAGCGCCTCCAGTTGAAGCCGGTCAACGCCTTCCGGCGGCCGGCGGCGCCGAGCGTGATCCGATCGGCCGGCGACGCCAGGCTGCAGAGCGCCTCGACCAGGCTGTTGACGTCGTTCTCCTCGTACACCCGTCCGTTGCCGCACACGCGCTCGATGTCGCCCACCGTGTTCGAGACGACGATCGGAAGGCCGCTCGCGGCCGCGTCCAGCATCGACATGGATTCCTGCGTCGGCCAGACCGCGATATCAGCCGCGCGGTAGTGTTCCGCCAGGCGCCGGTGCTTCATGAAGGGCAGGATCTTCGTGTTCCTGCACGCCGCGATCCCATCCTTCTGCTCGCCCTCGCCGATGAAGAGACCCTTGAACCTCGAATCCCGGCCGTGCAAGTCGTCGATCGCCCGCGCGAGCAACAGCGGATTCTTGTCGCGCGAGAAGCGGCCGCTGTACACACAGACAATGTCCTCCTCGGAGAATCCAAGCGTCCGCCGCAGAACCACCCTCGCTGCTGCGTCGGCTTCGGTTTCGACCGGGCGGAACAGCTCCGTGTCGGCTCCGAGCGACTGCAGCTTCACCTTGTCGGGCGGCACCCCGTAAAACCGCGTGGCGACTTCCGCGCAGTCAGGGGCGATTGCGTAACACTTCTCCACCGCCAGACTCGCTAGGCGGGTGGGCAATGTCCGGGTGATTCGGTAGAGCGCCTTCCGAAACAGCGCCCCGGATCGCTTCAGAAACGGTTTGACCACCGACATGTGCTGGTGGGTCTCGCAGAACAGTGCGTACCCGGCAAACGGCTTCAGCAACGCGAGCTCAAACGTCTGCAGTGAGGCGATCTCGAGCGAATGCACGATATCCGGTGCAATTTGCCGGACCTTGGCGGCGAGTCCGGCGCTCACGACGTAGCCGCCCATGACCTTCGCGTCGAGCCGGTGCACCTGGTAGCCGTCCACGCTCGCCGTGCCGGCGCTCATGATGTTCGGGCCGAGGAAGTCCTGGTACGTCTTTGCGTAGTCCGCCTGATTGCCGTACACGTTGAAGACCGTGGTAATGACGTGCACCTCATGCCCGCGCGCGGCCAATGCCCGCGGCAGGCAGTTCTCGGTGTACCCCATGCCTTCCGAGTAAAAGATCGAGACGACGGCGATCTTCATCGACCGCTCGTGGACCGATGGCGCCAGGCTCCGCACCTCGTCATACCCAGGTTCACGCGGTCCCGCGATGCCTTTGTCCGCCAGAAAGGATCCCAACAACGTTTCCCGGCTTCCCCTGGCCTGTTCCGTATGCCACATGGCCACCGCCATGGATCCGACGGCGAGGATGTTGAATGTCGAGTACGCGTCCCAGCAGAACGCGACGCCCGCGGCGCCCAGGACCACGGGCGCGTACCAGTGAAGAGTCGTCGTCGCCACACGCCGCGTTCGATAGAGGAAGGTTACGAACGCCCCGACGAACAGCGCCAGCCCGGAGAGCCCGCGCTCGTACAGCACACTCAGGAAGACGTTGTCGACGGTGTTGTACCCGACGCTGACTTTCTCGCCGACGGCCGCGGCCGCAAAGTAGCCCCGGCCAAACATCCAGGTGAGGGGCCCCCACTCGCGCGTAATTTCCCTGAAGCCTTCCATCAGCGCGCCCTTTCGGAGACTGATCCCGAGAGCTGCCGACTTGGCAGTCTCGGATGGGGGCTTTGGGGGTGGCTTGACTCGAGGCGCCAACCTCGACGGAGACCCCCCTGATCCTCTCATTGCCGGGACCGACGGAGATGCCGGCGATGCTGACGTCAGACCCGTGCGTTCGAGGAGAAACGTGACACGCGAATTCTGTCCGTTGGCCGTCAGCGCCGCGAAGGACCAGAACAGCAGGACCAGTCCGAAGGCCACCACGGGCAGTGCGCGGACCGCGCGCCAGCGGTGCACGATCAGGGCGCCGCAGGCGAAGACGGCAACCGCGAGCACGGCAGTCCGGGATCCCGACAGGCCGGCGGCAAACAGGGCGGTATAAAGCACGACTCCCCGGTTGACGAGACGTTTCAGGTCGATGGCGTACGGAATCAGTAGCGCGAGCAGGAACCCGTACAGGATGGGGTTGCTCATGGTTCCAGCGACCCGAGCCGTGGGAAGCGCATAGTTCTCCGCCGGGACCGAAAAGTAGTCTTCGAACCAAGCATCGTAGGCGGGCAGCGGTATTCCGAGGGCCCCCTGTCCGATGCCGACCGCCGCGGCGGCGACGCCCATCGTGACGACGACCGCCGACAGCCATCGCGTCCCATGAATCGCGGTGATCTGCCGGAGGATGACGTAGTTCAGGACGAACGTGCAGTAGTAGAGAAAACTGGAGTGCAGGGCGGAGAGGGGACCGTGGGCGCGGAGGGCCGACGCCACCAGGAGGAGACAGTAGCCCGACTGCAGCACGCAGTATGGCTCGCGGAGGTATGACAGCACCGCGCCACGCGACTGAAAGACCATGACACCCAGCACCGCCAGCGTCGCGGCGATGGCCGAGTTCAGCGGCCGTCCCAGGAGCGGCACCGTCGGGAACCCACGGTCCAGCGGTAGCAGCACATAGCACCCGATCAGGGCGGCAACCAGGATCGCCAGAGTCAACTCCGCGGCAGTCAGCGTTGCTGGACGAGCGGCGGCCACGGTCGACCTCACGACTTCTCCAGCACGCCGCGGTAGAAATCCCGAAGCCGCGTCCCGACGGTGGCATAGCCGTACCGGCCGATCGCGTACGC
>JBLNGH010000675.1:0-2748 GCA_050264575.1 Acidobacteriota bacterium | reverse complement strand
CAGACGTGGCGGCTCGCGCAATGGCCGGCCGCCGCGGTCGTCCTCTTTCTCGTGCTCAGCCGACTCACGGTCGGTGCATGGTTCGTATCCGGTGGCTTCTACGAACGCGACCCCACGTACGACGCGCAGGCCGTCAAATCACTGCTCGCGATCTGGTGGGGCACGCATCGTCTCAGCGGCTACGTGATCGAGATCGTGGGTGTAATAGCAGCGGCATGGGTCACGTGGCGAGCGTTACGGAACCAGGACCAGTCAGCACATCTCGTCACGGTCGCCCTCTTCGCGGCGGCCGCGCTCCCGGCCTATGCGTTCTTCGAGGCACACCCGTTCCGGATCCGCTACATGGTGCCGCTGGTAACCGCGTGCGCGTTGTTCTGTGGAATCGGCGTCGGCGCGATGTCGGGCCCGTCCACAAGGACAGTCCCGACGCGCAGGCACAGGACGGGCCCGTGGCTTCTGGCTGTTCTGCTGGTCGCCTCCACGATCATCGAGTCGCCACCATGGAGCAGCCAGAGTCCGCTGCTCATCGAAGCGCAACTCGATGCGGCGAACAGCGTGGCTCGCCAACAGGTGACGGCGTGTCTTGCGCCGGCCTACCACGGCGAGAAAGTCCTTGTCAGCATGGGCTCACTCGCCCACTACATGCAGGAGCTCTCGCATCACGGCTTCGCGATTGCCGACTTCATCCACGAAGGCAACGGCGCGTTGTGGGAACTGGCGCTCGAGACCGGGCCCGCGCCACATGCGGGCTGGATGCTGGTCGAGGAAGAATCAGAAGGTGGCGACGTACTCGCTCAGCGAATCCGCCGCCACGACACGTTCACGCGCGGGATGACGAAGGTGTGCGAAGGCGGCGGCGTGTCCCTGTACCGCCGCGACTAGAACCGGACGCCTGCCGTGAAGTTGTACGTCCAGCCGCCTAAATCGATCTTCGGCGCAGCGAAGTCCGGATCGAGATCCCCGCTCGCCCTCTGGTAGCGAATCTCGAAGCCGGTGCTAAAGGCGTCGCCGGCGAATCGGACGCCGCCGAGCACAACGGGCCCGGCATTGGTGCCGCTCTTCTCGAAGCGCCCGTTGAAGATCTCTCGTCCTGCGTTGAAGTCGATGAACTCACCGATTTCGCTGTAGTGCCAGTTGATGAGACCGACGCCACCGCCGATGTACGGCTGGAAGGGCGAGCGCGGACTGACGGGAATCAGCCGCACCGTGAACGCCAGCGGCACGAGTCGCAGATGCAGATCCTGATCGACCTCAGTCCCATCGGGATCGACGAAGTCCGCGTAGACGCTTGGAACGGTTTGCGACGAGAAGCTGACACCGATGCCGCCCTCGACGTGGCGTGCCAGCGGGAAGAGCCACTCGCCGCCGACCGATGCGCCGTGGAACTCGTCGAGGTCAAACAACAGGAACGTACTGTTGGCCAGCAACACGTCGTCATCGTCGCGTGCATCAAAGCCGAGCGGCGTGAAGTAGCCCAGAGTGAAATTGACGGTCTGTCGTCCCAGGTCCTGCGCGCTCGCCACGGTGGCGCACATGAGCATCGCACCGACGAGCAGCCCCTTCGCGAACACGTTCTTCAACAACATGTGACGTCTCCAATGCAGGGACGATGCTTGCGTCGCCCCGGGGAAAGGCGTGACAGGCGCGCCCTACGGCGCACGGCGTTTGCAGGTGCGATGCCAGCGAAAGCCGGCAGTTGTGAGCAGGCGTTGTCGTGAGAAACGGTCAGTTCGTCCGGTTTTGAGAACGCTGGCGGACTTCACTGATCACATTGAGCATCGCGGCATGCACTCGGCCGTTGGAGGCGACGAGGTGCGCGGCGGCGGGGTCGAACTCGGATCCGTCCATGCCGGTGACGGTGCCGCCGGCTTCAGTGACGATCAGCGCACCGGCGGCGACATCCCACGGCCAGAGATGCTGCTCCCAATAACCGTCGAAGCGGCCTGCGGCCACGTAGCACAAGTCGAGCGCCGCCGAGCCGAGCCGCCGCACAGCACGTGCACGGCCGAGAAACGCCGCGAACATCGTCACCAGATCGGCGGTCTGCTTGTGGACGTCGTACGGGAACCCGGTGACGAGCAGCGAATCGATCAATTCACCAGCCGTCGACACCTGCAGGCGCTGGCCGTTGAGAAACGCTCCCGCTCCGCGCTCGGCCGTAAACAACTCCGCACGCGTCGGGTCGTATACGGCACCCACGGCAGTGCGTCCGTCGATCTGCAGCGCCAATGACGAGCAGAAGATCGGCAATCCATGGGCGTAGTTGGTCGTGCCATCGAGCGGGTCGTATACCCAGCGGTATGGCGACGCGCTGGGCTGCTGCGGATCGCGGCTCAGCTCCTCAGCGAGGATGTCGTGATCGGGAAAGCGCTCGGCGAGAATCGCCCGGCACATCCGCTCGCATTCGAGATCGACGTCGGTGACGAGATCGATTGTGCCCTTCTTGTCGACGTGGAATCCCGATGCCCGCCGCGCGAGCTGAATCGCGCCGGCCTGGAGGACGATTTCGACTGCGGTGGCGAGAAAGACTGGATCCGGCGGGCCCTGCCCTGAGCGAGCAGAGCGAGTCGAAGGGGTCACTCGGCGTTCTGCAGACCGCACCGCTTGACCATGACCACTTCCATGCCGCCCTGAGGTGCGCGTTGCAACACCATTTCATCCATGAAGCTGCGGATCAGGAAGATGCCGCGGCCACTGGCCTTGAGGAGGTTCTCGGGCGCCAGCGGATCGGAGACCATCTCGGGGTCG
>JBLNGH010000674.1:0-11790 GCA_050264575.1 Acidobacteriota bacterium | reverse complement strand
GTAACCGTGGCGGTCGCCGACTGATTCCCTGCCCCGGTGCCGTACGTGAACCGGACTTTCGAAAACCCCGCGGCGCTGGTTGGGACCGAGGTCGCCGAGACTGCGCCGCCGGTCGAGGCCCAGGTCACCGGCACACCCTGGATCGGCGCGGCGCTCTGGTTTGTCACGAGCACCGTCAGCGATTCGACTTTGATTGCACCGACCGTGTCGGTCAGAGGCCCAGTGGTGCTGTCGGCGATGTTCACCGCGCCGTTGATCTGGGATACCGCGCTGAACGGCGCCGGTGCGAGGCTCCCGGCGGTGGCATTGACCGTTTGCGTGCCGGCGTTGGGACCGAGTGTGAACCGGGTCTTCGCGATTCCGGACGCATCGGACTGCCGCGAGCCCGGAGACACGCTGCCGCCGCCCGCCGTCACCGAGAAGGTGACGTTCACGCCGGCGAGCGGATCACCTGCCGCATCGCGCACGAGAACCGCGAGAGATTCCGCCAGCGCAGCACCCGCGGGTCCAACCTGGTTGTTTCCAGAGCTCACGACAATCGTATTCGGCGTCGGGCCGGTCCCGCCGTCTCCGCCACCACCGCACGCGCCCAACACCATCCCGCCCAACAGCATCAGACTGAAACGATGCACGACGGCCCCCAGGATGAAGGATTTCCTAGGATGGCCTGCCTCGCGCCGACTGTCTAGGTGTGCTTTGGTCTACCGCTTCGCGGTAGCGGGGAAGTGGAGATCCTGCGCGACGCGCGTGAGCCGGTCGACGGTCCCGTCGTTGCGGCGGAAGTAGATCTGGCCGTAGAGAACGCCGCCCAGCTGGAACACGACGCCGTCGGTGCGCCAGAACGCCTCGTTCGTGCCGGTCACTTCGTTGCTGACGAGCTTCGTGAGCGGCGCGCTCGCGATCGCCGGTGCGACGATGACGGCCTTCGAGTTGTTCAGGAACATATCGAAGGCAAGCGAGTCGCCGGCCGGATTCCAGTCCACGAGGTCGGGCTGCCCCTTCGCCGCCGAGCACTCACCGAACGCGACGAGGGCGTCAGCGCCCGTGTCGCGATTGAAGGTGTGTACCTCGCCGTTACAGCCCTGGCGCGTGTACGCGAACATGTGGCTGCCGGCCACCGGCTGCCACGCGACGCTGTTCACGAAGCTCGGCGCTCCCGGAATCGGCGTCTGCCCGCCTCCGGCGGCGTCCATGATGAAGATCTGGCCATCGCGCACGTAGATGATCGAGTCTCCCGCCGGCGACCAGTCGGGGGACTCGTGGACGTTGAACGGCGCCGCGCCGGTGAGGAGCGTGAGCGTGCCCGTACCGTCGCGCCGGCAGATCTGAGGCGAGGACGTGTTGTAGAGGCACGCCACGAGCACGCTGCCATCGGCCGGCGACACCCGCGGCCGCCATTTGGTGCCGTTGAAGAAGTTCGCGGTGCTGTCGCCGGTAATCACGAACGCCGTGTCGCCGCGCGCGCGGATCGTGAGCCCGCTGACGCCGGCCGCGGCACGCGAACCGCCCTCCGCCTGATAGAAGAGCGAGTCAGGAAGCGCTGTCTGGGGCGCGCAATGGTCCGCGATGGCCTGGCCCGTGCGCGATCCGAGCGTCGGCAGATCGACCGCGCGCGACAGCATGAACAGCGCGTCGCGCGACGTCACCCGGCCGTCCGAGTCCACGTCGCCCCGCGTCAGCGTGAAGCCGCCGGTGGGTAGTCCCACGGCGCCCGCCAGCGCGATGAGCGCGTCGCGGCTGCCGACGATCGCGTCGGCGTCGATATCTCCCCACACTGTCGTACCGACACAGATCTCGACCAGCGCAGCCTCGCCGTCGTTGGGCCGCGGCGTGCCGTCGCTCTGGATGAGGCTGATCGGATCGGCGTACAACACCGCCCCGCTCGTGGCGCCGGGGTCGAGCCGCAGCCGGAAGGTCACGACGTCCGAGCCGAACGAGCCGCTGGGCGCACACCCGCCGGCCGAAAACTCGACAAAGTTCGTTCCGACAGCCGGGGGATTCAGGGGGAACGTCGCCGAATCGGGGCACGCTGAAGCGGCGCTTCCGGTGACGTACGTGACGCGCGCAGGATCGAAGTACACGCGCACCGTGAACGCCCCCAGGCCGGGATTGGTAAAGGCCTGGTCGAACGCGGTCAGCTTGACGTTCGTCTCGCCGCCGGCAAGCGCGGCGTACACGCTGTCGCCACTCTCGATGACGAACTGGAATCCGATCGCCGCCCCGGTCTGCGCAGCCAGCGGCGCCGCGGCGGCACCGAGACAGAGGGCGAAGACGCTGAGGGTCCGCTTCATGGCGCCCTGCCCTTCCGCTCCAGCTCGCCCGCGTACCGGCGATAGCGCTCGGCCCGCGGCGCGGCGAACCGCTCGACGGCGGCGCTCCTCGCGGCACGGCGCTGTTCTGGTGTCAGGCGGATGCCGCTGCTGGCCACGACCGTCCGCGCCGGTGCGGCGGACGCGGTCGGCGTGAGGAGCATCCGTGGGGCGAGGCCCGGCACCGCGGGCTGGGCCGGCAGCGGCGTCGGGTCACCGGTCCGGCCGCTGACGGCGTCGGCCCCGCCGACACCGGGAGGCTGGCCGTCCACTCCCCACCAGTTGCTGCTCGCGTCCACGGAATCGCCCGGCGTGAAGATCGCGAACAGCGCGTTGGCCCTAAAGGCGTTGCCGTGCGCCTGGTGACCGAACCCGGTGCTGAAGGGGATGTACAGACCGTGGCCCGCGTTGCTCTGAATGTTGTTGCCCGTCATGACGAGCGCGCCGGCATCGACCTGGATCGCGGCGGAGTCTGCGTCGGAGACGGCGTTGGAGTCGAGCACGGTGGCCACGCCACCCGAGTTCAGGATGCCGAGTCCCGTGCGCGTATGAATCCGCCGCAAGGTGTTGCCGACGAGGCGTGCCATGACGTACACGTTGCCCACGGTGAGACCACCGTGACCGGTAAAGAAGTAGGTGGTCGACCCGGCGACGTCCTCCACCAGGTTGCCACGGGCGATCAGCGTGTCGACCTCGCCCGCATACATCGCCCACACGACGGCATTCAGCACGGTATTCGAATCGAGTCGCGCCAGCGGAGCACGGCCCGAGGAGAAGTCGCCCGCGACCTTGATGCTGCCCGGTCCGTTCTGGCTGCCGCCAAGCACCGTGTTCCTCGCGACGACCGCGTGGAAGGATCCGGATACGAGGATGCCGGTCCCGTTCGCATTGACGGGAATGTTCACGGTGCTGCCGCGCACCTCGATGGTGGGCGTGGTCCCCAACGCGGTTACCGTTGCCGAGATGCCGCTGTCGCATCCCGACACCACGTTGTCCACCATGCGATGGGCGTTCTCGGCCTCGATCCCCGTGGCGAACGTCGTATCGCAACTCACATTGTTGTTGATGAGCGACGACGAGTCTCCAGGCGCGCCGTAGGATCCGATTCCGACCGTGCGGGGGCGCTGAATGATGTTGTTGAGGACGTATGCCCCGGAGTTCTCGAGATCCAGGGCGAAGTCGAAGTCGGTGATCGTGCTGCCGGTGACGCTGTCGACGCCGCCCCGGAAGGTCGACACGCCGAAGGAGCCGCGGGTGAAGTCGGCGTTCTGCACCAGCGTGATCACGTTGTCCGTCTGTACCGGATAGGTGACGTCGCGCGTCGTCACGTTCACGACGCGCAGCCTCGACGGCGGGAGGTTGAACGGCTGCTGGGCCCAGATCCCCGACTGGGAGCTGTCGAACGCGACGTCCGCCACCGTGTTCGCGCCCGCGCCGTAGAAGCTCAGCGCCGTGGACGACAGTCCCCGGCCCAGAATCCGCACGCCGGACGCCGTACCAAGCACCGTCACGCTGCGCAGGAAGACGGCTTCCTCGAGATAGCGACCCGGCCGCATCGAGACCGTGTCGCCATCCTGAACTGCGAAGCTCGCCTCTTCCGCGCTCGCAAATGGATACTCGGAGTTGCCGAGCCGAATCGCGTTCACCACCGCAGCCGCATCGACCAGGTGCACCGATCGCCGGGCGACCACGTTGAGCGTCGCGACCGCGCTGTCGCGCAACCCGCTCTTGGCGATCACCGTCGCGCTTCCGGGTGAGAGCGCGACTGCCTGACCATCCTGTTGCACGAGGAGTACGGCGGGATTGCTCGACCGCCAGAACACGTCCGGGATCGTGCGGCTGGCTCCCGCGACGGAGGCGCGGAGCTGCATGAAGAATCCCTGGTTGACGGCGACCGTCGCGGTTTCGGGGGCCACGGCATACGCCACGACCGCCTCGCTGCCGCACGCACCCACGGCGATGCGCATCACCCGGAACGCACTGACGTCGATTCCGACGGCGTGCGACAGGATGATGAGCGCGTCGCGCGCTTCGATCGCCGTGCTGGCGTCCACGTCCGCCAGACCGATATCCGGGAACGCGGAGACATCGAGCCCCACGGCGGCCGACAAGGCGAGCAGCGCGTCGCGCGAGCCGGCGCTGCGATCGGCGTCGGCATCGCCCCAGTAGCCACGCGCCGGGCAATAGAGCCCGTTTTCCGGGGCGGCCTCGGGCAGCGCATTCGTGAACAGGGGACCGGCGGCGGCCAGCTCACGCACGTCCACGACAATCGTTGCACTGGTGCCCTGCACTGGCGTGAACCGCGCGACGCCGACGGTGACGCGGCCCGTGGCGCCGTTGGGATTCGCCCCGGTGAGCTTGAGAACGCCCTGCGGGGCGGAATCGGCGTTGACGGTAATCGCGCTGAATGCACCGGGACCAGCGGCGTCGAGCCGCAGAATCGCCGGGTCCCAGCGCAGCGCCGTGGTGAACGCCCCCAGGCGATCGGCGCGGGCGGACCAGTCGACCTCGACGGGAACGTCGAAGGGGACGTTGGTGAAGGACGACAGTCCTCCTCCCAGACGCACCGGGACGGTCTGCGCGCCGAGGAACGACGGGAGGAGGAGTCCCAGGAACGCGAGCCGCCTCACGGCCGGCCTCGTGAGAGCCGGCGCGGCGCCGGCAGCGGCGCGGCGCCGTTCGGCGCGTCCAGCGGCGGCACGAAGGACACGTTTTCGCTGACGGGATCACCGGTCGAGGCAATGTTGCACGTGCTGCACCCGGACGGCCCGAGCGGGTGATTCCACCAGTTGTTGACCGCATCGAGCACGGGCGCGGTCCCGTTTGACACGGCGAAGTTCGTATTCCCGACGAAGTTGTTGTTTACGATCGTCGAACCTTCGGCCCCGGCGAAGACGCTGATGCCGGTGCCGTTCCCCTGGAATACGCTCTGCCGCACCGTGGTGGGCGACTGCAGTTGGAGGCCCTGGCCCGTGTGCCCGACCACGACCATGCTGTCGAACGTGATCGTCGCCGTCGAGCCGACCCCCACCGACGCACCCGAGATCTGGTTCTGCTCCAGGCGCCCGCCGGACACGAGGAGGGAGGTCTGGATCGCGTTCAAGCTCAGCGCATAGTCCCCGCACTCGCCGCAGCTGTCACGGAAGCCGCGGAGCGTGACGCGCTGGATCGCGACGGCGGCCGCGCCGTCGACCCGGATGCCGGCATCGACGCCGTCCGCCAGGGTGTCGTCGGCGATCGAAATGTTCGTCACGTTACTGAGCAGAACGCCCACGTTTGCTTGCCGGTACGGGATGCTGTCGAGGCGGGCCCGCGTCAGCGAGAAGCTGGAGAAATTCGACGCGGCGATCCCCTTGTCCGCGTTCGCAAGCCGGGTGCCGTCCACGCTCACGCCGCCACTGGGCGCGTTCACGTCGCCCAGCGCGCGGATCGCGTACTGACCGCCCCCGATGCGACCACCCTGAATCACGAGCGTGGGGTTCGCTACCGCGGACAGATCCGCATCGATGGCGCCAAACGGATTCGAGTCCACCACAAAGCGATCGAGCTGCGCACGCTGCACCGTGGCGAGCGCCATCCCGGGCGCTTGCGTCGTCTGGTAGATCACGCGGGTCGCGCGCGCGGGTCCACTCGGCAGCACATCGCAGCCGAACTCGCAGATCACCGCGCGTTGACCGAGGTTGCGGAGGATGGTCGTCGCGTCGCCATGAACGACCCGCGCGGAATCGACGAGCACGCCGCCGCCGGGATTGTCGACGACGGCGGTGGTGTCGAGACGCACGGAGTCCGCGTGCAGGATCGTGACGGCAAAGATCGAGGCGCCAAAGCGCTTGAACGACGGCTGGGCGGAGCCCGTCACCTGCAGCCAGGCGAGCGACACGGTGCCGACCGAGTCGGCCAGCAGCGCTTCATCCATGATGTTGCGCAGGGTATCGGCGCGCAGGGTCAGGAGGCTCGTGGGCGTGACCACGATGCCGGCGCCGTTGCTGACATTCTCGACCGTCGTTGAATCGACGGTGACGCGATCGATGCCCGTGACGCTGATCCCGGTGCCGAAGCTCACGGAGTCGATCCGTGACCTGGTCACGCGCGCGAACGACGCCGGCGTGCGGGTCGCCGGATCCCGCTGTCGAATCCGCACACCGTCGAGCGAGGTCCGCAGCACCACGTTGGAAATGAGAGCGGTGTCGGCGCTGATCACGATTCCGTCGCGCAGCCCCTGCGCCGTGCCGCTCACAAGCGCGACGTAGCGTGCGCTATCCACTTTGATGGGGCCGGCCGCGCCGAGGTTGAACTGAGTCAGATCGACGCGCTCCACGAACGAGGCGCCGATCGAGACGGAGCGCTCGGACGACGCGCCGAAGACCGTGACGCGGCTCGCGCGGAGCGAATCGCCCTTCACCAACGCGACACCGATCGACACGGGACCTTCGACGTTGGGATAGGGGGCCGGTGAGATGGCGCGGAAATCGGCGCCATCGACCACCACGGCGGCGGTCGTCTCGGCGAGGAAGCCGGCGAGCGCGAGCCCGGTGCCGCTGATGCCGAGCGCCACGGCGCGCCGCATGTTGCGGACGCGGAACCCCGGTCCGCGCATCGAATTCGCCACGACCGACTGGATCTCGATCGAGTCACCCGGGGTCACCAGGCCAGCCTCGATGCCGGCGTTCGATTCGAGCAGCTGGAAGCGCCGGATCACGACCAATCCGGACGAGCCGACGGTGATCGCCGGCCCCGCGGCGTTGGTGATCGTCGGCATGCCGGCAGCGCTCGAGTCGCCCAACAAGACGACGCGCCTGAGGATCGTGACGGGGCCGTAGGGAGGCGAGTTGCCGACCCGCACCGTGTCTCCCAATGCCGCGGCGTTCACACCTTCCTGGATCGTCGCGAACGGATACGCGGCGGAGCCGAGGTGGATGGTGTTGGTGGCGGCGATGCTCTGCGCCACGTACCAGGTGTGCCGGGGCTGGACGGTCACGCCGATACTCTGGCTGACACCGATCGCCTGCGCGCTGATCGTGGCCGACCCGTTGCCGACGGCGGTGACGCGACCGGTTGAATCGACGGTCGCGACGCCGGGCGCGTTCGAGCTCCAGGCGAGACCCGTCGTGGCCGTCGGGTTGCCGCCGGCATCGTGCGCCTGGGCGGCCACCGGCAGGACGTCGCCGGGCGCGAGCTGCACCGTGGGCGGCGTGAGCGCGAGCGTAACGGCCGGCGCGCCGGCGCACGGCGCGTTGATCTGGCCCACGCGGACGAAGCTCGGCAGGCCCACGGCCGCGGATAGAATCCCGAGCGCGTCGCGCGTGTCGGCATCGCCGTCGGCGTCGACATCGGCATTCACCAGCGTGAACGGCGCGATCGACAGCCCGACCGCCGCCGTCACGACGAGCAGCGCGTCGTTCGACAGAATGCCCCCGTCGCGGTTTACGTCGCCGAACGCGCCGCTCGACGCGCAGATCGCGCCGGACGTCCCGGTCGCGGCGATCGACGCGAAGCTCACCGCCGCCGTGAGCACGGGCGAGACGACCGTCACCGGGGAGGATCCGGTGTCGGTGCGCATCTCGAACGTGAGCTCGGCGATGGAGAACAGGCCGGCGGCGCCGGTCGGATTCGCTCCGGCGAGGGTGAGCGAGCCGTTGCCGGTGGCATTCACCGTCGGCGCGCCGAAGGCACCCGGCGCGGAAGTGATGAAGCGGACCACAGTCGAGTCCCACGTGACCTGCAGCTGATACGACCCGACGGTCGCGCCGCCCGCGCTGATCACGATCGGCACCGTCGCGCGCCGGCCGCTGTCGAGCCCCACACCCGCCGGATACATGCCGACGAGCGCCTGCCCCTGGAGTGCTGCAGGTGCAGCCGCCAGGACGAGCAGTGACACCAGGCCCGGAGTGGGGACGCGACGCACGATCACTCCGTTACGGCTTGACTTGATCGGCCGCGAGCACGGCGCGCTGCACGCGCAGTTGCGGCGACAGGTTCGTGAGCGAGCGCGCCGCCGACAGCTCTTCCATCTGAAGTGTGAGCGCCCGCGCCCAGTTGGCCTGCTTTACGGTGAACGTGGCGCTGTACAGCGTCAGGTCCGCGAACCCGGTCGCGCTCGCGCCGGCGAACCGGATCTCGCCGGTCCCCGCGCCAGTGGGATTCGCGACGCGCAGGCCGTCGTTGATCGCGACGTCGGCCTTGTACTGCAGCAGTGCCGCGTCGAAATGCAGGCGGCCCGTGTAGCTGCCGACCTTCACGGCGGCGTCGGCGGCGCGGACCAGCACACTCACGCGTACGGTCTGCCCCGGCGTGGCCTGGAGGTTGTCGACGATCACGTAGGCATCGACACCCTGGACGACGGGTGGCGGCACGGGATCCGGCCGGGTCGGCTCGTCGGCGCACGCGGCACCGGCCAGCACAACGGCCATGGCGATGGTACGAAGTGGCAACATGATCCTAGTCCTCCCTCGGCAGCGCCGAGCTAGGGGGTGATTCTCGCAGAACCCGATACGAGCACGTAGCGGTTGTTCTGGAAGTAATTGAAGAAGTTCGGCGACACGCCCGACATCTCGCTGAGCTCCAGCACGTGCGCGTCGTCGCCCGTCGTGAGCGCCGTGAACCAGAGGCGAGTCAGCACGAGTGAGCCGCTACGCGAGTTCGCGTCCACGCCCGCGAAGCGCAGCACGCCGATCGACGAGCTGTCGTTGACCGTCGGCGCCGCGTAGCTGCCCGCGGACGTGCTGTCGAACCGCAGCACCGCCGGATTCCAGCTGTAGCGGGCGTTGTAGCTGCCGAGCGAATCGCTGGTCGCGAGCTGATCGACGCGAACCTCGACCGTCACCGCCTGACCCACGCGGCGCGTGCCGAACGCGCGATTGTTCGTGACGGCCGCGACGAGCATGTCACCCGGCGCGGCCGCGGCGTTGCCCACCGTGACGACCATCGAGTCCGCGGCGGCGCCGGCCTGCGCAACGATCACCGCCGATCCGGCGCTGACGCCGGCGACCAGTCCCGTCGCACTCACCGTCGCGACCGACGGGTTGCGGCTCGTCCAGGTCGCGAGACTCGGCGGGAGCACAGTGCCGACCGCGTCCTTCACCGTGTCGGCGAGCTGGACCGTCTGGTTGGGCGCGGTTGTGCGAATGGCGGCGTACCCGGGCGTGACGATCACCGATGCGGGCGCCGCCGCGGTGACCACGAACGTCACGGTCAGCAGCTGCGGGCTGTTGCTCGCCACGGGCGATGTCACGGGCACCGTCGCCGTATAGGAGCCGGGGATCAGGCTGCCGGTGGCCGCCGACAGTGTCAGTGTGGCGGGGGCCGTCGTGACATTGAAGCTCGTTCCCAGCCAGGCGGTGCCGGCAGGATTGTACACGATGCTGCCGACGGCCAGCCCGCTCAGCGTGCCGGCGCCGCTGTTGGTGACATTGACGGTTTGCGCCGCGGGATTCCCGGCGCCCGCGGTCGCGTTGAAGATCACGGCCGTGAGGCCGAGGCCGATCGACGGCGCGCCCGGCGCCTGGACAGCGATGGTCAACGTGTCTTCATCGCTCCGGATCTGCGCGACCACGCGCGCCAGACCCCCGGCTGTGCCCGTGCGCGCGACCACATAGCGGGAGCTGCGCACCTGGACCACGCTGGTATCGAGATTGATCAAGCTGAGCGGCACACCCGTCACGGGGATGCCGCTCGAATCGACGAGCGCGACCAGCAACAGCGAATCCCCTTGCGCCAGCGTCGCGCCGATCGGACCGACCGTGACCGCACAGCCGGACGTGGCCTGGCACGGTCCGACATAACTCACCGGGATTTCGACGGGCGGCGGCTCCGCGGACGCAGCCGTCACGCTCACGGTATCGATGCCGAAGTAGAGCACCGCCGCGTCGGCCGACCGGATACCCTCGAGGAATACTTCGAACGCCTCGGGATCCGAGAGCAATGGGACGGTGATTGCAAGGTCGACATTGCCCGCCGTGTCCACGGCGACTGTCGTGTCGAGGACCAGCGCGCCGGACGGCACGCGCGCAATGCGAATGTGCAGCTCATCCAGATCGCCGGAGAGGACGCCGGGCATCGCGTCGGAGAGCACGGGGATAATCGCGAGGTTCACCGGCTGGCCCGGCGCAAACCCCTCGCCACACGCGAGCGCCGCGGCCACGCACACCACGGACGCCAGACGGCGACGGCTGATCACCTGGTCCACTCGATCCAGAGACCGAGCCGCGGACCCGCAACGGAGACGGTCGTGCCCTGATCGTGGAGCTTGCCGGCCGCGACCTGCGCCTGGAGCACGGTGGTGGCGCGGTCATTCAGGCGATAGCGCAGATCGGTCCCGGCGCGCAGCAGGTAGCCAAGCAGCTCCATCTGCGTAGCGGTGGCAGTCAGCTCGTGGCGGAATTCGAGCAACGGCGCGAGGATCGTCCTGGGGCTGAGCGGCCGGTCGAGCTTGGCGCCGAGCGTGAAGACGTTGCCGCGGGGGACCGAGACCGTGCCGGGCGTCGCGAAGTCACTGGGACGCTGTCGCAGCATGTTCCAGCCGTACACGGACAGGTGGGCATTCCCGAGCGGCATGCTGAGCGCCGCATATAGAAGGAAGCGGTCGCCGATCGCGCTCTGCGAGCCGCCCCCCAGATCGTTGTTGCCGGTCCTCGTGTACACGAATGCGCTGCGGAAATACTTGGCGCCGCCGACCGGCCCTTCGACGCCCAGGCGGGCGCGAATCTCGCCACCGGGCGCCATCTCGGAGCCGCCGGCGACGGGCGTGTACGTCATGCCCTGGCGGTAGCTCGCGCCGGTCCCGAACGCCCAGCTGGTCCCCATCCTGAACGCGGACGCGAATCCGGCGGACACACCGCCTCCGGAGCCGAAACTCGGCGTGGTGAAGCCGAACAAATCCGTCGCGGTCGCGCCGAACAGCGGAATCGTCGTGTCGGCGACCGCCTGCGCGCCTGTGGGAAGCGTGCCGATGACGTTGAACACGAGCTTTCCGGGAATCACGCCAATCGTCGCGCGCACGTCGGTATCGACCAGGCCGGAATACTCGACCTGGCTGCCGCCTGCTTCAGTGACCGACGCGCTCGCGTACGCGCTGCTCACATCGAGCGTGAGTCGGTTGCCCAGCCGCTGCGTGACGACGAACGGAATCGTGAATTCGCTGATCTTGTTGAACGCGAGCCCGGAGCCGAAGCTGTAGGTCTCGAAGTAGACGCCGGTTCGGGCCGACGTCGCCGCAGCCTGCGCGCTCAGCGGCACCGGGGGCAGGCATACCACGGCGAGGACGGCGGGGAGCAGCGACCGCATGCCTGTCACGGCTTGCGGAAAATGATCCGGAGAATGCCGGAGGCCTGAACCACGCTCGAGATGCCCTGGCTCTCAGGCGTGGGATTGCTGAGGATGGTGTTGATGCCGGTCGGTCCGGTGATGTCGCCGATCGTTCCGGAGACATCCAACGTCCCCTGCTGCAGCGCGCCGACCGACGCCGGCTCGGTGGGCGTGGTCA
>JBLNGH010000673.1:0-4900 GCA_050264575.1 Acidobacteriota bacterium | reverse complement strand
TTGATTTGGGCCGGCCCGCTTGGGTTAGCGCTGTGCGGCCTGCAGTTCTGGGCATCGCGGGATGCCGCCCTCATGGCCGGCTTGATCGCATCCCCACGAGCGCTCTGGCTGCTGCCGGTCGCGCTGGGCTTTTCGTTCATCACCGCCGGCTTCACCGAGGAGTTCTTCTTTCGCGGGTTCCTGCAAGGCCGGCTCTACCGCGCGTTCGGGCGCGCGTGGCCCGCGATCCTGATCACGTCGCTGCTGTTCGGTGCCTATCACCTGCCCTACGCGTACATGAATCCACGCTGGCCGTCTCATGGCGACTGGCGGGCCGCGTTCGGGGCGGCGTTTGGTCAGGGCGTCCCCGGTGGATTGATTCTCGGCGTCGTCTTCCACAGGAGCCGCGGCAACTTGTTCGCACCCGTCACGGTGCACGCCCTGATCAACCTGTTTCCGATCGCGCTGTCATTTGCGCGGCACTGACGTCGAAAGCAGAGCGTTGGCCGGAGCGCTGGCCACTGGACTCGTTTCCCCACGCGCGGCTCGAGGAACGACCAATGAAACGCCAGCTGACTCGCCAGGCGCGGATTCTCTTTGTCGAAGTCGAACGTGAACATCGCATCGGCGGTCTTCGAAAAGAAGTCGTCGCTGCCCTTCACGAAGTCGCCTTCCGGGAAGACCTCGACTTCGGGTTCAGTGGGTTTCTTGATGAAAAAGCGCGGGCCGTCGCGCCGCACGGTCCAGACTTCGCCGTTCGAGAAGCGATAACGGCCCGCATACGCATCGAGCAAATCGGCGGGGACCGTGGAGACCGTTCGCTCCTGCGGTCTGACGCGCGTGCCGTCATCGGCCAACGCCTTCGGATTGAGGACATGGCGGCCGATGTCGTCGATACTCGAGTACCGGCGCGACATGAAAAGCCGATGAGTGCGGGGGTGCCATCCCGGACTGCAAGGCGGGCGTCAGCCGGATGCCCGTGCTCGACATGCCGAGCGGGCGGAAGACCCGATCGCGTAGCGCGGTCTCGAAGTCCGTGCCCGCGCGGCGCGCCAGCGCCAGAGCCAGCAGACCCGAGCCGAGATTCGAATACTCGTACTCCGCGCCGACATCACGGCGCAGCTCGTGGCTCGAGAGAAACTCGTAGAGTCGCTCGGCCGGATAGTCCACGTACGGATTGAAGGGATCTTTCGGAGCGAAATTCGCGGGCATCCGCGGGAGGCCTGACCGGTGAGTCGCCAAATCAAGCAGCGTGATCTGCCGTCAGGATCCGGCGGATGTCGGCGTCAGAGCGAAGCTGCACCGCCGACGCGGTTGGCGTCGCGACAAGGAGGGCGAGAAGAACCAGACGCTTCACGACACTCCGGTGAGGGTCCAAGACTACTTCAGTTCGGCCTCGACGATGCGAGACAGTAACAGACAGCCATTCCAGACCGATAAAGATCTCTATGAAGCCACTAGTGGCCGCGGCCGTCTTCGCGGCCCCGCTCCTGATTGGCGCACAGCAACAAGCGCCAAATACCCGAAGCGGCTGGCCGTGCGCCGCGCGCCTCGACACGTCGTACTTCCACATCGCCGAAGGCTCGGGCGGTCACCTGCTGCTGCTGGCGCCAGAAGAAATCGGCGACTCCGCCTCGCTGCTCATCGCGTTCGGATCGCATCCACAGACGATCTACAGACTCGCCGGCTCTCTCAAAGCCGGGCTGCACGAGCTTCGCGTGCCAATCGATCCATCAGTCGAAAGCGTGCTGTTCTCGATCTCCGTCCAGTGCCTTCAGGTCGCCCACGTCCTGCGCCCGTCCGGCCAGCTCGCGGGCGGCGACGACGTCACTGAGCTGTCGAGTTTCCGCGC
Organism: Acidobacteriota bacterium; assembly: GCA_050264575.1. Taxonomy (GTDB): domain Bacteria; phylum Acidobacteriota; class Vicinamibacteria; order Vicinamibacterales; family SCN-69-37; genus DASQFI01. Next base: position 3,069 of record JBLNGH010000673.1, on the reverse strand, counting down.
CGAGCGCATGGTCATCGTCAGACGGCCCGAGCCCGGTATCTGGACGATCCGCGTGTCAGGAAGCGGCGTGTCTGGCGTCGTGGCCCAGGCCCGGAGTGCAATCGGCATCGCGCAGGTGCAATTCGCGCCGCCCGGCAGCACGACGTTCACGGCGGTTCCAACTCCGAGTGTCGAGAACACGGTGAGGATCTACGTCGCCGGCAAGCCGTCGGAAGTCAAGGCGTCGCTCGTCAGCGGCGAATTCCGGCGAATCGCGGAGCTGCCTCTCGAGGCCGGTGACGGTTTCTACCTATCGCGGTTTACTCCTGGCGCGGACGGCTTCAGGATTCTCATCGAGGGGAAGGACGCCGACGGCGTGGCGTTCCAGCGCATGCACGCGCCACTCTTCGCGCCGATACGCTGAGGTCGCTGCCTCAGCCGACGACAGCGCCCAATCGAGCACTGGATCGCGGCCCTGGGCGAAGTCTGCCGGTGACGCCGGCACGACTACCTGAGGCGCGATCCCGACGTCTTCGATCACCTCCATGTCGGCCGTGTATTCGATCCACCGCGACACCGTGTACGACCAGCCGCCCGCAAGCGGGAACGTCTCCGGATTTGCTGACCCGCCACCCGTCCGGTCGCCCACGAGCGTCACGTTCGGTAGTTGACGCATCGCCGAGATGAACGATTCATTGCTGCTCAAGCAGCGCCGGCCGATCAGCACCAGGACGGGGCGCGTGTACTGCCACGACCCGCGCGGCGACAAAGTCCGCGTCGTCAGCGGCCCGAAGTCCGAGTGCCCCGGTCCCCTTCGGATTTTGAAATAGCCTGTCGTCACCGAACTCGTCGCGAAGCGGCCTGCGACCTGGAACGCAATCTGATCGTCACCGCCGCCGTTCATGCGCACGTCGATGATCAGCCTCGGAGCATTCCGGTAGTTCTCGAGGATCGCGTCGAAGTCACTCGCGGAAAAATTGGTACCATTCCACGCGCCAATCACGATGTACGCAGTGCCGTTCAACGTGCCGTGACCCCAATCGCCTCGGCCCGGCGTCCAGGTGCCGCGCGCAATGTATTGCTGCCAGACAGCCCGGTCCCAGTTGACGAAGTATCCCGGATCGTATGTCGGCGTGACCCCGCCTGCGGGGTTACGAATGACGAGGTGCTGATCGTGAAGTGTCGAGAGCATCTCCCGCACGACACTGATAAATGATGCCTGGTCGCCGGCCGCGATCGCCATGGGACGGAAGCGGTCCCTCAGCGCGTTCCAGTCGATGTGCTTGTAGTCGAAGTACGAGTACTGCTGGTCGAAGGTGTTCCAGAGCGAGTCGAACTGCGCCGCAAAGTCGGCGCTTGGCGGCGATGGCCCGGATGGCGGCGAGGACCCGCCGCACGAACCGAGCGCGACGACCGTCAACGCCAGAGCGGCAGATCGGGTGATCGAACGCATCGCTGACACCGCGCGTGTGTCAGTTCAACCCTACACTACTCGCGGCCGCTCCTGACGCGTCGCCTGGGTCGCCGGACGGCCCTAACCTTCCCGCTTCTGCCGCCTCCGCAAAAGAAGCGATCGCCGCCGTCGGACTCGAGGCCCGACACGCCGATTCCACGCGGCATCTCGAGCCTTTCCAGAACCTCACCGGTTCGAGGATCGATCCGCCTCAGATCGCTTTCGTCACCTTCCCAGGTGCCGTGCCAGAGCTCTCCGTCGACCCAGGTGACGCCGGTCACGAAACGGTTGGACTCGATCGTCCGAAGGATCGCGCCTGTCTCAGGATCGATTTGATGGATCTTGCGATCGCGATAGTGACCCACCCAGAGCGTCCCTTCGGCCCATGCGAGCCCCGAGTCGCCGCCGCCGCCGGGCGCGGGAATCGTGGCCACTACCCGACCGGTTTTCGGATCGATCTTCTGGATCCGATCTTCGGCGATCTGAAACAGATGCTGGCCGTCGAAGGCCGTCCCTGCATGCGCGGCGATGTCAATCGTACGCAGCGTCTCACCATTCGCAGGATCGAACGCGTTCAGCCTGTCTCCCGCCGCAAACCAGACGTACCGACCGTCGTACGTGACTCCGCCCACGTTGTCGACACCCGGAAACGCATACTCGCGGACGATCTCGGCGGTTGAGCGCTGCATGCCTCCAGCTTAGTCACCCGGCAGCGGAGCCGGGAGTAACAACGTCGTCGTGAATCCCGGCACCGGTGGCGTTACCCAGCGGCGGGCCCGCCCGCGACCGAACGGCTGCACCTTCCCCGCTGCCGAGAGCGCGTCGAGCGCCCGCTGCACGGTCCGCTGGCTCGCTCCAAGCGCCAGCGCGAGGCCGGAGCTCGACCACGACTCACCGTCAGCGAGGAACGCGAGCACGGCCGCATGCGCTGCGTCGATTTCAGCGGGACGCGCCAGGACGACGACCCGGCGTGCGCGCCGGGGCGACAGCACGAATCCCCGTGCCGTCGCGGTTACGCGGCTGAGCGTCCGAAGCACCCTGCGAAGCCGCCCGACTTCGACCCGCAGCCGCGCGCGATGCGATTCATCCGCGTGCTTCGCCCCAAATACGCGGGCGACAAGCGCGTCTCTCGACACGTCGCCCGGCCACACCTCACCCAGCGCGCGGACGAGCGCGAACAACACGGGCCGGCGCGCAAGCGAGATCGCCGTACGCGCGTGACGCACGACGTGACGGAACGTATCCACGACGAGCGCGTCCGACGCCAGCAGCGCTTCGACGTCTTCGAGCAAGAGCGGCAACTCCTCGCCGTTCGCAACCAGGCGCGCCGCAGGCGTGTTCAGCACGAGGGAGGCGCGTTCGACCTCGGCTGTCAGCGCCGGAATCTGCGCGTCACGCGCCGCCCGCTGCGCCCGTGCGAGTGCCGCACGCGCCGACGTCGTCCGCAGCCGTCTGATGGCGATCCCCGCCACCACCAGCTCGTGGGCGGTTCTCGACGCGGGCGGCAACGGCGCCGGGTCGAGTTCGGCCAGCACCCGCTCGGCATCGTCGACCCGGCCGATCAGGAGGAGCCGTCGGACCTCGAGAAGCCGTGCGTGCGCGACGTTCACCTGATCGCCGTGCGCGTCGAGCGTCGC
>JBLNGH010000672.1:0-7896 GCA_050264575.1 Acidobacteriota bacterium | reverse complement strand
GATGCGCGAGATCCTGAATCGCACGGCTGAGTCCGAGCATGCTCCGCTCGTCCGCGTTCCGGATGACCGGCACGATGAGCCCGGACTCGAGCGCGACGGCAATCCCCAGGTTGATGTCGCGCTTGTAGACGACGTTGTCACCGTCGAGCGAGGCGTTGCTGAAGGGGAATTGCCGGATCGTGTCGACCGTCGCCTTCGCGATGAAGGTCGTGTACGTCAGCTTCACGCCGGCGGCTTCGTACTCCGCTTTCTTCGCCAGGCGAAGCTTCTCGACGCGGCTGAAGTCTACTTCGTACGCCGAGTACACATGCGGTGATGTATGGACGCTCATCACCATGTGCTCGGCGATCTTCTTGCGGATCACGCTCATCTTCTCGATGCGCACGTCCTCGCCCGGCTTGAAGGCCGGCGGGGCTTCGAAGGTCCTGGCCGCCGGCGTCGGCGCGCCTCGCGCCGCGCGCGGCGATCCACTCTCGACGTAGGCGAGGATGTCTTTCTTCGTGACGCGCCCGGAGATTCCGCTGCCGTTCAGTTCCGTGATGTCGATGCCGTGCTCTTTGGCGATCCGGCGGACGAGCGGCGAGGACCGTTGACGGCGAAGCTCGGCGAGCGTCGGTGCTGTCGGCTCCGGCTGCGGTACGGGGCGAGTGGCCGTGGTCTGACCCTGGTCTGACCCCGGTTTGACCCCGGTCTGACCCCGGTCTGACCCCGGTCTGACCCCGGCCTCCGGCGGAGGCGCGGCGGATCCATCCGGCGCGCTCGACGCCGTCGGCGGAGGCGGCGCGGCGGCTGCCGGCGCGGCCGCGGCCTTCTCACCCGCGCCCCCGATTACCGCGACGACGCTGTTGACCGGGACGGTTTCACCCTCCCTGACCTTGATCTCGAGCAGCACGCCGGCGCCGGGCGACGGAATCTCCGCGTCGACTTTGTCGGTCGAAATCTCGAAGAGCGGCTCGTCCTTGTCGATCGCGTCGCCGACTTTCTTGATCCAGCGGACGATCGTGCCCTCGGCGATCGACTCGCCCATCTGCGGCATCATCACATTGGTGGACATAGACTGCCTCGCTGGAAATTGTGATGTGGTGATGTAGTGATGTGGTGAATTGAAACCATTGTCAGGACAAGCGCCTTCAAATCACACATCACCAGATCACCAGTTCACAAATTCAAGGCTTCAGACGTGTATGGCGGCCCCGTGCGCCGCGTGCGCCGCCTCACCCACCGCCTCGGACATCGTCGGGTGCGCGTGAATCGTCCGGATCATCTCCTCGACGGTCGCTTCGAGCCGCAGCGCCATCGCGGCTTCGGCGGCGAGCTCGGTCGCGCGGGCGCCAATCATGTGGACGCCCAGGACCTCGTCATAGCGCTTCTCGGCGACGATCTTCACGAACCCTTCGGTCTCACCGGCCATTTTGGCACGGCCGAGCACGCCGAACGGAAACGTCCCGATGCGGACGTCATAGCCGCGACGGGCGGCCTCCTGCTCGGTCAGGCCGATGCTGCCGATCTCCGGCTCGCAGTACGTGCAGGACGGCACCTGGTCGTAATTGATGGGCCTCGTGTCGACGCCGGCAATCCGCTCCGCGAGCACAATCCCTTCCGCGGACGACAAATGCGCGAGCTGCGGATGGGCGATGCCGGGCATCGCGATGACGTCGCCGATGGCGGAGATGCCCGCCACGCCGGTGCGGAACAGCTGATCGACCGTGACGTAGCCGCGATCGAGCGTCAGCCCTGTCTCCGCCGCGCCGAGACCGTCCGTCATGGGACCGCGTCCGGTCGCGACCAACAGCTTTTCGACCGTCAATGATTCCGTCTTGTTCGCGGCCGCAATCTCGAGCCGGACGCCATCCGACACGACCGTCGCCGACGTGACCTTCGCGTTGGTCTTGACGACGATGCCGCGCCGTTTGAACGCTTTCTCCAATTCCGCGGAAACGGCTTCGTCCTCGTTCGGGACGATCCGCGGCAGCAGCTCGATCAGCGTCACGTCGCTTCCGAAGCGCTTGAAAATCGAGGCGAACTCCACCCCGACCGCGCCGCTTCCCATGATGGCGATCGACTTCGGTACGGCCGGGAAGTGAATCGCCTCGTCGCTCGTCACGATGTGTTTCTTGTCGATCGTGACGCCCGGCACGCTCCGCGGCGCGGAGCCGGTCGCGACAATGATCTCGCGCGCGGCGAGCGAGCGCGAGGTCCCGCCGCTGACCTCGACTTTGCCGGCACCGGCGAGGCGTCCGCTGCCCTTGACCCACTCGATCTTGTTTTTCTTGAAGAGGAACTCGACGCCCTTGGTGAGACCGGTCACGATCTTGTCCTTGCGCGCGTGGACGCGGCTCATATCGAGGGACGGCTTGACGGGCTGGCCGAAGTTGATGCCCCACTCGGCCGCCTCCTGAGCGATCTTCAGCGCGTGCGCGTGCTCGAGAAGCGCCTTCGTCGGAATGCACCCCCAGTTGAGGCAGGTGCCGCCGAGCGACGGCTGACGTTCGACGACGGCGGTCTTGAGACCAAGCTGCGCGGCTCGAATCGCCGCGACGTAGCCGCCGGTCCCGGAGCCAATGACGACGACATCAAACTGTTCCGCCAACTCGGCCTCCCGATAGGTGTGACACGCGGTGGCCCGCACCACGCGGTTCACGCACTTAGATAGTAGATAGTACGCAGAACGAGGCGAAGGGCGAAGGGTTTGCGGCGGGTGTCAAGGCCGGAAGACAAGAAGCGGTGGGGCGTGGCAGTGGCGCGCTTCCCCGCTTCCCGTCTCCAGCCTTCCTGGGCGCTGACTACTTTCGAGGCAGAACTGCGTCCTTGAGCTGTTTGGCGATGCGTGCTTTGACGACGGTTTTCGCCGGGATCTTGATGGGCTCGCCGGTCGCCGGATTGCGGCCCTCGCGTGCCTTTCGCTTCTGGACGACCAGCTTGCACATCCCGGGAAGGACGAACTCACCTGACCGCTTCAACTCTTTCTCGGACAGGCGGAGGAGTTCGTCGAAGAGATCGCGCACGGCGGTGCGCTTCATGTCGAACTTTTCCGCGAAGTGCGCGAAGAGTTCCATCTTGCCCATGCGCCGGGCGTCTGCCATTGCTGTCTTCTCCCTGGCTGGGGCGCGCGATGGTGTCTGTCGTTCGAACCGTGCGCGCCAGCGGTCCGACGGCAATCTGTAAAAGCGGCCGGTATCGTAGTCCTGCGCCGGAAATAATGTCAATTACCGCCGTATTTTCGCGATCGAATCGTGCGGCGCGTCGTTGCGCGCGCGATCCCCGTCGCGCGACTTTGTCAAGCACTCTTCGATCGTGCGACGCGTGCCAACCACTCTACCGCTGACTACAATCGTTGCTGTGACCGCCGCGCTCGAAACGTTCCCGAACCCTCGTCCGGAACGCGACTACGAGATCGAAATCCGCTGTCCGGAGTTCACGTCGCTCTGTCCGAAGACGGGACTGCCGGACTTCGGCGAAATCGTCATCCGCTATACGCCGGATCGCGCCTGCGTCGAGCTGAAATCGGTGAAGTACTACCTCATCGACTATCGCAACCAGGGCATCTTCTACGAGGCCGCGACGAACAAGATCCTCGACGATCTGGTCGCCGCCTGCCGTCCGCGCCGCATGACGGTGACCGGCGCCTTCTCCGTGCGCGGCGGCATCACCACAACGGTTACCGCTGAATACCGGCAAGATACGTGAATTTGTGATGTGGTGACGTGGTGATGTGGTGATCTGAATTCCTAATGTCACACAGGATCCCGATCGAACCGGAGCTCGATCTCCACACCTTCGCGCCGGCTGACATTCCGGTCGTCGTCGAGGAATACGTTCGCGCCGCGCACGAAGGCGGGCTGCGCGAGCTCCGCCTGGTGCACGGCCGCGGGCGCGGCGTCCAGCGCGGCATCGTCCAGGCCGCACTCGAGCGCCACCCCCTCGTCGCCGAATTCTGGGACGACGCTGACTCACACCTGGGCGCCACGTACTGCCGACTCGTCTCAGGCGTCTGACGTACATCGCCTGCGCTCTTCAGTTCGAAGTTCGAAGTTTGAAGCTCGAAGTTAGATCTGGCATCTGGCTTGCCTCTTAAACGCCACCGCCGCGCGAATTGCGGCCAATCGAGCCGCCCCATTGCAGTTTCTTCATCGGCTCGGTGAGAGAGGAATGGCAAAAGATGCACTTCGCAGTGCCGCTGCCCGGCGAGGTCGTCTGGATTCGTCAGCGGCGCTGGCGCGTCGAACGCGCGCGCCGCGATCGCAACGTCGTCCGGCTCGACGTCAGGAACCGCGACGCCAGACTGACGTTTCTCGCGCCGTTCGATCGGCCGTCGACGGTCGAACGTGTTGAACGGCTGCGCCGGGTCCGGCCCCGGCACGCGGCGGCGCGGCTCGCGCAGCTCGTCGGCCGCGCGCACACCTGGTCCACGCTCGCCAGCGCGATCGACGCGAGCATCGACATCCTGCCGTACCAGCTCGAGCCCGCGCTCGCCGTGCTGAACGGCGCTCGACGCGTTCTGATCGCCGACGCGGTCGGACTCGGCAAGACGATCCAGGCCGGGCTCGTCGTCGCCGAAGTCCATCGTCGATCGGCGACGGCGCGAACGCTGATTGCCGTGCCGGCGCCGTTGCGCGATCAGTGGATCGACGAGCTGCGGAGCAGATTTCGAATCGAGAGCCGCGCGGCCGACCGGCAGAAGCTCGAGGAGATCGCACGGCAACACGCGTATGGCGACAACCCCTGGCGGCAGCCGGGCGTCTGGATTGCGTCGCTCGACTACGTCAAACAGCCGCATGTCATCGAAGCGCTGCCGCCGGCTCCGTGGGACCTGCTCGTCATCGACGAAGCGCACGTCGCATCCGGCGACTCCGAACGGCACGAGGCCTGCGGCGAGCTGGCCCGTCGCGCCCGGCGCGTTCTGCTGCTCAGCGCCACGCCACACAGCGGGGACGAGGCTCGATTCACGCGGTTTGTCAGCCTGGGCCGCCTCGACGACGAGCCGGCAATGCCCGTCGTGTTCCGGCGCACGCGAAGCAGCGTCGGATTCGATCTGCCTCGACGCGTTCGCTGGCATGGTGTCCGGCTTTCGGAGGCAGAACAGCGGCTGCTCGATGCGCTCGCGGCATTCGAGGCGTCCGCGCTCCGGACCGCAGGTCATGCGCATCGCGACGCCGCCGTGCTGCTTCTCTCTGTCTTTCGGAAGCGTGCGATGTCCACGATGGGCGCCCTGCTGATGTCGCTCGATCGACGGCTGGCCTGGCTCGGCGACGGGCACCGTGCCGACGACTTCGACTGGCTGCAGCCGCAACTGGCGTTCGACGACGACTCGGATGAGCTGGATGACGTCGACCGGCAGGCCCTGACGGGCGATATCGGGCTGGGATCGTCGCAGGAACGTTCCTGGTTGAGACGATTGCGCGGCCTCGCCGAAATCGCGGCACGATTCGACAGCAAAGCCGACCGTGTCGCCGCGCTCGTCGGCCGATCGGGCGAACCGGTCGTCATCTTTACCGAGTTCCGCCACTCGCTCGAGGTGCTGCGACGAAAACTTCAGTTCGGCACGTGTGTCGCGGAGCTGCATGGTGGTCTCACGCCGGCGGAACGACGGCAGCAGCTGCGGCGCTTTCTCGACGGAAGCGCCGAGGCGTTGATCGCCACCGATGTCGGCGGCCAGGGGCTCAACCTTCAGGAACGCGCGCGATGGGTGGTCAGCCTCGAGCTGCCTTGGAACCCGCTGAAACTCGAGCAGCGATGCGGACGCGTCGATCGCATCGGCCAGTCGAAGCCGGTGCATTACACCCTCATGATGGCGCGCCATGAATTCGAACGCGGCCTGCTCGCCCGTCTCGCCAGACGCGCGCTCATCGCCCGGCGATCGATTGGCGAGGATGTGCTGAGCGGCATCGCGCCGGACACCTCGGCGATAGGCGCTGCCCTCCTGCAAGGCGAGGCGATAAACGAAAGCGAGACACCGGCTCCGCGGCTGGTCATATGTCGGTCACGGGCGCGGCCGGCGCGGCAGATGTCCCGTCGTCTGCGAGCCGCGAGAATCCTCGCAGGACGATTGAGAGTGCCGGCGCCGGAAGCCGCCGGGACCGTCTGGACATCGCTGCGGCGTCTCCCGGAAATTCGCCGCGTCAGTCGCGATCGTTCGGTCCTCGTTTTCTCGGTGCCGCTGCTCGATGGATCCGGCAGCGTCGCGGAGCGCCACATCGTTGCCGTTTGCGTGGCCGGCGTCGATCGCTTGCCGGACCCGGCCACAATCGATGCCGCCCGCGTTGTCGCCGCACGCGCATTGAGTGTCAGGGTCAAGCGACTTCAGGTGCGATTCCGGCGCAGAGCCGACGCGGAGATTCGGCTTGAAAGCGCGATCGTCGCGCGGCTGCTGACGGACGAATTGCCACGAGAGACGCAGCCCGGACTGTTCGATCGGCGCGAACTGCGCGGGTTCGATTCCGCAAGAACGGATGCGGACGAAATCCGGCAAGCCCTCGACGATCGTCGAGCCGATCTGAACCGGACGTCCGAAATCGCCGCGGGCCGTCCGGTACTCGAGCTCGCGTTCATCGGAGACATGACCTCCGCTGAACAACGCGCGGAAAAATGACCTCGGAGGTCACGTCGCCGCTGCCGGGCATTGGTGGAACGCTGTTTCCGGGCCAGTACCTCGCGGATGCATTCGACGCCGCGATCCCACGATCCGCAGGCGGAGGCAATCTCGATCGCCAGTGGCGTCGATTCCGCGGCTGGTGGGATCGGGTCGACGCGACGTGCGGGCCGGCCACGGGAATCAGGGCCCTCTTCGATCTGGTTGCGATGCCGCTTGCCGGCATGCTCGGTTTTCGCGCGCGTCACGTCGACTTCGATCGCTCGAGCGCGGTGGTGCGGCTCGAAACACCCGCTGGTACTGCCGTCGGCATGTTTGTACTGCCGTGGGCGGTCCGTCCATCGAGTGTGTGGCGAGATCTCAATGTCGCGTCCCGCGCTTTCAACCTTCGCTGGACGTTCGTCGTCGCCCCGCCGTTTGTATCCGTCGTGCCGGCGCAAACGCGCGGCCTGCGGCGGAGCGTCGACTTTCATTTTCCCGATGTGCTGGACACCCGCAGCTTCGGCCGCTTCCACGCCCTTTGTCACGCGACGTCACTGGAAGCAGCAACGCCCGGCAATCCCGCATCTATGCTCGACGAGCTCATCGCGGGCGGCATCACCTTTCAGGATCGGGTGCGCAACGATTTGCAGGACGGGGTCGTCCGGGCGCTGGCAGCACTCGGTCCCGCGCTTCGGCGGCGGTCGCCGCCAACGTCCGAGAGCCGCTTCGACGAGGCGCTGACGCTCGTCTATCGCGTGCTGTTTCTGTTGTTCGCTGAATCGCGCAACCTGGTCCCGGGCCGGCACGCGGTGTACGGCCCGACGTACTCGATCGGCGCGTTGTGCCGGCAGGTAATCGCGGGCGGCCCGCCGACGGGACTCTGGGACGGACTGGCCGCGATCACGCGACTCTCCCGAGCGGGCTGCCAGACGGACGACCTGATCGTCCGTCCCTTCAACGGCCGGCTGTTCGCGAAGGCGGCGGCTCCGTCGCTCGAAGCGCATCCATCGGCGCGAACGCCGACGCCGGCCAGCAGGACGAGAGACGGGGCGATCGGATTGACGCTGGTCTCGCTGGCGTCACGCGAGGGGCGCGGCGGGCGGCAGGAGATCGCCTACGCAGACCTCGGCGTCGAACAGCTCGGCGCGGTGTACGAGCGGGTTCTCGATTTCGATCCGCGCGTGGCGATCGATCGAACTCAGATCTCGAAGCCTCATCGCGCGCCCCACAGCCGGCGCCGGAAAGAAAGCGGCACCTTCTACACGCCGCAGGCGCTTGCGGAGTTCGTCGTCCGCCGAACGCTGGCGCCCCTCGTCGAGGGCGCC
>JBLNGH010000671.1:0-14521 GCA_050264575.1 Acidobacteriota bacterium | reverse complement strand
ACGCGCAGGACGGCTTCACGTCGGTGATCCACGGAAAAGTGCATCACGAAGAAACGCGGGCCACGGCGTCTCAAGCGACACAGTACCCCGAGGGTCACTTCCTCATCGTCCGCGACGAAGCCGAGGCTGAGATTGCGTGCGCGTTCATTCGCACGGGCGGCGACGCGCGGGCGTTCATCTCACGCTTTGGCGACGCGGTGTCGCCCGGATTCGATCCCGATCGCCATCTCGCCCGCATCGGGTGCGCGAACCAGACGACGATGCTGATGACGGAATCGCTGAAGATCGGCGAGATGTTCCGCCGCGCGATGTCGGATCGGCACGGTGACGCAGAGCTGCAGAATCGTTTCCGGGCTTTCGACACAATCTGCAGCGCGACCCAGGAACGGCAGGATGCCGTCGTCGCCCTGCTGGATCAGCAGCGTCTCGACCTCGTCGTAGTCATCGGCGGCTACAACAGCAGCAACACGTGCAACCTGGCGAGAATCTGCGCCGAGCGTCTGCCAACGTTTCACATCGCCGATCCCGGCTGCCTCGTCTCGGCGACCGAGATTCGCCACCGGCCGACCGGAGCGCCGTCTACGGCCGACGTGGCCGAGACGGTCAGCCGGAGTTGGCTTCCAGCGGGGCCGCTGGCCGTGGGCTTGACTGCGGGCGCCTCAACGCCTAATAACATCGTCGGCCAGGTGATCGAGCGGCTCGGCGAGCTGGCGGCCGCGTCGTAAACGTCTTCTCGCCGAATGGCGTAACTCTAGCCGTGACCGTCAATAAGCTCCGTTTCAGACACCCGGCTTGGCTGTTCGGGATCTTGGCGGTGATTGTGACCGCGCCTGCCGTCGCGAGCGGGGTCAGAGCCCACCGGGAGCAGGGACCGGGCGCCCAGTCCGGGCAGGTGACCGTCCCGAATCCGAACACACCGCCAGGCAAGCCCACCCAGCCGGGCACGTCGACAGAAGGTCAGCGCGGCGGGGGACGGCCGGATCCGCGGGTGGAATGGGAGTGGTGGAACGACGCGGCGGTCAAGAAAGAGCTGGGGTTGACGGACGCGAAGTCGAAGGAAATCGACCGAATTTTCCAGGAACGGCTTCGCCACGCGAAACCGTTCTACGACGAGTACATGAAACAGCGGGACGAGCAGGACCGGATGGCGAAGGAGCGACTGGTCGACGAGGGCACGTTCTCCCTTCAGGTCGCGCGGGTGGACGCCCTCCGATCGGAACTGCTCAAGAGCCGCGCCATCATGCTGTACCGGATGTCCAGAAAACTGACGGCCGAGCAATACAAAAAGCTCGAGGAAATCCTGGACCGGCGCAGAGGCGAAGGCCGCGGACGCGGTGGCGGAACGAGGTAACATCTCAAGGTTTTCACAGCCGGCTTCCCTCCTGCCGGCTGCCGATGGGAGTAACAGGCAATGGTCAAGTGGATGCACGACGTGTGGGTGCGCGCACTCGCGATCGCAGTCTTTCTTCCTGCCGTGGCATCGGCGCAAACAACGGCGCCGGCCGCACCGGCTCCGGCAACTCCGCAGACACAGGCTGCGCCTCCGATCGATCGCTACGTCGTCGGCCAGGCCAAACCACCCGAGGTGCCGGGCACGACGCTGCTCGACCTGACGCTCGAGCAGGCGCTCCAGATGGCGCTCGACAAGAACCTCGGACTGCAGGCGGCGCGCATGAACCCGCAGATCGCCGACTATTCGCTGCAGTCGGCGCGCGCGGCGTTCCTCCCTCGGTACACCACGCTCTACCGCATCAATAACGCGACGACGCCTTCGACCAGCAGGATCACCGGCGTCACGAACGTCACGAACAACACCCAGAACTTCAACGCGACGTACGCGCAGTTGTTGCCGTGGCATGGCGGCAACCTGAGCGCGAACTTCACGAACAGCCGCGCCGGCACGAACAACCTCGACGCCACCCTCAACCCGTCGTTCAATGCCGGGCTCTCGTTCACGTACACGCAGCCGGTCCTGGCCGGCTTCAAGACGGACAACACGCGCAATCAGCTGCGCACACTGGCCATCTCCCGGCAGATTGAAGACGTCAGGCTGTTTACGACGATCGAAAACACGCGGTCCGACGTCCGGCAGGCCTATTGGGCCCTCCGATCGGCGATCGAGCAGATCGAGATCAACCGCCGCGCGTTGCTGCTCGCGCAGCGTTCGTGGGATGACAGCAAGATCCGCGTGGAGATCGGCGCGCTGGCGCCGATCGAGACCGTTCAGTTCGAGTCGCAGGTCGCCAACGCCGATCAGGCGCTGCTCGACGCACAGATCCGCTGGAGAACCGCGGACCTCAATCTGAAGGTCCTGCTGGCCTCGGGCAACGACGATGACATCTACAAGTCGACGATCAACCCGGTGGATATGCCGCTGGTCTCGATCCAGGCCGTCGACATCAACGGGGCGGTCCAGACCGCGCTGGCGCAGCGCACCGACCTCGTGCAGCAGCGCAAGAGCCTCGACATCAACCAGCTGAACCTCGAGGTCGCGAAGGACCTGACCAAGCCGCAGCTCGATCTCTCGTCCGGCTACAACACGAACGGACAGGGCGGCACGCGCTTCACGAACGGCCTCATCACCGAGGACAGCGGATATTTCGGCGCGCTGAGATCGCTCTACACGTTGAACACCTCCGGTTGGAACGCGCAGCTGAACTTCATCATTCCCGTCGGCCGCGACATGACGAACAACCGCGTGAACTACGCGCGATCGATCCTCGCGATCGATCAGACCAAGGCCAACATCAAGGCCTCTGAGCTGCGTGTCTCCTCGGAAGTGACGAACGCGGGGCTGGCCGTGGAGAACACGTACAAGCAGTACCAGGCGGCCCAGACCGCGCGCGCCGCAGCGGAGAAGAACGCCGAGGCCGCGCAGACGCGCTACGAGAACGGCGTCGCGACGAACTTCGAGGTCGTGCAGCTCCAGAACACCCTGACGAATCAGCGGCTCATCGAGCTCACGCGCCTCATCCAGTACGTGAACGCCGTGGCCGAGTTCGAACGGGTCCAGAGAGTGGGACGGTAGACCGCTCATTGATGCGGAAAACGATTCTCATCGCCGTGATTCTGGCCGCCGTCGCCGCCGGCGGCGCGTGGTACTACCGGTCCGGCGGGACCGACACCGCCGCTGCGTCCCCCAGTCAGCCCGGCAACGGTCCCGGCTCCGGCCGCGGCAGCGGCGGACGCGCGCCGATGCCGGTCGACATGGCCGCGGCGTCGCGTCATGAGGTCATCGACTACGTGACGGTCGTCGGCAACCTCATCGGTCAGGCGACGGTCGACGTCGTGCCGCGGGTCGGCGGGCGGATCGAGTCGATTCCGGTGAAGCTGGGCGATCGGGTGGCGAGAGGCCAGACGGTCGCGAAGATCGAGGACGACCAGATCAAGGAACAGATCAACCAGCGGATGGCCAGCCTCGAGGTCAACAAAGCGAACGTCACGCAGCGCGAGAGCGACGCCAAGCTGGCCGAGACGATCTTCCAGCGGATGAAAGTGCAGTACGACCGCGACCTCCTGTCGAAGCAGCTGCTCGAGGACGCCGAAGCGAAATACAACACGGCGGTCTCGAACGTCGGCGTCGCCAAGGCGCAGCTCGTGCAGATGCAGTCGTCGGTCGACGAGCTGAAGATCACGCTCGCCAACACGACGGTGACCTCGCCGGTCGACGGGTTCGTGAGCAAGCGCGTGCTCGATCAGGGCGCGTTTGCGGGCGCCAATACGGTGATCCTCTCGGTCGTCGACATCGGCGTGGTCCGGATGGTCGCGAATCTCGTTGAGAAGGACGTCAAGCGCGTGCAGCCCGGCGTCAGCGCGCTCGTCGAGGTGGATGCGTTTCCCGGCGAGCAGTTCACCGGCCAGGTCAGCCGCGTCGCGCCGGTGTTCGACCCCGCGACGCGTACGGCCCCGATGGAAATCGAAGTCCCCAATCCCGGCTTCCGGTTGAAGCCCGGCATGTACGCGCGCGTCCGGTTGACCGTCGATCGGCGGCCGAACGCGCTGACGGTCCCGCGCGGCGCGGTCGCCGACCTCGAAGGCAAGCGCGGCGTGTTCATGCTCGACAACGGGGTCGCGCGCTTTCACGAAGTCAAAACCGGCCTGCAGGACAACGAGCGCGTCGAGATTCTCGAAGGGCTGAACGAAGGACAGCGCGTGGTGACGGTCGGGACCCTGGCGCTGCGCGACGGCGATCGGATCTCGGTCGTCGGCGAGCCCGGCGACGGCCAGGGACGCGGCGGCGGGCGCGGCCGGCGCGGCGGCGGCGGCGCGGGCAGCAACCAGCAGCCACCGGGCCGGCTGTGACCGGTGGAGAGACGGGCCTTTAGGCCCGTCCGATCGACAAGACGGAGACCAATGTCCATCCCACGCATCGCCATTCAGCGGCCCGTCACGATGTTCATGATCTCCGCCGTGGTGATCCTGCTCGGCACTATCTCGCTTGCGCGGCTGCCGGTGGATCTCATGCCTGACGTGACGTATCCCAGCATCACGGTGCGCGTGGGGTACGCCGGTGTCGGTCCGCAGGAAATCGAGGAATTGATCGTGCGGCCGCTCGAGCAGACGCTCGCCGCGGTCCCCGGCCTCGAGCAGATCAACTCCACCGCGAACGAAGGATCGGGTCAGGTCCGCCTGAGCTTCGCGTGGGGATCGGACCTCAACGACGCCGCCGACGAAGTGCGATCGCGCGTCGATCGCGTGCGCGGCCGGCTGCCCGAAGAGGCGGATCCGCCCAGCGTCCAGAAATTCGACGCGTCGTCGTCGCCGATCATGGGGATCGGCGTCGGCGGCAACTTCGATCGCGTGACGCTGCGTGAAATCGCCGAAAACGACCTCGTGCCGCGCCTCGAGCGCGTCGAGGGCGTGGCGGCCGTCACCGTCATGGGCGGCCTGCGCCGGCAGATTCACATCGAGCTGTCGAAGGAGAAGATCACCGCGCTCGATCTTTCCGTCGATCGCGTGATCAGCACGCTGCGCTCGGAGAATCAGAACTTCCCGCTCGGCGAAGTGGACGAGGGCGACACGACCTACCTCCTCCGCAGCCAGGGCCAGTTCCAGAGCATCAGCCAGATCGCCGACCTTGTCATCATGACGAAGAACGGCGTGCCCGTGTACCTGCGCGACATCGCCGAGGTCAAGGACACGACCGAGGACCTGCGATCGTTCCAGCGGATCGACGGCAAGCCCGGCGTCCGCATGCAGGTCACCAAGCAGTCGGGCAAGAACACCGTCGCCATCGCGACCGCCGTCAAGGCCGAGATCGAACGCATCAACGAGAGCTCGGCGGTGCACCTGACGCTGCTCGACGACCAGTCGAAGTTCATCACGCGCGCGATCTCGTCGGTCACCGAGCACGCGTACCTCGGCGCGTTCCTCGTCGTCGGCATCATCTTCGCGTTCCTGCGCAACGTCCGGTCGACGCTCATCATCTGCACGTCGATTCCGATTTCGGTCATCGGCACGTTCGCGCTGCTCTACTTCGGCGGCTTCACGCTCAACACGATGACGTTCGGCGGGCTGGCGCTCGGCATCGGCATGATCGTCGACGCCTCGATCGTCGTGCTCGAGAACACATACCGGCACATGGAGATGGGCAAGCCGCGGATGCAGGCCGCGATCGAGGGCAGCGAGGAAGTCTGGTCGGCGATTCTGGCCTCGACGCTCACGCACATCGCGGTCTTCATCCCGCTGCTCTTCCTGGTGGGCATCTCGAGCATCCTGTTCGTGCAGCTGTCCTACGTCGTCATGTTCTCGCTGACGATGTCGCTGTTCGTGGCGGTGACGGTCGTGCCGGTGCTGTGCTCGCGGCTCCTGAAGCTGCCGCCGCCCGTCGAAGAGCGGACGGGTGTCCTGGCCAAGATGTTCACCGTGAGCGAACGGTTCTTTACCGGGCTGGACGATTTTTACAGGAGCGCGATTCACGTCGCGCTGCAGCACCGGCCGACGGTCCTCCTGACCGCGGCGGGGCTCACGGTGCTGGCGTTCGTGATCCTGCCGACGATTCCCAGCGAGCTGGTGCCGCAGGCCGACGAGAGCGAAGTCTCGGTGAGCGCGCGCATGCCGGTCGGCACCCGCATCGAACGGACGGAAGCGGTCGCGATTCAGCTCGAACAGATGGTCCGCGCCAACGTGCCGGAAGCCACGACCCTCATCTCCTCGGCCGGCGGCGGCGGGTTCATGGGCGGCTCGGGCACCAACGCCAACATCAACGTCAAGCTCGTACCGCGCGACGACCGCAAGCGCACGAGCGATCAGATTGCGACGGATCTGCGTCGCGTCCTCGTCGGGATACCCGGTGTCGTGATCACGACCCGCGCGTCCGGCGGCAACCAGCAGCTCTCGCGCATTCTCGGCGGCGGGAACCAGGACAGCCGGCTGGCCGTGGAGATCCGCGGGGACGACCTGAACGAGGCCCGCCGGCTCGCGCTGTCGGTCCTCGACGTGCTCAAAGGATCCGACGGCATCGCCAACCCGCAGATCGGCCGCGAAGAGGGCCGGCCGGAGCTCGCCATCCGCGTCGATCGGCCCAAGGCCGCGCTGCTCGGCTTGTCCGTCTCCGGCGTCGCGAACACGATCCGGACGAACATCGGCGGCACGCAGGCGGCGTTCTACCGCGAGCGCGGCAAGGAATTCCCGATCATCGTGCGGCTGCGCGAAGAAGATCGCGAGCGAATCGATTCGGTCAACGACGTGCTGATCAGCACGCCGCAGGGGCAGGTGCTTCCGGCGAAGAACCTGCTCGATCTGCGCCCGCAGACGGGGCCCACACAAATCGATCGTAAGAATCAGCAGCGCATCACGCGCGTGAACGCCGAGCTCGAAGCCGGCGTCGCGCTCGGCGACGCCGTGAAGACCGTGAAGGCGAACCTGCGGAGCATGCAGGACCAGATTCCGAAGGACTTCAACGTCGGCTTCGGCGCCGAGGTCGAACAGCAGGCGCAGGCGTTCCAGCAGCTGCAGGTCCTGCTGGTCCTTGGGATTCTGCTCGTCTACGCCGTCATGGCGTCGCAATACGAGTCGCTGCGGGACCCCTTCATCGTCATGTTCTCGGTGCCGGTGGCGGCCATCGGGGTGGTGGGCGCACTCAAGTTGACCGCAACGTCCTTCAGCCTTCAGGCGTATATCGGGGTAATCATGCTGGCAGGGATCGTGGTCAGCAACGCGATCCTGCTGGTGGATTACACCAATATCCTGCGGCGTCGGGACGGCAAGCCGCTGCGGGAAGCGGTCGAGCTGGCGGGGCGGACCAGGCTTCGGCCGATTCTCATGACGACGCTCGCGACGATTCTCGGGCTGGTGCCGATGTCGCTCGGCCTCGGCGAAGGCGCCGAGCTGCAGGCCCCGCTGGCCCGGGTCGTGATTGGCGGACTGGCGACGTCCACGCTCGTGACGCTCGTCCTCGTCCCGACCGTATACACGCTGTTCGAAGAAGGATTTTCCGGATTGCGCCGTGGCGGTGGACCGGCGCACTCCCACGCAGAGCGAGCTTAGACGACCATGAAAAAGCTGGTGGTGTTACTCATTCTCCTGGCGGCCGCGGGCGGCGCGGCGTTCTGGTATTTCAAGTACGGAAAGACCGTCGAGAAGCCGCAGGTCATCCAGGCCACCGTGTCCCGCGGGGACATCATCGAAGTCGTGAATGCGACCGGCACGCTCGAGCCGATGCGCCGCGTCGACGTCGGATCGCAGGTCTCGGGCGTGGTCGAGGAAATCTTCGTCGATTACAACTACATCGTGAAGAAGGGGCAGGTCCTCGCGAAGATCGACCCGACGCTGCTCCAGGTCCAGGTCGACATTCAGAAGGCCAACATCGACCGCCAGAAGATGGACATCGAGAACCAGAAGGTGCAGCTCGAGGATCTGAAGGTCAAGCTCGCACGCTCGCAGGCGCTGTTCGACAAGCAGCTCGTGAACCAGCAGCAGCTCGACGACGCGGCGCTGGCGGTCAAGAATCGCGATGCTTCTATCTTGTCCGCGCAGAAGCAGATGGTCCAGGCTGAAGCCAACTTGCGGCAGGCGGAGCTGAACGTCAGCTATACGACGATCGTGTCACCGATCGATGGCGTCGTGGTGGAGCGCCGTGTCGACCGTGGACAGACGGTGCAGGCCAGCATGAACGCGCCGACATTTTTCTCGCTCGCGACAGACCTGCGCACGCTGCGGCTCTCGGCCGGCGTTGACGAGGCGGACATCGGGAGGGTTGAGGTCGGCCAGAAGGTGCTGTTCAAAGTCGACGCCTACGGGGGCCAGGAGTTCGAGGGCACCGTCGACACGGTCCGGCTGAACGCGACGAACAACAACAACGTCGTGACCTATCCCGTGTGGATCAAAGTGCCGAATCCCGAGCTGAAGCTGAGGCCGGCGATGACCGCGCAGCTTCGCGTCATCATCCAGACCGCCACGAACGTCGTTCGTGTGCCGAATCAGGCGCTCCGCTTCCGTCCGAACGCCGAGATCTACACCGCGCTGGGCCTCGAGCCACCTGCGGCGGGCCGCGGGCGATCGCTCGCGTCCGAAATCAACGGCGACCCGAACGGTGGCGGCCGCGCCGCAGATCCCTCCGGACGTCGCGGCCGCGATCGCACGCAGGGAACCGGCGGTGGCCAGGGTGCTGCGCGCCAACCTGGACAGTCAGGACAAGCAGCACCGTCAGGACAGGCAGGACAGCAGGCGCAGCCCGGTCAGGCTGGCCAGGACGGCCAGAATCGCCAGGGCGGCGGTGGTGCCGGGTTCGGCCGACAGACCGGCATGGGCAATCTCACGCCTGAGCAGATTCAGGCGTTCCGCGAGCGCTACGGTCGCGGCGGCGGTAGCGGCGGACGTGGCGGCGCAGGCGGCGATCGCGCCCAGGGCGGCACACGCGGCCAGGGTGCGGGTGGACGCGGCGCGAATGCGGCTCCGAACGCCACTGCCCCACAGGTGCAGCTGAACGCGGAGAAGATCGACGAACTCTTCGAGCCGGTGCAGCGCCCCGAGCAGCGCGCCTCCGTCTATACGTGGACTCCGTCGAAGACTCCACCGGAGCTGAAGCAAGTCAACATCCGGCTTGGCGTCACCGACGGCACGTTCAGCGAATTGTTGTCGGATAACCTGCAGATCGATCAGCAGGTCGTGACCGGCGTGATCATCCCGCAGGCGCAGCGGCCCACGCAGCCGGGCCAAAGCATCTTCGGCCAGCCCCAGCGCGGCGGTCCCGGCGGCATGATGCCCGGCGGGTTCGGTCCTGGCGGCGGCGGTCCCGGCGGTGGTGGCGGGGGCGGCGGCGGCGGACGCGGCGGCGGCGGACGCGGAGGGAACTGAGCTATCGATTACATCGATCTATCGACTTATCGATCTATCGATCTACTGAAGAGCACAATGGCATGACCATGAAGGCTTTCACTAGATCGATAAACCGATAGATCGATCGATCGATTCTGCGACTCGTTTTCATTCGGAGCATTTGTTGCCTGTAATCTCCGTCAAGAACCTCACCAAGATCTACGTGGTGGGCGAAATTGAAGTGCGCGCGCTGCGCGGCGTGTCGCTCGACGTCGAAGCCGGCGAGTTCGTGGCGGTGACCGGACCCTCGGGATCCGGAAAATCCACGTTCATGCACATCGCTGGCTGTCTCGATCGGCCCACGAGCGGCGAGTACTTCCTGGACGGCCGCGACGTGTCGAAGCTGTCGAAGGACGAGCTGGCGAGCGTCCGCAACTCGAAGATCGGCTTCGTGTTCCAGGGATTCAATCTCCTCTCGCGCACGACCGCGCTCGACAACGTCGAGCTGCCGCTGCTCTACATGCGCAAGAACGCGCTGCGCGCCGCTGAACGCCACAAGCGCGCGATGGTGGCCCTCGACGCGGTCAACCTGCGCGATCGCTCGCATCACTACCCAAATCAGCTGTCGGGCGGCCAGCAGCAGCGCGTCGCGATCGCGCGGGCGCTGATCAACGAGCCCTCGATCCTCCTCGCCGACGAGCCGACCGGCAACCTCGACACGCGAACGAGCATCGAGGTGATGGGGATCTTCCAGCGCTTGAATCAGGAACGCGGCATCACGGTCTTGCTCATTACGCATGAGATGGACATCGCCGAGTACGGCACGCGCCTGATTCGCTTCCGTGACGGCCGGGTCGTGGCCGACCAGAAGGTCGCGCACCGGCGCAACGCGGCCGACGAACTGGCGGCACTCCCGCCGCCGGAGCCCGATCAGATCGAGGTACCGCCCGAGCACACGGGCGAAGGCGCCGAGGCACACGGCTGATGTCGATCCTGATGACGCTTCGAATCGCGTTCAAGGCGCTGGGCCGCAACAAGCTGCGGACGGCACTGACGATGCTGGGCATGATCATCGGCGTCGCCGCCGTCATCGCGATGGTGGCGCTCGGCTCGGGCGCGCAGGCGATGATCGAAGAGCAGGTGCGGTCGACCGGCACGAACCTCATCACGATCTCGCCAGGCAGCTTCAACATGGGCGGCGTGCGCGGCGGCGGCGGCACCAACACCCGGCTGACGCCCGAGGACGCCGAATCCCTCCGGGAGCTGCCGGAAATCGAGTACGTCGCCGAAAGCGCCGGCACCCGCACGCAGGTCATCTACAGCAACCAGAACTGGAATACGCAGATCGAGGGCACGAACATCGACCTGCCGCAGATTCGCAACTGGCAGATGATGTACGGCACGTTCTTCACGGCCGAGGACGTGAAGGCCGCCCAGAAGGTCTGCGTGCTCGGCGTCAACGTCGCCGAACAGCTGTTCGGCGAGGGCGTCGACCCGACCGACATTCAAATCCGGATCCGCAATCAGCCGTTCAAGGTGTTGGGAGTGATGACGCGCAAGGGCGCGTCCGGCGGCGGCCAGAACCAGGACGACCAGGTCTTCGCGCCGTACACCACGGTGATGAAGAAGCTCTCCGGTCAGCAGAACATCAATCGCATTTTCGCGGCGTCGCGGACCGCCGACGAGCTCAACAGCGCCGCCCTGGCCGTCACGGCCCAGCTCCGCATCCGCCACGGCATCGAGCCCGGAGATACCGACGACTTCATGGTCCAGACGCAGGACGACATCGTCGCGCTGCGGACCCAGACGGCCAGCACGATGTCGTCGCTCCTGATGGGCATCGCCGCCGTCTCGCTCGTCGTCGGCGGCATCGGGATCATGAACATCATGCTGGTCTCGGTCACCGAACGCACGCGGGAGATCGGTCTGCGGATGGCAATCGGCGCGCGCGGCTTCGACGTCCTCCTCCAGTTCCTGATCGAGGCCGTCGTCATCAGCAGCGCCGGCGGACTGGTGGGCATCGGTGTGGGATATCTTGCGTCGGAAGGGATCAAGGTCTACATGCAGTCGCCGACGTTGATTCCGCCGGATGCGATTCTCATTGCAGTAGGATTCTCGGCGGCCGTCGGCATCTTTTTCGGGTTCTATCCGGCGCGCAAAGCCGCGGGGCTCGATCCGATCGAAGCGCTCAGATTCGAGTAGTGACCTCGACCAATGTTGAGCCGGTCCTTTAGGACCGGCTGGTTTGGGCACGTGCACGTTGCAAGTCGTCGGCAAGCCGTGGCAAGTTGTTTTAGTGGTGGGCAGGAAGGCGGTTCCGTCGGGTTGAATGGCCTGCTGGAGCCTGGTTTCGGTGGCGGCACTCGGCCGTCCCGATTTCGTGAGGGAGCAATCGTTATGCGACGTATCAGTGCACTGTTGAGCGTGGCGGCGGTCGTCCTGTGGACGGTCGGCGCGTACGCCCAAGCGAAGCCGGACTTCTCCGGCAAGTGGGTACGAGAGGCACCAGCAGGGGGCGCGGCCGCCGGTGGTGGCGGTGGTGGTCGTGGCGGCGGTGGCGGCGGCTTTGGGATGGAGAACACCATCACTCAGAACGCCAAGACCCTGACGATCGAGTACACCCAGGGGCAGAACCCGGTCAAGCTCGTGTTCAACCTCGACGGCTCTCCGAGCACGAACAAGGTCATGGGCCGCGGTGGCGAGGCGATGGATCAGGTCTCGAAAGCCACGTGGGATGGCTCCAAGATCAGCATCACGACCACCACGGCAAACGGCGAGGTCAAGCGCGTGATCTCGATGGAAGGTGCGAACATGGTTGTCGAGAGCACTGTTCCGGGCCGTGAAGGCGGCGCACCGCAGACCAGCAAGGCCGTCTACAAGAAAGCCTAGCTGCACAAACTTCGAAGTTCGAACGTCACACTCCGAACTTTGAATTCAGTCGAACGGGCGCGGGCGCCGAAAGGTTCTCGCGCCTGTTTTTTTTGGGGCCGCCTTTCTTCGGCCCTTTGGCCTCTGGCCTTCGGCCGACCAGGAGTGACGACATGAAGCGCATGACAGCAATCCTCATCGCCATCGCGACGATTGCGACGACGGCATCGCTCGCCGCGCAGGCCAAGCCGAACTTTGCCGGCAAGTGGACGCTCGATCCGGCGTCGGCTCCCGCGCCACCGGCCGGGGGCGGCGGCCGCGGTGGCGGACGCGGCGGGGGCGGCGGATTCGGCCAGGAGTTCACCGCGACGCAGGACGCGAAGACGCTGACGATCGAGTACACGCAGGGCCAGAACCCGGTCAAGGCCGTGTACAACCTCGATGGATCCGAGAGCAAGAACATGATGCCGGGCCGCCAGGGCGGCGAGCCCACGGCGCAGACGTCCAAGGCCGTGTGGGAGGGCGACAAGCTCAACATCACGACCACCCTGAACTTCGGCGGCAACACGTTCGAGATCAAGCGGGTGCTCTCGATCGAAGGCGGCAACCTGGCGGTCGAGACGACGACGCCGGCGTTCGGTGGCGGCGGGCAGCCGATGACCACCAAGCTGATCTACAAGAAGAGCTGATGCGAACGACGGTCTTCGCGCTGGCGATTGCCGCGACGGCGCTGGCGGGACTCCCCGCGGCGCAGTCCAAGCCGAATTTCGCCGGCGCGTGGACGCCGGTCCCCGACGCCGGCACGGATCCCCGCGCGACCGCGATCACGATCCATCAGACTCCCATCGAGCTCGTCATCGAGAACGCCTCGGGGCGGAAATCGACGTACAAGCTGGACGGTTCGTCGAGCACCAACACCATTCCCGAACGCGGCGGCGATCCGCCGACGGTCGCGGTCTCAACCGCGGCCTGGGACGGCAACAAGATCGTCATCCAGACGCAGATCACGCGCGGCGTCGCACCCAGCCTCCGGACGATTCACTACCGGCAGGTGTATTCGCTCGACGCGGACGGCCGGCTAATCCTCGAGGAGTCTGCGACGCTCGGCGACGGCGGGCCGACGGACACGAGGAAGGTTGTCTACAAGAAAAAGTGACCCGGCCGCTGCATTGGTAATGGGTAATTGGTAATGGGTAATTGGTAATTGGTAATTGGTAATTGTGTAATGGCGGCCAAGAGCATCATGCCCTTGGTTGTCCATTGCCAATTACCTATTACCGATTACCAATGGACTGAAGCAGTTCACTGACCGTCCGTCCCGTTTCCGGATCGCGCATCTCCGGCGCGATTTCTGCCAGCGGCTCCAGCACGAACCGGCGGTCGCGGAATCGCGGATGCGGGATGTCCATGCCGGGCGTGTGCACGACGCGGTCGCCGTACAGGATCAGATCCAGATCGAGCGTTCGCGGTGCGCGAACCGACGGCCGTTCCCGTCCACGCTCGCGTTCGATAGACATCAGCAGATCCAGCAGCGGCTCCGGCTCGAGCTCGGTCCGGCCCACGAGCGCGGCGTTGAGATAGGGCGGTTGGGGACCCGGCACATCGACGGGATCGGTTTCGACGATCGACGATACGCGGAAATCGGAGAGATGCGGTCGCAGACGGCCGAGCGCCCACTCGAGATGCGCGCGGCGATCACCTAGATTCGAGCCGAGGGCAATCGCTACCTCGGTCGCGGCCCGCATGATGTTCAATAGATCGATAGATCGATCACCCGATAGATCGATTCAGTTACCCGATCCACCGTACCGGCAGGACGCCGTCGCCCGTGCCGCTCGGCCCGGGCCCGTTGGCGCGGCGGCCGAGCAGATCGTCGCGGCCGGCGAGCATCTGCTCGAAGAACCGCTTCTGCTCCAGCGTCTCGCCGATGATCACGCGAATCAGGTTGCGATGGCGCGCGTGGGTAATCGACGCGAGCCGCGACTGCCAGCGGGCCGCGAACGCGTCGGCGAGCCGGGCGTCGCTCTCGATGAGCGGCAGCACGCTGCCCTTCTTGCCGGGCGACGGAATGTCGGGCTCGCCTTCCTCGTCGGGCGTCCCGCCGAGCTCGGCGATCGCGGCCTCGAGCCACGACAGGTGCACGTCCTCGCGCGCGATGATGTACTGGTAGGTGTTGTTGAACTCGTAGTCGCCGACGTGCCGCGCCACCGCCACGTGCCGCTGGCGGAGCGCCAGCTTCTCGCGATGGCACTCGCGCAGCACGGTCAGAAGCTCGGCAGGCTTCACGTGTTCTGTTTCTGCTTGCAGGTGATGCAGACGCGCGTCCAGGGAATGGCTTCCAGGCGCGCGGCGGCGATCGGCTCGCCGCAGTCGCGGCAGATGCCGTACACCCCTT
>JBLNGH010000670.1:0-3060 GCA_050264575.1 Acidobacteriota bacterium | reverse complement strand
GTGGGTTCGCGAGGAGCTGCTGGGGGGGACGCCTATGGATCTCGATCTCGTGGTGTTCGGACTCCGGGGGGACCGGTTGCGGCCGCTCCTCGAGCGATTGGGCCGCGTCGAGACGGTGGGCGAAAGCTTCGCGGTGTTCAAAGTCATCGTCGGCGGCGGTCAGGACGCGATCGACGTGGCGCTTCCCCGCCGTGAGTCGAAGGCGGGGCGAGGGCACAAGGGATTCATCGTCGAGGGCGATCCGGCGCTCTCGATCGCGGACGCCGCGCGGCGGCGCGATTTCACGATCAATGCGATTTCCCGCGATCCGCTGACGAACGAGATCGTGGATCCGTTCGACGGCCGGCGCGATCTCCAGGAACGGAGGCTGCGGGTCGTCGATCCGCGCACGTTCGGCGATGACAGCCTCCGCGTGCTGCGCGGCGCGCAATTCGCGGCGCGCTTCGAGCTGACCGCGACGGACGAGACGAAAGCGATCTGCCGATCCATCCGGCTCGACGATCTCCCGCCCGAGCGCATCTGGGGTGAGGTCGAGAAGCTGCTGCTGCAAGCGGCGCGGCCGTCGATCGGGCTGGCGCTCGCGCTCGAGATCGGCGTCGTCGATCGACTCTGGCCGGAGCTGCGCGCGCTCGTGGGCTGTGCGCAGGAACCTGAGTGGCACCCGGAAGGCGACGTGTGGGTGCACACGTTGATGGTGGTGGATCAGGCTCGCGCGCGCCTCGACGATCTTCCGCGTGGTCCGGCGGCGGCGATGATGCTCGGCGCTCTCTGTCACGACCTCGGCAAGCCGGAGACGACGGCGGTCATCGACGGACGGATTCGATCGCCCGGACACGAGGAAGCCGGCGTCGCGCCGGCGACGCGTCTCCTCGATCGGCTGAACGTCCAGTCGCTCGATGGCTACGACGTCCGTCGCGCGGTGCTCGGCCTCGTCGCGCATCACCTGAAACCGAGCGCCTTCAAGAAGGCGCCGACGCCGGTCGGCGACGGCGCATTCCGGCGGCTCGCGCAGAAAGTGGACCTCGAGCTGCTGGCGCGCTTCGCGAAGGCCGATTGTCACGGCCGGACCGGGACGTTCGATTGCTCGGCGATGGACTGGTTCCTCGATCGCGCGCGTGCCCTCGGCGTCGAGCACGCGGCGCCTCCGCCACTCGTCATGGGCCGGCATCTGATCGATCTCGGCGTGACGCCCGGACCTCGAATGGGTGATCTGCTGAGACGCGTGTACGACAAGCAACTGGACGGCGAGATTCGTACGCTGGACGAAGGCCTCTCCGCCGTGAAGCAGATGCTGGAAGGCGAAGTGTAGGCCGTCCCTTTAGGGGCGGCAGTCAGAAAGGATCAGGCCCGTGATCCGAGCAACGAGCAGGAAGAACAAGAAGAAGCCGGCGGCCAAGATCGATCTCTACGAGCAACACAAAGACGAGTACGTCACGCCGAAGACCCCGGTGGTCGTCACGATCAAGCCCGCCAAGTACCTCGCGATTTCCGGTCAGGGCGCTCCGGGTGGCGAGCGTTTCACAGCAGCCGTGGGCGCGCTGTACAACGTCGCGTTCACGATCAAGATGGCGCGCAAGTTCGGCGGCAAGCAGGACTATGCGGTCTCAAAACTCGAGGGGTTGTGGTTTCTGGATCCGGCCGAACCGCCGCCCGCTCGACGGTCCGCATCACGAAGTCTACCTGTCGGATCCCAGACGTGTGCCTGCAGCGAGACTTCGAACAATCCTGCGTGAGCCCGTGCGGCCGATCTGACATCTTGAGAACCGATCGGGTCCGTGTCATCGTTTTCGTTTCCAGGATCCGATCATGAGAGCTCCCCAGATACGCGGCGGAGTTGGAAAACCCTCCGCCCTACGTACGACATTGCTGTTCCTCGGCGTCGCGTGCGCAGTGGCGTCTCCGCGCGCGCAGTTCACCGACTCCGCGGGTCATCTCCGCATCGCTCTCGTCAAACAGCCCTTCGTGCCGAACGGCACGTCGACGGGTCCAGCGACGATGGCGGAAGGCGGCATCCAGCAGGCGCTCGCCGGCCTCGGCGCGACGGTTCGCGTCAACGAGGTGAAGCTGACGCAAGAGCAGGAACCGGAATACGGCGGCTGGAAACGTCTTGGATTTGCCCTTGGTCACCTCGGCCGGATCGTCGCGGCCAACGCGCGCGAGGGGTACTTCAACGTCGGGCTGCTCGGCACGTGCCCATCGATGCCGGGCATGGTGGCGGGACTTCAGCATTCGGGTCCGACGAACGCGCCGCTCAAGATCGGGCTCCTGTGGCTCGACGCGCATCCCGATTTCAACACGCCCGACACGACCCGCAGCGGATCGCTCGGCGGCATGCCCGTCGCGATCGCGACCGGCCGATGCCTGGCCGGCATGCGCGCGGACGCCGGACTCGACCCGCCCCTCAAGGACGAGTACGTCGTGATGGGCGGCGTGCGGTTGACGGATCCGCTGGAGCAGGATTTGCTCAACAAGTCCAAGATCGAGCAGTTCACCGTCGACGATTTGAAGACGATCTCACCGGCTGTCTCGCGGCAGCTCGATCGCCTGAGCAAGCTCACTGACAAGATCTACGTGCACATCGACATGGACGTGCTCGATCCGCCGGAAGTGATGGCGCACCAGAACAAGGTGCCGAACGGTCCGACCAGCCACCAGCTCGCGAAGCTGTTCGAGGTGATCTTCAGCCGGTACCCCAAGGCGTCGGCAATCGGCTTCGCGACGATTCCGGCGAAGGACGAGGGCGGACTCGGCCTTGCCGCCGTCAATCGGATGATCGTCGGTGCGGTTCGGGGACTCCAGGCGCGGCCCGCGTCTGGCGCGATGATGCCAGCAGCCGCGGCATCGACCGCAACAGCGCCGTCAGCGCCGCCCGCGCCGCCCGCGCAGGTACAAATCAAGCCCAAGCCAGGCGGGCTGGTTCTGCCCCCGAGCCGCTACGCGCGGCCGGATCTGCTCGTCGAGACGAACTGGCTCGTGCAGCACCTGACAGACCGAACGGTCCGAATCGTCGATCTGCGGCCGACCGGGTATGCGACCAGTCACATTCCGGGCTCGGTGCAT
>JBLNGH010000669.1:0-17228 GCA_050264575.1 Acidobacteriota bacterium | reverse complement strand
CGTTTTTGTGTGGGATTCGCCGGGTATGTCCGGGGGCGTGCTTTACGTGGGTGTACTGAAGAAGGTGTTTGGGATGGTAATGAAAAATTTGGCCGCCCCTACTGGGCCGGCGGGGCTGAAGCCCCGCCCTACATCTTTCTCTGGTGGGTGCCCCGAATCAGCCGGGCCTCGCGGATGCGTGTCGTCCGGACGCCGTTGTCGAACTCGACGCACATGCCCGGCGCGGCGACGAGCGCGGTATGAATCGCGCTTCCGCCCCACGTGCACCCGACGACGCGGACGCGGACGTTGTCGCGCTGCTCGGCGGCAAACCAGCCGCCTGCGACCTGAAACGTGCCGTCGCCGATGGCCGCGAGCGAGTAGACGGAGTTGCGCGTGCGAACGACGACCCAGTCGCCCGCTTCGATTTCATGCGCCCAGATCCCGTCGATCTGCTGCGCGTGCGCCACAATGCGATCGAGCGTGCGTGCCTCGCCGACGCGTTCGTGAACCGCGGTCGTCGTCGTTTGGATCATGGCGGAACGGTCTGTAGATGGTCGCACAAAACGCTCTGATTTGTACCAATGCAAACCGCAGGCCAGGGCGACTTGGCTCGCTGCGGGGAGGCGGCGGCCGCGGTGTCCGTTACTTTATCTCCTCCTGCGACCGGAAGATCCGTTCAACGCGAAAGTTTTTGCCATCGGGCCTCAAAAGCATCAGGTCGGCCGGATTTCCGGGCTGAATGGTGCCGGCCACGGATTCGAGGCCGATGATCGCGCCGGGTTCCGCCCCTGCCACGAGCGGCGCGACCGTTCTGCCGGCGCCGTCGATTTCGAAGAGCCCTGAATACGTGCGGAGATCGCCGACGTCAGCAATCGACGACACGAGCACCAGGCGCCGCTCGCCCTGGACGATTCGGACGCGTCGAGAGGCGGAGATGCCGAGGTCGCCGGTGAACGGCGCCACGCCCGCCGAGACGAGAACCGCGACGTTCTTGATCAGGTAATAGAAGCCCTGAGATTCGTTTTCCGGGAGCGAGTCATAGCGCGCGGGATCGGCTGAGGCGACGGAGCCGTCCGCGAGCGCCGCCAGCGCGCGAATCAGCGCGACGAAATTCAATCGCACCAGCGACGGATCGGGATTCGACTCGGGCCACGGACCCGTCTCGATCAGGAGCACCGGCGTGCCCCACTTCGTCAGGTTGTCGCCGAAGGCGCGCACTTCGAAGCTGTCGTCGTAGCGGCCGATGCGATCGCCGGCGAGCGGCTCCAGCGCATCGCGCACCACCGCAGCGAGGCGTTTGGTCAACAGCCGGCCGTCGCTCACGGTCCTGGCCTCGTCGTAGGCAACGGACAGCAGCGAGATCGACGCGGGACGCGGCGGACGGCCCACCGTCGTGTTCCAGCTCTGATTGTGCAGGTTGAAGCCGACGCGCGGATTCAGCTCGTCCCGCACCTTCTTGAGGAGTTGTCCCTCGGGCGATTGAAGCAGGAGCGCGTCGCGGTTGAGATCGAGCGCCTGCGCGTTGCGCCGCTGCCAGCGCTCGGCGCCATCCGGATTGAGCATCGGCACCGAGTGCACGGTCAGCGCCGACAGCATCTGCCTGACGAGCGGCTCGGTCCGATGCCGCTGCAGATACTCGTAGAGATCGAAGAGCGCGGAGGTGGCGCTTGCCTCGTCGCCGTGCATCTGCGACCACATCATGACGACGAACGATCCGGTTCCGAACGCGACGTCCCAGATCTCGCGGCCTTCGACGGATCGGCCGACCTCACGCACGTGCAGGACGGACCCGTCGCCTTCCCGATCGGCGCTCGCTTTGAGCGCCTCGATGCGCCGCTTGATCTCCCCGTGATCGACGAGCGGCGACAGCGGCGGCGACACGTGCTCGGCATCCCACACACGCACGAGATCGGCGGTTGATGGCGAGGCGGTCTGCGTCCCCGCGTACTTGATCCTCGACACGGTGCCGCTTGCCGGGACGACGAAGAACAAGTCGTCGTAGTCGGAGTCGGCGACCTTCACGTCACGGCCGGTGAGCGCCTTGACGATTGCGGGAATCGTGTTCGAATGGCCCACCACCAAAACGACGTCGTTGGCGTGAGTCGTCTTGAGCCTCGACAGCAACTCCGGCGTGTCCGCTGCTTTCACGACTTCCGGTGTCAGTCCAAGCTTCGCGGCGATCGGCTTCGCGGTGTCCTGCGTTCGCCTGAATTCCGTGACGACGATCGCCGTGATTCCCGAGTCCGCCAGCATGGCCGCGAGTTTCGCAGCGCGCGTCTCACCCGCCGCCGACAGCAGCGGATCGGCAGGCGCGCCGGCCATCGACGTCCCGGCGCCGCCGTCGGCGCGTTCGGCGTGCCGGACGACGATCACGAGCTTCTGAGCGGACGCCACCGCCGGCGCCGCCAGCAGCAGCAGCCCCAGAAAAAGGCGGCGGGTCATTTGCGCCTCCACTGTGCCAGGAAATACAACGCCGCGCCGGCGACGAGAAAAACCCCGCCGACCTTGAGCTGCAATGCCGTCGCGCCGTACAGCACCGCCGTCGAGATGACGAGCGCCAGGATCGGCACGGTCGGCCCGAGCGGGATCGTGAACGGCGCTCGTCCCTGCCGCCGCAGCGCCAGCACCGACGCACACGTGCCTCCGTACACCACCAGGCGGGCGATCGCACTCACGGCCGCGAGCGTCCGGAAGTCGGAAAAGATCGCGAGCAGCAGAGCCACGGATGAGATGAAGACAATCGCGAAGTCCGGCGTCCGGAATCGCGCGTGGACGTGCGCGAAGATTGGCGACAGATCGCCCTGCTCGGCCAGTGCAAACAGGTTTCGCGATCCCGAAAGCGCCTGCCCGACGTTGTTGCCGGTCATCGAAATCGCCGCGCCGGCGGTCATCAGGAACGCCCCCCAGGCGCCGATGAAGATCGCCGACGCATCGGCCAGCGGCGTCTTCGACGAAGCCAGCCCCGGCAAGGTGCCCAACGCCACGATCTGCACGAGCGTCATGACGACCGCGACGATGGCAATCGTTGCGATCATCGCAAACGGCACCGCACGGGTCGGATCGCGCGTCTCGCCGGCCGGGACCGGAATGACCTCGAAACCGCCATACGCAAAAATCAGCAGCAGCGACGTGGCCGAGATCTGGGTCAGCGTGAGCGACACGTCCGGCCTGAGCGGTCCGGCCGTCACGTGCGGAAGGCCGAGGACGATGAACACGAGGAGCGGCGTGAGCTTTGCGAGGGTCAGAAAGTCCACGACGTACGCGCTCTGGCGCACGCCGCGCACGTTGACGATCGTGATCGCAACGATGACGATCGTGATGACCAGCACTCTGGGCACGCCCGCGCGCAGCTCGGGCCAGTAATAGCCCAGCGCGTCGGTGAGCGCGTTGATGACCGAGGCCCAGCTCGTCGCACGGGTGATGAACAGCATCCACCCGACCTGGAATCCCGGAAACCGGCCAAACGAGGCGCGGGTGTACAGATACGCGCCGCCGGTGCGATCGAATCGGCTGGCGGCCTCCCCAAAGCAGAGCGCGACGAGCATGGCCAGCAGCCCGACCGCGATCACGCCGATCCAGCTCCAGCCGCCCACCTGCGCGGCCAGCGTGCCGGGCGTCGCGAAGATCGCCGCGCCGATGACCTGATTGACACCAATCGCGGTGAGGTCCCACTTGCCGAGCTCGCGCCGAAGCTCGGGGCGGGTGTCTGCGTTCCGGTCAGACATGCGGAGCGGGTTGTATCATGAGCAGCAGGCGATTCGCATGGCTTTCAAACCGCGCGCGACGCTGCCAGACACCGCGTTCACGCTGCCCTCGAAGTACTACACGGACCCGGCGCTCTTCGCACGGGAACTGGAGATCTTCTACCGGCGGATGTGGGTCGGCGTGGGGCGGCTCGAGGAGATTCCGGCGCGCGGCGCCTACGTCACGCGCGACATCGCCGGCGACAACGTGATCGTGCTTCGCGCCGGCGCCGACGACGTCCGGGCGTTCCACAACGTGTGCCGGCATCGCGGAACCCGGCTGTGCGGCGAGACATCCGGCCAGCTCGTCAGCGCCATTCAGTGCCCGTACCACGCGTGGACCTACGACTTCGAGGGCCGTCTCATCGGCGCCCCGCACATGGACGGCTCGCCCGGCTTTCAAAAAGCCGACTTTCCCCTCAACGCGGTCCGCGCCGGCGTGTGGGACGGCCACGTGTTCGTGTGCCTCTCGACGCCGGGCCCGTCGCTCTTCGAGCAGCTCGCCGATCTGCCACGCAAGTTCGCGCCATGGCGGATGGGCGATCTCCTCGTCGCGCATCGCATCGTCTACGAGGTGCGATCGAACTGGAAGCTGATCGTTCAGAACTACAACGAGTGTCTGCACTGCCCGACGCTGCACCCGGGGCTGAACAAGCTCTCGCACTACCTGAGCGGCGAGAACGAGCCGCTGCGGCCGACGTACATGGGCGGGCGCATGGATCTCAGCGAGGGCGTCGAGACGATGTCGATGGACGGATCGTGTCCGCGCGATCCGCTGCCTGGCCTCGATCCGGTCGACCGTCGCCGCGTGTACTACTACTCGGTCTTCCCGAACTTCCTCGTCGCGCCGCATCCGGACTACGTGCTCGTCCACACGCTCTGGCCCGAGGCGCCCGATCGCACGCGCATCGTCTGCGAGTGGCTCGTGCATCCGGCCGAGCGCGCCAAGCCCGCGTTCGATCTCTCCGACGCGATCGCGTTCTGGGACATGACGAACCGGCAGGACTGGCACGTCTGCGAACTGGCGCAGGCGGGGATCAGCTCGCGCGGATATCAGCCGGGCCCTTATTCGAATCGCGAGGATCTGCTCTACGCGTTCGATCGGTTTGTCGTCGAGAAGCTTGGCGACTAAAATACGCAGGGCGTGAGGCCAGATCTACAACACACGTCGGACGTCCAACCCCGGAGGCTCGAGCCGGGGCAGATATGGTCGCTGAGCAAAGACGGCGGGACGTTGACGTGCGTCTTGCAGCGACGTCCGGATGCGGGCTGGGAGCTGAAGCTGGCGTTGAACGGCAAGCTGCTCCGCCTGGATACCTGCCACAACGACCGAAAAGCGGAGACGTTGATCGCGCGGTGGCAGTATCAGGCGATGAGGAAGGGCTGGACGGTGCCCACCTGACGCGCCCTCAGCCCACGAGTTTCGTGGGCAGTCCGGCGCAGGCAGTCAACGCGCCTTCTGATCGGCAGGATTTCCGGCTTTCTGGCTTTCCGGCTTTCCAGCTTCCCTACGCCGGCGGCGTCAGCGTCTTCCTGCGCGGATTGAAGAACGGCGTCGTCACCGTCGTCGCCCGCACCCGATGCCGCACCGCATCGACGGTATGCTCCACTTCGATGCGCGTCCCCGGACCGCTGAAGGCCGCGTCGATGGTGGCCAGCCCAATCATCTGCTTCAGCACCGGCGACCAGGTCGACGAGGTCATGCGGCCGATCTGCTTCGCGCCGGCAAAGACCGGCACGGCGACGCGCGACGCCGTCGCCTGCGCGAGCGGCGGCAGGCCGACGGCGTCATACAGGCGCTCCACATCCGGCCAATCGACGGCGACTCCGACGATGCGCCGTTTCGGTCCTCGCGCCTGCTCTGCAGCGAGCGCCCGCCGGCCGATGAAGGACGCCTTGCTCAAATCGACCAGCCGATCCATGCCCATCTCGAACGGCGAATAGATCTGCGAGCCCGTCAGCGCCTTTCTCACGCTGAAGAAGTCCACGTCGATGAGGAGGAGTCCTGCCTCGATTCGCGCGACGTCGAGCGCGAGGAGACCGGTCGGCCGCAGTCCGAACGCCGGACCCGCGCGAACGATCGCATCCCAGACCGCGCCCGCGTCGTCGCGATGAATCCAGACTTCGTAGCCCAGATCTCCCGTGTATCCCGTCCGCGAAATGTCGACGGGCCGGCCGGCGATCTTGCCGCTCGTCGCCCGGAAATACTTCAGGCCCTCGAGGTCCGCCTCGGCGACCGTGCGGAGCACCGCCGCCGACGTCGGGCCTTGCAGCGCCAACGCGGCAGTTCGCTCGGAAATGTCTTCGACCTTGACGTCGAGCCCCGCGGACTGCCGGCTGATCCACCGCAGGCTCGGGTCGGCCGCAGTCCAGCGAAAGCGGTCTTCCTCGAGGCGCGTGACCGTGCCGTCGTCGATGACGTGTCCCTTCTCGTCGCACCAGGGCGTGTAGACGACCTGGCCCGGCTGCAGCTTGACGGCGTCGCGCGTGATGATTCGATCGACGAGCCGCGCGGCGTCGCGACCCGTGACGAGGTACTTGAACAGCGGCGAGACGTCGATCAGCGCCGTCGCATTCCGAATCGCGTTGTATTCGTGCTCGTGGAGCGGCTCGTACGAGCTCGGCGCAAAATAGCCGGCCCAGTCACGATAGCTGAGGCTCTCACAAAGCGGGAAGGTACGATTATGAAATGGCGTCCCGACCGGCATGCGTGGCACTATCGTAAGTTCTGTGCCGACAGTTTTCCATAGCCTGACACGATGCAGGAACAACAGAAGTACGACGCCATCATCATCGGCGCCGGCCACAACGGGCTGACGGCCGCGGCGTATCTGGCGCGCGCGGGACGGCGCGTGCTGGTGCTCGAACGCCGGCACGTGCTGGGCGGTGCCGCCGTCACCGAAGAGATCTTCCCCGGGTTCAAGTTCTCCGTCTGCTCCTACGTCGTTTCGCTGCTCCGGCCGGAGATCATCCGCGAGCTCGAGCTGGCGCGCCACGGCCTCGAAATCCTGCCGCTCGACGGCACGTTCACGCCGATGCCCGACGGCAACTACCTGTGGCGCGTGAACGACCACGCGCGGACGTTCCGCGAGATTTCCCGGCACTCGAAGCTGGACGCCGAGATCTACGACGAATACGGCCGCGCGATGGTGGACATGGGACGGTTCGCCAAGGACATTCTGGCGATGACTCCGCCCGATCCGTTCTCGATGACGCTGCGCGAGCTGCGGTCGCTCGGCGACCTCGGCCGCCGCTTCCGCGCGCTCCCGGAGCACGATCGCGCGAACCAGCTCCAGCTGCTCACCATGAGCGCCGTCGACTTCCTCGATCAGTGGTTCGAGACGGACGTGCTCAAGGCGACGATGGCCGCGTCGGGCATCATCGGGACGTTTCTCGGCATCCGCTCGCCCGGCACGGCGTACGTGCTGCTGCATCACTACATGGGCGAGATCGACGGCGCGTTCAGATCCTGGGGCCTGTCGAAGGGCGGCACGGGCCGCGTGTCCGAGGCGATCGCATCCGCGGCGCACGCCGCCGGCGCCGAAATCAAAGTCACCGCGCCCGTGAAGAACATCCTGGTGACGAACGGCGAGGCGACCGGCGTGGTGCTCGAAAACGGAGACTATTACCTCGCCCGCGCGATCCTCTCGAGCGTGGATCCGCGACAGACGTTCATCAAGATGGTCGGCGCCGATCGGCTGCCCGCCGAATTCCTCGAGGACATCCAGCGCTATAAGTTCCGCGGATCCTCGGGAAAGGTGAATCTCGCGCTGGACGCGCTGCCGGACTTCACGGCTCTGCCCGGCCGCGGCCCGCACCTGCGCGGCGCCATCTCGATCTCTCCGAGCATCGACTACATGGAACGCGCCTACGACGATGCGAAGTACGGCCGGTACTCGAGCCGTCCGTACGTCGACATCGTGATTCCGAGCCTGACGGATCCCTCCGTCGCGCCGCCGGGCAAGCACGTGATGTCCTGTTTCGTCCAGTACGCGCCGTACCACCTGCGGCCGGCTGATGCGCCTCCGTCGGGATCCGCAGTGACGTCCGGCGGGAACGGCGCGTCTGGAAATGGCGACACGCCGGCTGCCGCTGAAACGCCGCATCCGTGGGATGTCGAGCGGGACGCGTTCGGCGACGCCGTCATCGACGCGATCGCGCAGTTCGCGCCGAACATCCGGAACTGCATCATCGATCGGCAGGTGCTCACGCCGCTCGATCTCGAACGCGAGTTCGGTCTGTCCGAAGGCAACATCTTTCAAGGCGAACTGACGCTCGAACAGCTGTTCTTCCTCCGGCCGGCGGCCGGCTGGGCGGACTATCGCACGCCGATCAAGCGGTTGTACCTGTGCGGCTCGGCCACCCATCCCGGCGGCGGCATCATGGGCGCGCCCGGACGAAACGCCGCTCTCAAAGTCATGGCAGACATTCGTGCCTGACGTCGTCGTCATCGGCGGAGGGCTGAACGGCCTCGTGGCCGGCACGTGGCTGGCGCGGCAACGGCTGTCGGTCACGGTGCTGGAACAACGCGCCACGCCCGGCGGCGCCGCGACGACGGGCGAGTTCGCGCCGGGCTTCCGCGCGCCCACGCTGAGCCACGCGTTCGGGCCGATCGATCGAGAGGTCGCGCGCGCGGTCCGGCTCGATCGCGCCGCACAGTTCATTACCCCGGATCCGGCGCTCACCGCGCTCGGACGCGACGGGCGCGCGATCGTCTTCCACCGCGATCCGGTGCTCACGGCCGGGTCGATCAACGGGTTGTCGTCGACCGACGCGATTCGCTGGAGCGAGTTCCTGCGCACGACGCATCGCATCGCGAGCCTCGTGGCCAGCCTGAATCATCACCCGCCGCCGTCGCTCGACGAGATCGACACGCGAGCGTTTCTGCGTCTGTTGATGGTCGGCCGCCAGGCGCGTCAGCTCGGCCG
This sequence comes from Acidobacteriota bacterium, assembly GCA_050264575.1. Classification (GTDB taxonomy): domain Bacteria; phylum Acidobacteriota; class Vicinamibacteria; order Vicinamibacterales; family SCN-69-37; genus DASQFI01. The sequence goes on along the minus strand of JBLNGH010000669.1, from coordinate 8,575 downwards.
CCGTGATCTGGCGCGGGTGGCGCGATGGGTGCCGATGGCGGTGGCGGACTTCACCGCCGAGTGGTTCCAAACCGACCTTCTTCAGGCGGCGCTGGCATCGCGCGCGGTGTTCGGCAATCCGGCCGGACCGTGGTCGGCGGGCACGACCGCCACGTTCCTCCAGCGGCTCGCGGAGGATCCGCTGCCGGTCGGGAGCGGCGTGACCGCGCGCGGCGGACCGGGCGCCGTCGCCGACGCGCTCGCGAAGATTGCCGCCAAGGCCGGCGCGACCGTCCGCGCGAACGCGCGCGTCGCGCGAATCACGACCCGCGAAGGTCGCGTCAAAGGTGTCGCCCTCGACAACGGCGACGAAATCGCCGCCCATGCCGTCGTCGCCGCGATCGATCCGCGGCGGACCTTTCTGACGCTCGCCGATCCGGCAGATCTGCCGCCGAGCTTCGTCGACCGGATTCGGAACTACCGCGCCCGCGGCGTCACCGCGAAGATCAATCTCGGCCTCGACAAGGCGCCTGTCTTTGCCGCGTTCGAAGGCGACGCCGTCCCGTCGCGCGGGCGGTTCGTCATCGCGCCAGGCATCGATTATCTCGAGCGGGCATTCGACGCGACAAAGTACGGCCGCATCTCGGACGAGCCATGGCTGGAGCTTTCGATCCCCAGCATTACGGACACCACGCTGGCGCCGGAGGGACGGCACGTGATGTCCATCTACCTGCATTTCGCGCCACGCCATCTGCGCGACGGGTCATGGAGCGAGAACCGTGAGCGCCTCTACCAGGCGGCTCTACGCGTGCTCGAACCGCATGTTCGCGGCCTGCAGGAAATTGTGTCGGCCTGTCAGGTGCTCACGCCCGAAGATCTCGAGACGTCGTGGGGACTCTCCGGCGGGCACATCTTCCACGGCGAACCGGCGCTCGATCAATCGTGGATCGCACGACCCCTCCTCGGTTGGGCTCAGTACCGCACGCCGATCGACGGCCTCTATCTCGCCAGCGCCGGCACGCATCCGGGCGGCGGGCTGACGGGGCTTTCTGGCCTCCTCGCGGCGCAGACGGTGGCGAAGGACATCAAGAGGCTGAAGGGCGCAAAGGCGTAAAGGCGCGGAGGCAATGCCATCGCGAACTTCTGTCTGGGCCGCCGCCGCGCGTGCGATCGGCGCTCGCGAGCCCGCTCCACCCGTGCGAAATCCGGACTGGATGGCGGAAAAACTTCTCGGCCCGGAGGAACTGGCGCTGCTTGGCGATCATCCACTCGTCGCGGCGCTGGGCGAACCGTACGCGAAGGTGGCGCAACAACCGGAAATGCTGGGCGGCGCTCGAATTCTGATCGCGCGCACCCGCTTCATCGACGAACGACTTTCGGCAGCAGTTGACGACGGCGCCATGCAGGTGCTGATCCTTGGCGCCGGATTCGACAGCCGGGCGTACCGGTTCGCGGATCGCCTGCGCGGCGTGCGGGTCTTCGAAGTCGATCAGCCAGACACGCAGCAGGCGAAGATAGGCCGCGTCATGAACGCGGTTGGCGAGCTGCCGCGCCACGTGACCTACCTGCCCGTCGACTTCCGGCACGACAACCTCGGCGACGCGCTCGCGCGCGCCGGGTATCAGCCGGATCGGAAGACCTTTGCGATCTGGGAAGGCGTGACGATGTATCTGCCCGGCGACGCCGTGCGCGACGTGCTTCGCTGGTACGCGGGCCACGCCGGGCCCGGCAGCACCATCGTCTTCGACTACACGTATGACAGCCTCATCCGGACGCTCCAAAGCGTCGACCCGGAGAAGCTCGATGAGAAAGCGAGGCAGGGGCTGGCTCGGTTCCGCCGGCTGACTGCCGGCGAACCATGGTTGTCCGGTCTCCCCGACAAGGGGGAGGCTGAATTCCTCCGCGGTCTCGGGCTTGAACTTCGATCCACGATGGGCATGAACAGCGCCGAAGCCGTCGAGCGCTATCTCACGCGGGAGGACGGCACGATTTTCGGTTCGATTCCCGCAACCGATCAGCAGGGATACCTGATTCTGGAAGCGGTCGTAGGAGTCTGAACGTTGCAACTCAGAACCTAGTTCTAAGTTGCAGGTATCGCCTCGTCCGGATCGTCGTTGTCCACAATCACAGTTGCATGTCCTTCGGGTTGCGCATCCGAAAGGTACAGCCTCTGACCTGGAACGTAACGCTGTTCGTACCGCTGGCGGACCTGCGAGGCGTCTCCAAACAGCTGCTGATCGCGAACTTCTGCACGCGCGACCGTCGTCTCGAATGACGCGCGCACGAAGATCGAGAAGTCCCAATACGGCCGGAGATCCTCGACGAGAAGAAACACGCCGTCGAAGAGCAGCACCGCATCGGGTGGCGCCTCCTCAAGCGGACCATCGACCGCCGAGTCCGTCCGATAGTCGAAGATCGCGCGTCGATACCGCCGATCCCCGTTAGCGCCGAGCGGCCGCAACAAGAGGTCGATCAGCGCGGAACGATCGAACGAGTCGCGAAAATACGCGTCGCCAGACTCGCCGCGCGCATAGCGGATGGCTCGCAGGTGGTGAAACCCGTCGATGGACGCTCGAATCACCGGCCGCCCGTGCTCCTGCAGAGGCCCAACCAGCTCATCGGCGAGCGTCGTCTTCCCCGCCGCATCGACGCCGTCAATGGCGACGCGAACCGGATGCGGATGCTCGATCGCCGCGATCCGCCGGGCAAGTTGCCGAATCAGCTCGTGTCGTGGCATTCAGCTTCCAGGCTTTCGGGCTTTCAAGCTTTCGGGCTTCGTCTTAGACTGCGAGCATGCATCTGCCGTTCGGCCGGGTGTGTCTGCTGACGCTCCTCGCCGGCGGCCCGGCGTTCGCGCAACAGGGACCCCCGCCGGCGCAAACGACCCAGACCCAGCCGACGCCCCAGACCCAACAGACGACCCAGAACCAGCCGACGTTCCGCACCGCAGTCGACGTCGTCGCCGTCGACGTGAGTGTGATCGATCGTGACGGACGACCGGTCGACAACCTGCGGCCCGACGAGTTCGCGCTCAAAGTCGACGGCCGTCCTCGACAGGTTCGCTCGGCGGAGTTCGTGTCGCTGCGACGGTTGGACACCGCCGATCCGCCGCCGGCGTCATTCAGCTCGAACGAAGGCCACGTCCCCGGCCGCCTGATCATGATCGTTGTCGACCAGGCCAACATCCGCAAAGGCGGAGGCAAAGAGGTCTTCCGCGCGGCGTCGCGATTCATCGACGCGCTCAACCGATCGGATCGCGTCGCGGTCGAGATCATCCCGGGCACCGGCCCTGTCACCGATTTCACGGCGAATCACGGGGTCGTCAAAGCGATGATCGAGCGCGCGGTCGGACAGGCGGTCGAAGCCGCCGACAGCGGCCGGGTCGGCATCGCCGAAGCGATTGCCGCCATCGAACGCGGTGACGACGACGCATGGACGAGCATTCTGGAACGTGAGTGCGTCAACGAGACCGAAGTGATCACGGTCGCCCAATGCCGTCAGAGGCTCGACAGCGAAGTCCGCACCGTGTACACGAACGCCCGCAACACGACGGCCGCGACGCTGGTCGCCTTGCGCGGCATCATCGACCGGCTCGCGTGGACGTCGGAGCCGAAATCACTGGTCCTGATTTCCGAAGGCCTGGTCGTCGATCGCAACTTCACGACGCTCGCATGGGTCGGCCCGCAAACCGCGGCGGCGCACGTGAGTCTGTATGGCATCCGAATGAGCGCGCCCGTGTATGACGTGCAGATCGGACGGACGTCGCCGACGCGCGAAGCCGACCAGATGCTGCTTGCCGACGGCATGGAGCAGTTCATCGGCCTCGGACGAGGGACGGTCTACTCGGTCGCCGTCAATGCGGACGCCGTCTTCAAACGGCTCGCGCTCGAGTTGTCCGGCTACTACCTGGTGACGTTCGATCCAGAGCCCGGCGACCGGGACGGCAAGGTCCACGACATTTCCGTCAACGTCGCGCGGCCCGGCATCACGGTCCGGGCGCGACGGCAGTTCTCGGCCGAAGCCCCCGGCTCGAGCAAGCCGGTCGACGATCTCCTGACCGATACGATGCGCTCGGCGCTGCCGGCCGCGGATTTCGATCTCAAGGTCACGACCTTCTCGTATCGCGACGACGCGACCGGGCGGGTGAAACTGATCATTGGCGCGGAGATCGACCGATCGTTCAACCCCTCCGGTCCCCTGGCGGTCGCGTACACGGTTCGAACCGGGTCGGGCTCGACGGCCGCCGCCGATGTCGAAAGATCGCTCATGCCCGACGCCGGTCGGGAGGGACAGCCGCAGCACTACATGACGGCTGTCGTGCTCGAGCCTGGACCCTATTCGATCAAGGTTGCCGTCGTCGATGACAAGGGGCATCGCGCGAGCGTCTCGCGATCGTTCGAGGCGAAGCTGACCTCGGTCGGCCAGATTCGGATCGGCGAGCTGATGCTCGCGCGTCCGGGCGCGACCATGAGCCCGGTGATCGACACGCGCGTCGAAGGCGGCGCCGTTGTCGCTTACACAGAACTCTACTCGCAGGCGGAGCCGCAGCTCGCCCGCGCGTCGATGGTGCTGGAGATCGCCGAGACCGAAGACGGGCGCGCCATCACCACCGTGCCGATGAAGATCAGCGGCGCGGCCGGCAAACGGGTCGCGCAGGCGTCCGTGGCGCTCGGTACGTTGAATCCAGGCGCGTACGTCGCGCGCGCGATTCTCGCGAGCGACGGAAAGCCCATCGGCCGCGTCACGCGTCCGCTGACGATCGTCCGAACGGCCGCCGTCGAGGCGTCGACGCCGGCAGCCGTCGTGAGCGCTCCTGTGCCGGCAGCCGGCGTGTCCGAACCTCCGGCGCCCGTCACGCCCATTGCGTTCGACTCGAGCATCGAGACCTTCGATCGCCGGGCGGTGCTGACACGCCCGGTCCTCGGTTTCTTCATCGATCGCATGACAATCGTGGGTTTGCCGCCGGTGCCCGAGTCACTCCTTCCGGCGATCGGCTTTGCCCGCATGGGCCAGTTCACGGAAGTACTCCGGGTCGTGGACGCGGCGCAGAGCGATCACCCGATCGCGAGTTTTCTGGCGGGCGTCGCGGAGTTCGGGCGCGGCGATCTGAACCGCGCGGCGACCGAGTTCGCACAGGCGCTGAAGACGGTCCCCGGATTCCTGCCGGCCGCGTTCTATCTCGGCGCGTGCTACGCGGCGAGCGGGAACGATCGGCAGGCGGCCATGGTGTGGCGGACGACGCTCGTCACCGATCCGAGCGCCCCGTGGATCTACACCGTTCTGTCCGACGCGCTGCTGCGGTCGAACCAGCTCGCGCAGGCCCTCACGCTGCTGCAAGAGAGCGTGAAGCTGTGGCCGGAGAACGGAGACGTGCAGGTCCGATGGGCGACGGCGCTCTCGAGGACAGGCCAGCCCGACGAGGCGATCAAAGTGCTGGACGGCTATCTGTCCAAACACCCTGACGATACGGACCGCCTGTTGGTCGCGATGCGTTTGCTCTACGACGCGAGAATTCTCGGCCGGCCGCTCAGCAGCGCTGAGGAAGACCGGGCACGGTTCCTGCGGTATTTCAGTGCGTATGAAAAGTTGAACGGATCAAAGCTGCCGCAGGCCAGCGAGTGGAGAAAGCACTTCGAGAAGTAACCTGCATGGGTAATGGGTAATGGGTAATGGAAGATCAAGAGCATCATGCTCTTTTCCCATTACACAATTACCCATTATCAATTACCAATTCACTTCCTCGCCTGTCGCCCAATCGGCACCTTCACGTCGATCGGCGCGCCGGTCTTCACCGAGATCTCGGCGCCGCTCGCGAGACCGATTTCCTTACCGGGCGTCATGAGCACGACTGCCGTGCCCGCGCCGCCGCCAGCCGCCGCCCCGATGGCTGCGCCCTTCCCGCCGCCGATGATCCCCCCGACGATGGCTCCGCCGGCGGCGGGGATACCGATGGTCTTCGCGTCGTTCTTCTTCGTGGACGGCGCCAGCATCGCATAGTGGGCGCCGAGCGGATAGCTCTCGCCATACGCAGATACGCTGCGGAAGTCCAGCGCGAGGCTGGCGCGGCCCTTGACTTTGCCGGAGGCCTCGGCCGCGGCCACCTCACCGCGAACCGGACTGCCCGCGGGCAGCACCTGCACGCCATCAACCGCCACCGGAATGGCGAGCGTCGCGCTGATGGCGTCTCCGGCCCTGCTCGTTGCGGAGTTCACGGCGTCGCCGAGACGCACTGACACTCTGGTCCCCGCCGGGATCGTGTACTCGCGGAACTTTGCCATCGGCGGCAGCGTGGCGGGCCTCACATTCGGACCCACCACCTGAATATCGGCGATGTCCTGCCGCGGCACCGAGCGGGTCGTCCGGCCTGCGCTAATCTTGACCGCTTGCGCGTCGCGAGCCGACAGTTTGCCTTCCATCACGCCCCCGTCCTGGCGCGTCAGTTGAACCTCCGATCCCACCGGGACCTTCTCGAGGTCCGTCGCGCGGGAACAGCCGGCTCCGGCCAGCATCAGCGCGATTGCAATTCCGTGCAGCCGCTTCGCCATGTGTATGCCCCCCTTACATTTCCGGCCTTCGGCGACGCCCGTCGAAGCGGCTTCGCCGCGAAGGCGGCCCGATCAAGACTGTCAGGACCGCCCGCTGTGAGTCAGTGCAAGGGGGCTGCCAGCGGGGTACCTAATACCCAGTGGGTCCGTCAAATCAGAAGCAATTTCGGGGCTTTTCCCTTTTGCATGGTGACAGGTCTAATGAGGTGTATGACCCCTACAGCCAATCGCCCCTTCCGCCGGCCCGCGGCGTTCGTCCTGGCGGCCGGTCTGCTCGTCCTGGCAATCGGCTCGGTTTCGGCGCAGCGGGACAATGCGGTTCCTGCAAAGCCTGACGCGAAGGCCATCACGCATGTACTGAACCGGATCGGGTTCGGCCCGCGTCCGGGGGACGTCGAGCGCGTGCAGGAGATGGGTCTCTCCGCGTACATCGACCAGCAGCTGCATCCGGAGCGGATCGCCGATCCGGCGATGGATGCGCGGCTCACGGAATTCGAAACGCTGTCGATGGACGCGCGCGTGATCGGACAGCAGTTCGCGATGGCCGACGAGATGCGCCGGATGGTCCAGCGTCAGCAGGCGCAGCAGGCGCCGCCGCCCGCACCGAAGACGACGGATCCGTCAACGCCTGCGGCGCCGGCGGTGCCGCCGCGTCAGCAGCTGCCGGCTGAAGTCCGGTTGCTTCAGATGTCGGCGCAGAACGTCACGCAGGAGCTGATGCAGGCGAAGCTGCTTCGCGCGGCGATGTCCGAGCGGCAGCTGCAGGAAGTGCTCACCGACTTCTGGTTCAACCACTTCAACGTGTTCATCGGCAAGGGGCAGGTCCGGCAGTACCTGACCGACTACGAACAGAACGTCATCCGGCCGCACGTCCTGGGCAGCTTCCGCGAGCTGCTTGGCGCGACCGCGCACAGCCCCGCGATGCTGTTCTATCTCGACAATTTCCAGAGCGCGTCTCCGAACCAGACCGTGACGATCAGCCCGGAGATGGAGCGGCGGCTGAACGATCCGCGCATCCGTCCCGAACAGCGGCAGCAGATCATGATCCGGCTCGAGCAGCTGCGCCGGCCGCAGCAGCGGCAAGGCCGCGGTTTGAACGAGAACTACGCGCGTGAGCTGATGGAACTGCACACGCTTGGCGTCGACGGCGGGTACACGCAGAAAGACGTCATCGAGGTCGCACGCGCGCTGACCGGCTGGACGATCGATCAGCCGCGCGGGGGCGGCGGCTTCCTCTTCCGGCCGCAGATGCACGACGCCGACGAGAAGACGATTCTCGGCGTGCACTTCCCGAAGGGCGGCGGGCAGGAGGAAGGCGAGCGCGTGCTCGACGTCCTCGCCAAACATCCGTCCACCGCGCACCACATCGCGTTCAAGCTGGCGCAGCGCTTCGTCGCCGACGAGCCCCCGAAGGCGCTGGTCGATCGCGCCGCGAAGAAGTTCCTCGACACCAAGGGCGATCTGCGCGAAGTGACGAAGCTCATCATCACGTCGCCGGAGTTCTTCGCCGCCGAGGCGTACCGCGCCAAGGTGAAAACGCCGCTCGAGTTCGTCGTCTCGGCGATTCGCGCGTCGGGGGCGACCGTCGTGAACGCGCAGCCGCTCGTCGCGCAGATGCGCGAGCTGGGAATGCCGCTCTACGGCTGCCAGCCGCCGACCGGCTACTCGATGACCGCCGACGCATGGGTCAACACCGGTGCGCTGCTCAATCGCATGAACTTCGCGGTGCAGCTCGTGAACGGCGGCCAGCAGATGCGGGCAATGGGCCGCGAAGGCCGTCCCGGATTTGCCGGTCCGCCCCAATTCGCCGCAGGCCGCTTCGGCGCGCCGGGTCAGGCCGGCCCGCCTGGACAACCGGGACAGCCTGGCCAACCCGCGCAGCCGCCGTTCGCTCCACGGCCGCGTCCGAACCAGCCGCCGGACGGGTTCGGCTTCCAGCGACCGGGGCAGCTCGCGCGCATGCCGCTGCAGATCGACATGAACTCGCTCGCGCCCGACACGAGCGAGGCCACGCGCGACAAGTTGATTCAGACGATCCTGTCCGGCCAGGT
>JBLNGH010000668.1:0-31318 GCA_050264575.1 Acidobacteriota bacterium | reverse complement strand
CCTGAACCGCTGCTTCGACGAGCTGAACCTCTCGCAGCCCGATCTCGTCGCCGACATCCATCGCGAGTACGTCCGCGCCGCCGCTGACGTCGTCGAGACCAACACGTTCGGCGCCAATCGCTTCAAGCTGGCCAATTTCGGGCTCGTCGATCAGGTGCGGCCGATCAACCTCCGCGGCGCGCAGATCGCCCGGCAGGCGGCGCGCGACGATGCCTGGGTTGCCGGATCGATCGGTCCGCTCGGCGTTCGCATCGAGCCCTGGGGCCGGACGGGCGTCGACGAGGCAGAGGCCGCGTTCGCCGAGCAGGCCCAGGCCCTGGCTGAGGGCGGCGTCGAGCTGTTCATGCTCGAGACATTCCGCGACCTCAACGAGCTGCTCGCGGCGATTCGCGCGATCCGCAGCGTCTCGTCGCTGCCGATCGTCGCGCAGATGACGACCGAAGAGGACGGCAACAGCCTCGACGGCACGCCGCCGGAGACGTTCACACCCGAGCTCGAGCGTGCGGGCGCCGACGTGATTGGCGTGAACTGCTCCGTCGGTCCGGCGGCGATGCTCGAAACGGTCGAGACCATGGCGCGACTGACCCATGCACGGCTGGCTGCGCAACCGAACGCCGGCCGGCCGCGCGACGTCGACGGCCGAAACCTGTACCTCTGCTCGCCGGAGTACATGGCGACGTACGCACGCCGGTTCATTTCCGCCGGCGTCAGGCTCGTCGGGGGCTGCTGCGGCACGACGCCGGAACACATCCGTCAGATTGCGTCCGCGGTCCGCACGACCGCGCCGCGGGGCGTCCGGCCGCAGCCCGAAGCGGCCGTGGACGGACGAACGAGCCCGGTGTCCGCCGTCGAACGGCGTGACAAATCCGCGCTCGGCCGTGCGCTCGTCGAACAGCGGTTCGTCATCGTGGCCGAAGTGTCGGCACCGCGTGGACTGGATCTCGCGGGCGCCGCGGCTCAAGCTCGGCGCTTCCAGGACATGGGCGCCACGGTCGTCAACGTCCCCGACTATCCCAAGTCCGGCGCGCGTGCGAGTGCATTGGCGCTGGCGGTGCTGCTCGAGCAGGGCAGAGTCGAGACCTTGCTGCACTACTCCTGTCGCGATCGAAACCTGATGGGGATGCAGTCCGAGCTCGTGGGGGCGCACGCCATGGGACTGCGCAACGTGTTACTCACAACGGGCAATCCGGCGCCACAGGCCACCTACGCCGATGCAACATCCGTATTCGACGTCGATGCCATCGGCCTCACGAACATGGTGGTTCGCCTGAACAACGGCCAGGACATCGCCGGTCAGCCGCTGGGCGCGCCGACGCGGTTTCATGTCGGCGTCGCTGTCAATCCGTTCGCGCCCAACCCTGAGGCAGAATGGCGGCGGCTCGCGCACAAGGTCGAAGCGGGCGCCGAGTTCATCGTCACGCCGCCGATCCTCGACCTGGCGGCATTTGACGAGATCCACCCGCGGCTGGCCGCGACCGGTCTGCCGGTGATCGCGGGCGTCGCGGCGCTCGAAGGGGTCAGGCATGCCGAGTTCCTGGCAAGCGAAGTGGTGGGCGTCCGCGTGGGTGAAGCGCTTCTGGATCGGCTCCGGCACGCGGGCGACGAAGCGGCCGAGGCCCTGGCCATCACGACGGAAATCGCGAAGGCGCTTGCGGAGAGGGTTCAGGGGCTGCAAATTACGACCGTGCACGGCTCACCCCAGACCGCTGAGCGTCTTCTGGCCCAGATCATGCAGCGCGTACCGCGGGTAACGTCGACGAGACAGGGCATCGCGGGGCCGGCCACAAAGGCACGACATGGCTGAAGGCGCGAACGGCAATGGTGTGCGGGACCACGTGCTGATCTTCCGGAGGTTTCTCAAGAACCCCCGGACGATTGGAGCCGTCACGCCGAGCGGCCGTGCGCTCGCGCAAGTCATGGTGGCGAATCTGCCGGAGCGCACGCCGGCGCGCGTCGTCGAGCTCGGCCCCGGCACCGGGGCCTTCACCGGCGCAATCGTCGATCGCGTCGGCACGTCGGGCCGGTTCCTTGCGGTCGATATCGAGCCCGAGTTCGTCAAAGAGATTCATCTACGGTTTCCGCGCGTCGAGTGTGTGCAGGCGTCGGCCGAACAGCTCGAGTCGCTCGTCAAGGCGCGGAACATCTCACCCGTCGATCACATCCTTTCCGGGTTGCCGTTCGCGAGCCTGCCGCCGGAAATGACCCGCCGGATTCTCGACGGCATCGAGAACACGCTCCGTCCGGGCGGCACGTTCACGGCGTTTCAGTACGTGCACGCGTACCGGCTCGCCAACGCGAAGCGCTTCCGGCACGACATGAGTCTTCGGCTGGGCGGACCTCCCGTGACGCGGCTCGTGACGAAGAACTTTCCGCCGGCATTCGTCATGACCTGGACGCGAAGCGCCTGAAAGCCGGAAAGATCGAAAGCCTGAACGCCTCACGCCAACAGCTCGACGATCTTCCTCGCGGCAACCTCCGCGCCATTGCCTACCATCGTCTCGCGCGGCGGACCTTGAGCGACGAGCGCGTCGAGCGCGGCGCGCCAGTGGCCCGCAAACAGATCCTCCTGACTGATGAAGCGGCACCGCAGGTACTTCGGCATCTCTTGCACGAGCAGGTCGTATTCTCGGAACGTTCCGCGTGACGTATACAGAATCGGTGTCGCCGACGCGATGCATTCCGCGATGATGCCGTAGCCAGGCTTCGTCACCACCACGTCGCACGACGCGACGAGGTCTTCGTACCGAAAGCTACCGGTCAGAAACGCTTCTTCCGCGAGAAACACGACGTTGGCCGGACGATCGCGGCCCGAGAGTGGCGTGATCCGGTCCGTCGTCACCACGGTCCATCGATCGAGACAGTCGAGCGAGGAGAGGTCGAGTGAGGGAAGGCCGTAGCCGCCGAACGACAACAGGGCGGCGGGCCGATCCGGTGGAACGCGGAAGTGCGTGCGGGTTTCAGCCCGCCCTCGCGTCGGCCTGCGCGCGACGAGCGGGAGCTTCTCGACACGAGGGAACACCTCGAAGCCGCCTGCGAACGGGAGTTCGAGCGCGCGCGTCGTCTTGCGGTACGCGGTGCGGATCAGCGGCAGCAGGCCGTCGATCGCCGCAAATCCCGGCTGGGTCTCGTAGATCCAGTCCCACGTGAAATTCCCGATCGCGACCGACGGCACCCCCAGCAGCGTGGCAACTTCGAAGGCGAGCGGCGGGATATCGCCGACGATCAGCCTGACGTCATCGTTCTCGAGTTGGCGCGCCTCACCGGCAACCCTGGCGTCGAACGTGGAATAGAACTGTGCCGCCTGCTCGATCGTCGCGGCATCGTCGTGCGCAACGCTCGAGGACTGGACGATCCCGCTGTCGCACGCGCCTGGACGCAGCGTATACGGGACACGCAGCGTCCTCGCCAGCAGGGAAGGACTGACGGCGGTCCGAATCAGCACACGCAACGATGGGTCCGCGGCAATGAGTGCGTTGATGATCTCGACTTCGCGGGAGGCGTGGCCGAAGCCGTGGCCGCTTATGAAAAAAACTACTGTCACTGGACAAGAACTCTGTCAGGGAGGTTCCGGGGTTCCGGAGTTCCGGGGTTCCGGAGTTCCGAGGTTCCGGGGTTCCGGAGTTCCGGGGTTCTGAAACCCCCGGTTCCCAGCTTCTACAGGAAGACCATCGACTGATGTGACGGAATCTCGAATCGCCGGCGGCAGCGCGCGCAGTTGACGAAGTCGTCCACGCGATACAGATGGTCCCTCAGCTTCGCATACAGCGCACGATCGCGTTCATCGGCGCCGCCGGGAATCCGGTCCTTCTTCGTCCGGCGAAGCCACTTGATTTGATAGTCCGCCCTGTGCCGGCACTGCGGGCACGTGAGCGACATGGGCTTCATCTCGGTCTTCTCGGTGAAGAAATCTCTCTCGTTGAGCATCTCGTTCGTCTGAATCCTAGCAGGTTCCGGAGTTCCGTAGTTCCGAAGTTCTTAAAAGCCAGGGTCCGATGTGCCCGATCTGCTTCGCGGACGCGCGAGAACCCCGGAACTTCGGAACCCCGGAACCTCGGGAACTCGGAACCGACCGCGTCAGTGCAAATACGGCACAATTTTCCACCTGACTCGTTGGCAGTATTGCTCGTAAGCCGCGCCAAACGTCTTGATCAGATCCCGCTCTTCGAACGGCACAGCGACAAACAGGTAGGCGCTGCTCACGAGCGCGAACAGGAGCCTCGTGCCGTTCATCGTGGGCGCCAGCGACACGAAAAGGATCCACCCCAGGTAGATCGGATGGCGGACGAGGGCGTACGGGCCGCGCACGTAGAGCCCGTGCGTGGCGGAATTGCGCCCTCGATTCAGCACCTGGCGCACACCGGCCAGATCCAGAACATCCAGCCGTCGTGCGCTCACGAGGACGAATACCGCGGCAACCAGTTGGCCGATCCGCATCACCGTACGGCCCGAACCTTGCACGTCCCACAAGCCGCCGGGAACGGGCTGCCAGAATCGGCACACGGCGATGAACAACAGGCTCGCGACCCAGGTGTAGAGCGATCGTTCGAGCGCCGGCGGCCAGGCGCGCGTCACCCAGGCCTTGGCCGGCGTCCGCGCCAGAATCGAATGATGCAGCGCGAAGATCGTGAAAAGGACTACATTGAAGAGAACCGCCGGCCCAGCGGGACCGGTCGGGGCGCCGTCCATCCCCCAGGCGTAGCGCGCGAGAAAGTAGACGAGCGATCCGACGAAGACGAGCGCGCCCGCGACCGCAACGATCAGTGGCGGTCCTGGACGCATCGGCGGGTTCGTCATCGGTTCGTATTATAGGAATCCCCATGTCGGCAGCCCGGCCGCGCGTGGTCATTACCGGCATCGGCGTCGTCTCGCCGTTCGGGGTGGGGCGCGAGTTGTTCTGGGATCGCGTCTCGCACGGCGCGAGCGGGATTCGCGCCATCACGGAGTTCGACGCGTCGCGGCTGGCCAATCGGGTCAGCGCGTCGGTGCCCGACGACGCGGTGCGTGCGGCGGGCGTCGAAGCCGACGAGCCGCACGATGAGTCGCCCAAGAACGGCAACGGACGCGGGAACGGCAACGGCCGCGCCGATCCGCGCCGGTACGCGAAGGTCTCGCGCATCGCGGTCCTCGCCGCGCGTGAAGCGCTGCAGGATGCCGGCATCCCCGAAGGCGATCCGGATCTCGGCGTCATCGTCGGCAGCGGCGCCGGCGGCATCGACGTCGCCGAGCGGCAGTACGGCGATTTCTTTTCCGGCGCGTTCCATCGGGTGTCGCCGTACGCGATTCCCGTCTCGATCGTCGGCATCGTGTCGAGCGAGATCTCGATCGCGCTCGGTCTGCGCGGCATCAGCCACGTGCTCTCGACGGGGTGCACCAGCTCGACGGACGCGATCGGCTACGCCGCCGCGCTCATTCGCCAGGGCGACGCGGACGTGCTGCTCACCGGCGGCGCCGACGCGTGCGTGACGCCGGGCATGATCTTCGGGTTCTGCCGGATGCGCGTGACGTCGACCCGCTACAACGATCGCCCGACGGAGGCGTCCCGCCCGTTCGATCGCGGCCGCGACGGCTTCGTCCTGGGCGAGGGCGCCTGGCTGATGACGGTCGAGCGCGAGGAGCGCGCGCGCGATCGCGGCGCGAAGATCTACGCGACGATCGACGGGTACGCATCGACATGCGACGCCTACCACCGCGTCCAGATGGATCCGGACGGCACGGAGATCGTCCGCGCGATGACCCTGGCGCTCCGCCGTTCCGGCCGCGAGCCGGACGAGATCGGCTACGTCAACTACCACGGCACGTCGACAACGCTGAACGACGCGGTGGAGTCGCGATGCGTGCGTCGCGTGTTCGGGTCGCACGCCGAGCGGCTGCCGGGATCCTCCACGAAGTCGATGATCGGGCACCCTCAGGGTGCGAGCGGCGCAGCCGGCGTCGTGTCCACAGCGCTCGCGATGACGCACGGTGTTCTGCCGCCGACGATCAACCTGACCGATCAGGACCCGGAGTGCGATCTCGATTTCATCCCCAACGCCGCGCGCGAGGCCCGCATCGAGGCCGCGCTCTGCAACTGCCTGGGATTCGGGTCGAAGAACAGCGCGCTGGTGCTGGGGCGGATGTAGGCCGCCCGTCCGCTTTCGCTAAAGCTCCGACGGACCACTGAAGCCTTGGCGCAGGTCGTCAGGGCCGCGCATCATTGTCAATGGCGAAAAAGCGCCGGCTTCGCGTGCTTCGCGTCATCGACGTGCCGCTTCGCGAAGTGTCAGGCGTCTGTCTTCTGCGCGGTCGACGTGGCGCACGCTCGCTCTTTGCGATCGGCGACCGTGTCGCTGTCGCGGCGTGGGCCCGGCTGCCTCGAAGAGACTCAGTAAGGCTCCACTGGCGGAAGACGAGCATCGCGCACCTCGCAGGCACTCGGCTGCCCAAGCACGATCCGCAAATCGAAGCCGTCTGCGCTGACGGCGCCGGCCGCGTGCTGCTCCTGCAGGAGACGCCGCCGCGCGCAGAGCTGATCGACGTGGCGGCGTCGCGCGTCGTGGCCTCGATCGAGCTCGACGTACCTGGCCGGGGCGAGCTGGCGCGATCGTGGTCGGATCCCGATGGCTCGCGCGGAGAAGGGGCCGTCTTCCTCCGCGGCGGTCACTTGCTCGTCGCGAAGGAAAAGCGCCCGCCGGCGCTGATCGAGTTCGGCCCGCGGGGTGCGCGCTCGCGCGGCTTCGTCCGCGGCTCGGCGCTGCAGGACGGTGCCAGCTGGCGCATCGCTGCCGGCCATCACCGTTACGTCGCGCTTGCAGTCTGGTGGCCCGACAAGACGCTCGCGAAAGCCTGCGCCGACTTCAGCGACCTCGAAGTCGCGGCGGACGGCCGGCTGTACCTCCTGAGCGACAAGTCGGGATCGATCGCGCGGCTCGACGACCTCACGCCCGGTGGCGGGACGGCGGCACTGACCGCGTGCTGGCGGATTCGGAAGATCGACGGCAAAGCCGAAGGGCTCGCGTTCACGCCGAACGGTCGCGCCATCGTCGCGCTCGACACCCGCAAGGCCCGGCACAACCTGCTCCTGCTCGAGCCGGCGATCGTCGCGCGCCGGTAGTTCCGGCGCGCATGCGATGGCATACGCGCAGAAGACCCAGACAGTGTTGGCAGCTCGAGAACGGAGTGCTCCAAACAACCACCGGCCGTTCGTCGACCCCCGGCGAAGTAGTCGGATCAGCTTAGGAGTATCGATCTCGCCGCCGGGCCGTGCGATGCTCTAAACAGCGCATCCATGCTCGACGTCCTGATCGCGGGCGCGGGACCTGCCGGCTCCATCGCCGCCCTCGTCCTCGCGCGCGCCGGAGCCCGCGTGGTCGTCGTCGATCGCGAGACGTTTCCGCGCGACAAACTCTGCGGCGACACGCTCAACCCGGGGGCGATTCGACTGCTCGCCTCGCTCGGCCTCAGCGGCGGTCCGCTCGAAACGGCGAAGCCCCTGGCCGGCATGATCGTGACGGGCGGACGGAAGCGCGTCGAGGCGCGCTATCCGGGACAGCAGGCCGGCCTCGCGCTCACGAGACTCGATCTGGACGCGTGGCTGCTCGAGCAGGCGATTGCTGCGGGCGCAAGATTCGAGTCCGGACTGATCGCGCGGCGGGCGCTGATCGACGGGGCCCAGGGCCGGCCGCTCGTCCGCGGTCTCTCACTCGATCGCCGCGGAGCTGGCGAAACGCCGATCAGGATGCCGGCGACGATGACGATCGCGGCTGACGGACGCCACTCGACGATCGCTCGATCGCTTGCGCTCGCCGCTCATCCAGCCTGGCCGCGACGCTGGGCTTTCGGCGTGTACGCCAACGGGATCGAGGGCGTCGGCGATCTCGGTGAAATGCACGTGCGTGCGGGGTACTACCTCGGCATCGCGCCACTTGCCGGCGGCGCGTGCAACGTCTGCGTCGTCACGGGTCCGCGCCCGCAAGGGCGTTCGCCGATTGAGATTGTCCGGCGGGCCATCGACCGCGACCCGGCCATCGCGCGTCGATTCGATCGCGCCGAGTTCGCAGGCAGCGTGCGGGTGCTCGGTCCGCTGGCCGTTGACGCGCGCGCGCCCGGCGTTCCGGGATTGCTCCTCGCTGGTGACGCGGCCGGCTTCGTCGATCCGATGACCGGGGATGGGTTGTCGCTGGCCATGCGAAGCGCCCAACTGGCGGCCGTCGAGGCGCTGCGCACGCTCGAGCACGGCGATTTTGCCGGCGCCGTGGCGCGGCTGGCGGCCGCGCGACACGAAGCGCTCGGGGCGAAAGTGCGATTCAATCGATTCGTCCGCCGGCTGGTCGACTCGCCCGTGGCAATTGAACTGGCGGCCCTGGGCGCCACGCTGGCGCCGCGTCTGGTCGAACGCGCCGTCTGGTATGCCGGAGACGCCGCGTGAACACCGTCGCGTTCGTGCTTGCGGTCATCATCGGTCTGCTGATTGCGGAAACCCGAATCTCGTGGCGAAACGAGCGAGCTTTGCGCGCGCGCGGCGCCATCGAACCGGCGGGCGACGTCCTGTGGGCGCTCGCGGCGCTCTATCCCTCGTCGTTCGTCATCATGGGGATCGAGGGTCTCTATCGCGCGGCCGAAAGCGCACCCTACGCCGCAACAGAAGCGGGTCCGTCCTGGTTGGCGTCCGGTGTGCTGCTGTTCGTGGCGAGCAAGGCCTTGAAGTACGCGGCCATTCGCGCGCTCGGCGAGCGGTGGTCGTTCCGGGTGCTCATCGTCCCCGGTCTGCCATTGGTCGCGGCCGGACCGTATCGCTACGTCCGCCATCCGAATTACATCGCGGTGGTGGGAGAGCTCGTGGGCACAGCTATGATGGTCGGGGCGCGCGTCACCGGTCCGGTGTTGCTCGCGTTGTTTGGCATCGCGCTCCGGGCGCGAGTACGATTTGAAGAGCGGGCGCTCGGCGTCGTCGCGCCGGCCGAAACGCGGGTAAGTCCGTCAGACGGTCAATAGCAGTCAGATTTCAAATGCACGCATCGCGATCGTTCGTCCGTTTCAGCACACTTACCGTTGCGCTCACGCTGGCCGCGATCACGGCAGGCGCCCAGGGCCGTGGGCAGGCGCAGACGCTCGCCCAGCAGGTGACGACGGCGCTCGCCCACGGATCGGTCGAGGACGCGCGGCGGCTGGTGCAGGGCGCCTCGGGTCCCGCCGTGTCCCGCGAGGTTGCCGCCGCACTTCTCGATATCTTCGAAGGCCGATTCGATCAGGCGCGCGCGCGGCTCGAACCGCTCGCCGCCGCGAGTCCGGGTGGCGACGCCGCGCTCGAGCTTGGCCTCTTCGAGTTGTCGCGGGGTCGCCGGGATCAGGCGCGCAAGCTGCTCCTGCCGCTGTCGCAAAACCGCGTGCTGAACAGCACCGACGACTACTTCCGGCTGGCGCGGGCCGCCCGCGGCGTCCGCGAATTCCAGCTGGCCAACGACGCGTACCAGCAAATCGAGAAGGTCGCCCGCGCGGACATCCAAACCGAATACGCGGACCTGTTCCTGCAATTCCATCAGCCGGGCGACGCGGTCACGAACTACCGCCGGGCGCTCGACGCCGATCCGGCGTGGGTGCCGGCACACGTCGGTCTCGCCCGCGCGTACGCCGACGACGAGCCGGAGCTGTCGCGCGCGGAATTCGAAGCCGCGCGAAAGCTCGCGCCAAATCATCCCGCCGTGCTCGTGCTCAGTGCCGAACGCGCGCTCGAGACCGACGAGCTTCAGGCCGCGCAGACGGCGCTCGATCAACTCAAGAAGGTTCAGCCGGGGACGCCGGAGGAGGCGGCGTTGCGCGTCGCGCTGGCGTATGAGAGCGGCGGCGCTGCAGCCGTGGAGCCCGCGATCACCGCCAGCGGAGTGGCGCCGCCACTGACGGCGTTGAGCTATCGCCTCGCCGGACAGCGCGCCGCGAGCCACTACCGGTTCGAGGAGGCCGCGGCGTTCGCGCGCAAGGCCACGCAGATCGATTCGGAGGATCCCGACGCGCAGGTCGATCTCGGGCTGTACCTGCTTCGCACAGGCGACGAAAAACAAGCGCGGCTGGCGCTCGACCTGGCCTGGAGCTACGACCGTAGCAATCAAATCACGTTCAATCTGCTCAAGATGCTGGACTCGCTCGAGAAGTTCGAGGTGATCGACGCCGGCGATCTCGTGTTCAAGTTTTCGAAAGACGAAGCGGCCGTGCTCCGGCCGTACGCGCTCTGGCTCGGCGCAGAGGCCTACAAGACGTTTGTCGCGCGCTACGGTTTCAAACCCGCGGGCCCGATCCTGATCGAAGTGTTTCCGGTGCACGACGACTTCGCCGTGCGCACCCTCGGCCTGCCCGGCCTCGTCGGCGCGCTCGGCGCGTGCTTCGGACGCGTCGTGACCATGGACTCGCCCAAGGCGAGGCCGCCCGGCGAATTCAGCTGGCAGGCGACGCTCTGGCACGAGATGGCGCACGTCTTCACGCTGCAGCTCTCGAAGTACCGCGTGCTGCGGTGGCTGACCGAAGGGATCTCGACGTTCGAGGAGCACCGCCGCCAGCCGGCGTGGGGCCGCGAGCTCACGCTCGAGTACGGCCGCCAGCTCGCGAAAGGACGCAATTTCGGTGTCAAGGGCCTTCCCGACGCCTTCAAGCGCCCGGAGCTTCTGGCTCTTGCCTACTTCGAAGCGTCGCTCGTCGTCGAACACCTGGTCGAACTGAACGGCGACGCGGGACTCCGGACGCTTTTGCTGGCGTATGCCGACGGCGCGAACGACGCCGACGCGTTCGCGAAAGCGTTCGGCAAGAGCGTCGACGCGGTCGACGCGTCGTTCAAGACGTTCGTCGATCAGCGGTACGGCGCGCTTCGCGCGGCGATGGGCGATCCGCCGCGCCAGGTCGAGTCCGACGATCTGCCGGGGCTCACGGCGCGCGCCGCGTCGGCCCCGGGCAATTTCTACAGTCAGATCGCGTTGGGAACGGCGTTGCTCAAGGCGAACCAGCCGGCGGCCGCCAAGGCACCGCTCGAAAAAGCCGCGCAGCTTGCGCCCGAGGCGAGCGGCGACGGCAGCCCGCGCGCGCTGTTGTCCCTTATTGCCGAGCGTGAAGGCGACGCGGCCCGGGTCCGTCGCGAGCTGCGGCAGCTCCTCACCTACGACCACGCCAACGTCAACCAGGCGCGCCGGCTCGCGACGTTCGCGAGCGGACCGGATGCGATCGCGGATCGCGATTTCGCGCTGCGGCTCGTCGCCGATCTCGATCCCTTCGACGTGTCGGCGCACACGCAGCTCGGCCGGCGGCTGATGGAAAAGGGCGAGGCCGCGCCTGCCCTCGTCGAGTTCCAGGCGGCGATCGCGGGCGGCCCGCCGAATCTCGCCGAGGCGCACACCGACGCCGCCGAGGCGCTGTTGAAGCTCGGGCGCCGCGATGAGGCGCGCCGATCGGCCCTGCTCGCGCTCAAGGAAGCGCCGACGTTCGCGCGGGCGCAGGACGTGCTCCTCGCGGCAATTGGAAAAGACTAGGCAAGGGCAGAGGGCAAAGGGCAGAGGGCAAAGGGAAGGGCAGAGGCCAAAGGGAAAAGGTGAGGAACGAGCTGTCGCGGGTCATCAACGTCTTCCTTCTGACCGGGCTCCTTGCCGTCCTCCCGGCCGCTGCGCACGCACAGGGCGAGCGGTATGCCGTGCTCATCCAGGGTGCGTCCGGCGAGGAGCAGTACGCGACGCTCCATCGCCAATGGATCGACAGCATGGCGAAGCTGCTCGTCGATCGATTCAAGATCGACAAGTCGCACGTGTCGGTCTTGACCGAACAGCCGCGCGAGGGCGAGCAGCGGTCGACCGCCGAGAACGTGAAGGCCGTGTTCGGCGCGCTGGCGAAACAGCTCAAGGCCGACGACTTTCTCTTCGTGCTCCTGATTGGCCATGGCGGCGGTCAGGGCGACGAAGCGAAATTCAATCTGATCGGACCTGATCTCGGCGTCGCCGAGTGGGCGGCGCTGCTCAAGCCGATTGCCGGGCGGATGGCGATCGTCGACAGCACCAGCGCCAGTTTTCCGTATTTGAAGGGGCTCGCAGCCCCCGGCCGCGTCGTGATCACGGCGACCAACAGCAACGCGCAGCGATTCCACACGTTCTTTCCCGACGCATTCATCCGCGCGCTCACCGCCGAGGATGCCGACGTCGACAAGAACGGCCGCATTTCGCTGCTCGAAGCGTTCACGTACGCGTCGCGGCTCGTCGCGCAGCACTACGAGCAGGAAAACCACATGGTCACCGAGCACGCGGTGTTCGATGACACCGGCGATGGCGTCGGCCGCGACGCGGCGGGCAAGGGCGCGGACGGCACGATTGCCGGTCTGACGTATCTCGATGCGGTCGCCGTGCCGGCTTCCTCGGATCCGGCGATCCAGCAGATGCTGGAGCGTCAGAAGGCGCTCACCGAGCAGGTCGACGCGCTGCGCCGCAAACGTCCCACCATGAAGCCCGACGACTTCGATCGCGAGTTCGAGAAGTTGATCATCGAGCTGTCGCTCGTGTCGAGAGACGTCAGGCGGAAGACGGGTGGTTGAAACCAGTCAAGGGCAGAGGACAAAGGGCAGAGGGCAGAGGGAAGGGAAGAGGACGGAGGGTAAAGGAAGCTCGGACGCACCTCTAACCTGTAAACCTTTTCCCTTCCCTTTGGCCTTTGCCCTCTGCCCTTTGCCCTCTGTCCGTCCACCACTCGACAGACTGCCGCTCGGGCCGGCGGAAAATCCAGACGGCCAGGACGCCCGTCGCGGCACCCGCGACGTGCGACCAGAGGATGAACGCGGAATCGCCCGATGCAACGACGAGGCGTCCGCCATCGCCCGCGATCTGCAGCACGGCCCAGAAGGCCGCGATGAGGGGAGCGGGCAGTTCGATGACGTCAATCTTCACCACGAGCGGCAGGAGCACGAGGACGCGCGAATGCGGGAACAGCACGAAGTACGCACCGACGACGCCCGCGACGGCCGCGCCCGCGCCGACGATGGGCACCGACAGCGCGGAACTCGTCCACGCGCCGGCGAGAGCGCCAACCACGCCTGAGAGAAGATAGAAGCCCAGGAATCTGCCGTGGCCCATCCGGTCTTCGACGTTGTCGCCGAAAATCCAGAGGGCAAGCAGATTGCCGACGAGGTGCAGCCAACCCGTGTGCAGGAACAGCGACGTGAGGGGTGATGTCCACGAGACGTCGCCGGGCACGAACCCGTACGTGAAAAAGAGATGCGTCCGCGCGTCCGGCTCGAGCGTGAGCCCGTACGTAAAGATCAGCGCGTTGAGGCCGATGAGCGCCAGCGTGACCCAGGGCGTCGTCCGTGAGGGAATGACGTCGCGAAGCGGAATCATGAAACGTCTGATGGCGCGTGCTTCACGTGTCAGTGAGTGTCTATCACAGGTGCGGCCGTGAAGTGCCGCGCCTGCGGCACCGAAATCGCCGACAAAGCGATCGTCTGCTTCCGGTGCGGGACGCCCACGGACATCCCGCAGGCGCCCGTCCGGCCGGCGGTGGCGAGGAGGCGGCCGGCGTGGATCGCGGTGCTGCTCTTGATCCTGATCATCGCGCTCGGCGTCTGGCTGTTGCCGATGACGCCTCGCGACTCCGTCGCGCGCTGGGCCGGATGGGCGGCCCTGGCGGTAGTGACGGTCGCGACGGTCCGATGGCTCCGGCGCCGAAGGTGACCGGCGCCATCGTGTAGACTCATCTGTTTGTAGCCATGGCTGATCCCCGCCTCGAAGTTCGAGACGTGCTCGGCGAGCGGATCGTCGTCCTCGACCGGATGCCCTTCACGATCGGGCGTCGCGAGACGAACGACCTTCGTCTCGGCGGCAGCGAGGTGTCCCGCGAGCACGCCGAGATCGTGGCCGACTCGGGTAAGTACCTGCTCCGCGATCGCGAATCGCGCTACGGCACGTTCGTCAACGGCGAGCCGGTCACGGAGTGCGAGCTCCGGTCGGGCGATCGCGTGCGGCTCGGGCGCGGCGGCGGCGCGGACCTCGTGTTCCTCGCGGCCGGCGACGAGCAGAGCCTCTCGAACCGGTCGACGACGGGCGCGCGCGACGACCTGCGGCAGATCACGGCGCTCCTCGAAGGGTTTCGCGCGCTCGGATCCGGCCGCGTGCTCCAGGAAGTGCTGGCGCTCGTGCTCGACGCGGCGATCGAGATCTCCGGCGCCGAGCGCGCGTTCATCATGCTCGTGGGCACCGAAGGCGGACTCGAGTTCAAGCTCGCGCGCGGGAAGGCCAAGCAGACACTCACCGACAGCACGTTCGCGACGAGCCGCAAGATTCCTGAAGAGGTCTATCGCGTCGGCAAGACGAAGGTCGTCGCCGACCTGCTCGACAGCGGCTTCGCGGACGTGCATATGGGGACCGTGGCGCTGGGCATCCGGCACGTCGTGTGCGTGCCGCTGAACTACGTCCACTACGTGGAGTCGGCCGAAGCCCGCGGCGAGGATCGACGCATCGGCGTGCTCTACCTCGACAGCCGCGAAAAGGGCACGCTGCTCTCCGACGCGACGCGCGCGGGCCTCGAGACGCTCGCGGCCGAGGCGTCGGTCGCGATCGAAAACGCGCGTCTGTACCGCGAGAAGCTCGAGAAGAGCCGCATGGAACAGGAGATGCGCATCGCGGCCGAGATCCAGCAGGCGCTGCTGCCGAAGCCGCGCGCCAGTCTCGGCTTCGTCGAAGCGGCCGCGGCCAGCATTCCCTGCCGATCGATCGGCGGCGATTTCTTCGATTATCTCGACGATCCGGGCGCGTCGTTCGGATTCACGCTGGGGGACGTGGCGGGCAAGGGTCCGCCGGCGGCGCTCATGAGCGCGCTCATGCAGGGGATGTTCGCGTCTCACGCCCTGCTGGCCGACGGGCCGGCCGCCGCGGTCGCGAACATGAACAAGGCCCTGTGCCGCCGCGGCCTGGAATCCCGGTTCGTCACGCTGATGTTCGGGGTCGTGGGCGCCGACGGACAGCTGACCTACTGCAACGCCGGCCACAATCCGCCGATGGTGATCGGCAAGCGCGGCCTGCGGCACCTCGAAGCGGGCGGCCCCGTCGTCGGGCTGCTCGAGTTCGCGCCCTACGGCCAGGAGACCGTGCGCCTCGAATCCGGCGACACCATCATCATCTTCAGTGACGGCGTCTCCGAGGCCCTCAACACCGAGGGCGAGGAATTCGGCGACGCCCGTCTCCAGGAAATCGCGATGTCGACGGTCGAAGCCACTGCGCAGACGATCGTCGATCGCATCATCGCCGACGTCCGCGTCTTCACGCGCGGCGCCGCGCAAAGCGACGACATCACGGTGATGGTCATCCGGTATCTCGGCGCGGGAGCCTGACGTGTCGCGGCGGCTGATGGCGGTGCTCTGGCTCGTCATCGGGGTCGCCGTCTTCAACGCCTTCTTCGATCTCTACGTCTCGCGAGGGGCACGCGAGTACCTGCAGAAGCGCGCCGAGTACGAGCTGCGCGGCGGCGCCGAACCGCGCATGGACGCGGTCATGGCGCAGTCGGTGCGCGACGGCTGGATCATGTCCACGATCTGGGCCGGCCTCATCGTCGGCGCCGGATGGACGACGCTCAGCATCAAGCTGAGATGAGGTCTTCTTGCACCATCTGATTTACGACTGGAACACCGTCGAGGCGCCGGCCGCTCCGACCGCCCGCGTGATGCTCGACGACGAGACGCTGCGCGACGGGCTGCAGTCGCCGAGCGTGCGCACGCCGTCGATCGATCAGAAGCTGCAGATCCTCCACTTCATCGACGCGCTCGGCATCGACACGGCCGACATCGGCCTGCCGGGCGCCGGTCCGCACGTCGCGAAGGATGTCGAGCGGCTCGCGCGCGAGATCGGCGCCGCGAAGCTGCGTGTACGGCCCAACTGCGCCGCGCGCACCGTGCTCGCCGACATCACGCCGATCGTCGAGATCGCGCAGCGCACCGGGGTCGTCATCGAATGCTGCACGTTCATCGGCTCGAGCCCGATCCGGCAGTACACGGAGGACTGGACGCTCGATCATCTGCAGCGGCTGACGGAAGAGGCGGTGTCAGCCGGCGTCAAAGAGGGGCTGCCGGTGATGTACGTCACCGAAGACACGACGCGGGCCGACCCGGAATCGCTCCGCCGGCTGTACACGACGGCGATTCGCGCCGGTGCCTCCCGTGTCTGCATCGCCGATACCGTCGGGCACGCGACGCCGGCCGGTGCGCGCGCCGTCGTCCGGTTCGTTCAGTCGGTAATCGACGAGGCGGGCGGGCACGTGGGCATCGACTGGCATGGCCATCGCGACCGCGATCTCGCCGTTGAAAACAGTCTGGCGGCAATGGAGGCGGGCGCGACGAGGCTTCATGGCGCCGCGCTCGGCATCGGCGAACGCGTCGGCAACACGCCGATCGACCTCCTGCTGACGAATCTCGTCCTGATGGGACGCCGCGAGGCGGATCTCACGCGGCTCGGCGACTATTGCGCCCTCGTCTCGGAAGCATGCGGCGTGCCGATTCCCCCCAACTATCCGGTGCTGGGCCGCGACGCGTTCAGAACCGCCACCGGCGTCCACGCGGCCGCCGTGATCAAGGCGTTCAAAAAGGGCGATCTCTCCCTGGCGGACGCCGTCTACTCGGCCGTGCCCGCCAGCCTCGTCGGACGCGAGCAGGCGATTGAAATCGGCCCGATGTCAGGACGTTCGAACGTCGTCTTCTGGCTGGAGCGGCGGGGCATCGAAGCGACTGCCGAGCGCGTCGATCGGATCTTCGCCAGGGCCAAATCCGCGTCCACGGTGCTGACGGAAGCCGAGGTTCTGGCCGCTGCTGGAGACACGTAGGGCGGACTGATTTCCAAGTCCGCCTGCTGCGCGGATTTGAGAGTCAATCCGCATTACGCTGGAAGTTCGAAGTTCTTACCTCACGTACCCCCGTCTCGTCCGCACATCGACGCCGCTCGCCGACACGCGAACCTCGATCGGGTGCCAGCCCGAGGCCGGAACGCCGGTCGGGGCATAGCTGAGCACGTAGCGGGTGTTGAAGCGTGAGACCGCATCGACGAAGGCCGCGCTCAGATTCTGCGCGTCGGTGGCGCGGAGCGATTCGCCGCCGGTCTCACGGGCCAGGATTGGCAGCAGCGCACCGCGATAGAGCCGCGGTTCGCTCCGCAGGCGCTTTTCGAGATCGTCCGACGGCGTGATGGCGGCGCCCGGTGCCGGCAGCGTGATGCCGTAGACGATCGCGTCCGACTGCCGGGCGGCGTCGACGACGTCGGCGGCGTTCAGCCAGCTCGCGGTGTCATCCCCGTCGGTGAAAAACAGGACGAGCGTGCGAGTACGGCCCTTGCCGCGCAGACCGAGCGTGGTGAACGCCGCATCGGCCAGCGCCGTCGATCCCTGCGCCACTACCGCGTCGATCGCCTGATTGAGCTTCGCGCGATCGTTCGTCCAGCCGGCGCCGAGCGCGACGTTGTGCGCGAACGTCACGAGCGCGGCTTCGTCACCGGGACGGAGGCTGGCGACAGCGGCCTTGGCCGCCGCCTTGAGATGCTCGAGCGCCGGACCGCGGACACTTGCGCTGGTGTCGAGGGCGAGCAGCAGACTGACCGGCAGGCTCTCGATCGTGATGAGCTCGACCTTCTGCTCCACGCCCGAATCGAGCACCGTGAAATCGGCGCTCTTGAGGTCGGGCACCGTCTTGCTCGCGCGGGTCACGAGCACGTCGACGAGCACCGCTTCGGTGCCTCCGGTGAAGCGCGGCGCCTGCACCTGACCCTGGGCGGCCTGCGGTGAGCGCGTCCCGTTGTCGACCGGAGCCGGCCCGGAGGCGAGCGCGAGAACGGCGAGGCAGACGCTACTTGCGAACTTCGTCACGGATGGCACCAAAGCGCGCTTCGAGCCCGACGTCGAGGCCGAGCGGATACAGCCACCATGGATCGGCGGTGATGGACGTCAGGCGGCGCGCGAAGAGCTTGTCCAGCACGGCCGCGGTGTCGTCGCGGTGGCTGGCCGCATGCATGATGTGCGCGAGCGCGAGAAACGCGCTCTGACCGTCCGGCACCGCGAGCACGGCGTCGACGTACAGCCGCGCCGCCGGGTCGAACTGTTTCTGACGCTCGCGAATGCCGCCCAGCATCAGCGAGGCGAGATACTTGATCGGCGCCGTCGGCTGGCCGGCGAGAATCGCGGTCAAGAGCGGCTCGGCGCGCGCGTCCTCGTTCTTCAGCGTGTGGATTCGCGCCAGGCGCAACCGCGCTTCGACGAGCGTGGCGTCGGCGGCGGCCGCGCGCTGCAGCAGCGCAGCCGCGGCGTTCAGCGCCGCGTCGCGCGCCGTCGTGAGCGCCGCGGGGTCGTCGGCCCGCCCGTTCGGCCACTGGACGCGCAGCCGCCCGGCCTGCGTCTCCTTGACGGTGCCATACACGAGCAGGATCGCCGGGTCGTTGGGAATCCGCTCGTTGATGCGATCGAGATAGCGTTCCGCGACCGCGGTTTCCCCGTTCGCCAGCAGCAGTCTCGTGACCGCGACGTTCCATCGACTGCGCAGGGACCCGGGTGACGACTTGCGGTCGTCGGCGAGCGCCAGCCATCCGTCGGCGATGGCGGAATGAAACTCGAACTGCAGCAGATCGCGCGCGCGGAACGCATTGAGCGCGATGTCCGTGTGGAGCATCGCGGCGCCGCGCAGGAACCGCGGCTGCCATTCGGCATTGGACTTGATCCCCGCCGGCAGCGTCCCTTCCGGCTGATACTGGATCGACTGCACCTTCCCGATGCGATCCCGCGTCCAGGCGGACATCTCCTTGATGGCCTTCGCCGGATCGCCCGTGACGTACGCCCGCGCGATCGGCCAGTACTCGCCGAGCAGGTGCTGCTGTTGGTCGGGGGAGAGATCGGTCTCGGGCGAGCCAAGGGTCCCGGAGACGATGACGCCGCCTTGCGCAGCGGCGGCGGCCGGGATGATCGTCGAGAGCGCCGCCAGCCATGCGAGGACGGCCGGTCGTGTTCGCATCCGCGCACTCTACCGGTTGCTGAAAGATCCAGCAACCGGAACTTCGAACTTCAAACGTCGAACTTCGAACTCCGGAAAGTGGCGTGTCCAGACGCGCCTTCCAGCGCCTGCTTGGGCCATGGGCTTGGGTCCGGGGCCTTTGGCCTCTTCGGCCCTTGGCCTACTGCTTCGCCAGCCGCTTCTCGATCTCCGGCAGCGACGCGAGGACGACATCGCCGACGATCTGCAGGCTCTTCGCGGAGACGTGGTTGAGGTCGTCCTGGGCCGTGTGCCATTGCGGATAGTTGTTCAGATCGATCAAATCGATCGTCGGCACGCCGGCCTTGGCGAACGCCACGTGATCGTCCTCGATGGCGCCGCCGAGATTCTGGAACACGCTCGCGTAGCCGAGCTTGGCCGCCTGCGCCCAGACGATGTCGGTGAGCCAGGAGGCGGAGTATTCGGTCTCGCGATCGATCTTGAGATCTTTCGCGCCGATCATGTCCACGAGAATCATCGCTTTCATCGACTGGATCGCGTTGGCTTTCTGCGCGGCCTGCACGTAATAGCGGCTGCCGTAGGTGTTGTCGGGTGAGTCGGGCTTGCCGCACTCCGTCCAGCTCTTGCAGAACGCCTCCTCGCCGTCGAGCCAGATGATCTCGTAGGTGAACTCGTGCGGAGTGTCCTTCAGCACGCGCGCCAGCTCGATGAGAAACGCGCCGCTCGAGGCGCCGTCGCTCGCGCCGACGAACTGGAACTCGCGAAAGAGCTTCGTGTCGTAGTGGCCCGTGAACAGAATCCGGTCCGAGCGCTTGCCGGGCAGCCGCACGATCAGGTTGACCATCTCGACCTTGCCGATGGGCGTCTCGGCGGCGAACGGCTGTTCCTGCACCGTCAGCCCGTAGCTCGAAAGCTGCCGCGTGATGTAGGCGCGGGTCTGCCGCAGCGCCGCCGACCCGGCGGGGCGCGGGCCAATCGCGACCATCTGGCGGAGATGCTCCCACGCTTTGCTGCTGTCGAACTTGGGCGCCTGCGCGCAGAACGTGAAGGCCGTGAAGCCGATGGAGGTCATGAAGACAGCCATCGAAGCACGAGCCAGCCGCGTCCGGGACGTGATGCTCTTCTTCATGTCCTGCCCCTCCTTCAAGTCCTTCGTGGATTTATCGTTTGTCCCGCGGCACGTAGTCGCGGCGCCCGGCGCCGATGTAGATCTGGCGCGGCCGCGCGATCTTCTGGTCCGAATCGCGCAGCATCTCGTCCCACTGCGCCAGCCAGCCGGCAGTTCTCGGGATGGCGAAGAGCACCGGGAACATGTCCACCGGGAATCCCATGGCCTGGTAGATGAGCCCCGAATAGAAATCGACGTTCGGATAGAGCTTGCGGCTCACGAAGTACTCGTCCTCGAGCGCGATGCGTTCCAGCTCCAGCGCGATGTCGAGGTACGGATTGCGTCCGGTGACCGCGAAGACGAGATCCGCCGTCTGCTTGATGATCCGCGCGCGCGGGTCGTACGACTTGTACACGCGGTGGCCGAACCCCATCAGCCGCCCTTCGCCGCCCTTGACCCGCTTGATGAAGTCCGGCACCTGCTTGACCGAGCCGATCTCCTTCAGCATCCGCAGGACCGCTTCGTTCGCGCCGCCGTGGAGCGGGCCGTACAACGCGGCGGCCGCGCCGGCGAGCGCGACGTAGGGATCCGCCTGTGAGCTCCCGACGCCCCGCATGACGCTGGTGCTGCAATTCTGCTCGTGATCGGCGTGCAGGATGAACAGCACGTCGAGCGCGCGCTCGAGCACGGGGTGCGGCCGGTACTTGAGCTCGGCCATCTTGAAGAGCATGTTCAGGAAGTTGCCGGTGAAGCTGAGGTCGTTGTCCGGGTAGATGTACGGGCGGCCGATGCTGTGGCGGTACGCGTAGGCCGCGATGCTCGGGACCTTCGCGATCAACCGGAGGATCTGCAGCCGGCGCGTGTCCTCATCAAGCACTTTCTTCGCGCCAGGGTAGATCGTCGAGAGCAGGCCGCCGGTCGAGAGAAAGATGCCCATGGGATGGGCGTCGTACTGGAACCCCTCCATGAACTTCTTGATGTTCTCGTGCAGCATCGTGTGGATCGTGATGTCATGCACCCACGCGTCGAGCGCGGCGGGCGCCGGCAATTCGCCGAACAGAATCAGATACGCGGTTTCGAGATACGTGCTTTGCTCGGCCAGCTGCTCGATCGGATACCCGCGGTAGAGCAGCACACCCTTGTCGCCGTCGATGTAGGTGATGCGGCTTCGGCACGCCGCCGTGTTCTGAAACGCCGGGTCGTACGTCATCAGCCCCACATCGTCGCCGCCGGTCTTGATCTGGCGGAGATCCATCGCGCGAATCGCGCCCTGCTCGATGGGAATCTGATACTGCTTGCCGGTCCGGTTGTCGGTAATCGTCAGAGTGTCGGGCATAAACTGCATCTATTCATGGCTTCTCCTTGTCCTGCTCGCTGCCCGGCGTCTCCTCGCCGGTCTCGCCGACCGGCTCGCCAGGCAGACGATAGCCGCCCGACAGCCACCGGCCGAGGTCGATCGTCCGGCAGCGCTCGCTGCAGAAGGGCCGCCATTCAGGCACCGCCGGCCGCTGCCGACAATTCACGCACAGCGGCGGATCGGGCATCGAGACATTCTACTGAATGCCCCTGGCGCCGTTTTCGTTTCCATGTGGCCTGACGAAACGGCGCAGCGGTTTCGCATCAGAGGAAGTCCTCGCCGTGCTGGGGTCAGATCGGGGTCTGACCCCGAATCCCAGGGGTCTGACCCCGGTCTGACCCCGCCACCGCCGCAACACCGAAATCGAAACCGCTCTAGGTGTTTTCCTCGGAGTGGTGTCTGACGTCCTTGGCCGACACCATGAAGATGACGTCTTCGGCCACGTTGGTGGCGTGATCGCCGATGCGCTCCAGGTGGCGGGAGATGAGGATGAGATCGAGCGACGGCTCGATCGTCGACTGATCGCGGAGCATGTGCGTCAGCAGTTCGCGGAAGACCATCGTCTTGAGCGTATCGAGCTCGTCATCGCGGTCGAGCACGGCCTGGGCGAGGGGAATGTCCCGCCGGACGTAGGCATCGAGGGCATCCCGCAGCATGTCCTGCGCCGTCACCGCCATCCGCGGGATGTCGATCAGCTCCTTGACGGGCGGGTGCTGCATGTAGCGCCCGACCGCTTCCGCGATGTTGACGGCCAGATCGCCCACGCGCTCGAGGTCCGTGTTGATCTTGACCGCCGAGACGATCGCGCGCAGGTCCACCGCCATCGGCTGATGCAACGCGAGCAGCTTGAAGCAGCGGTCGTCGATCTCGATGTGCAGCTGGTTGATGGCGGCGTCGCTCACCAGCACCTTTTCGACGAGCGACAGATCGCGCTCGACCAGCCCGCGGACCGCCATGCGGACGCGGTCTTCGGCCAGGCCGCCCATTTCGAGCAGCCGGCCTTTGAGCTGTTCGAGCTCGTCCTGGAAGTGGCGGAAGTGCCGTTCCGTCGCCATGGTTAGCCAAACCGCCCGGTCACGTAGTCCTCGGTCAGCTTCTCGCCGGGGCTGGTGAAAATCTTCTCGGTCGGACCCGCCTCGATCAGCTTGCCCAGCCAGAAAAACGCGGTGTAGTCGGACACGCGCGCGGCCTGCTGCATGTTGTGGGTCACGATGATGATCGTATAGTCCTTCTTCAGCGTGTAGATCAGCTCTTCGATTCGCTGGGTGGCGATTGGATCGAGCGCCGACGCCGGCTCGTCCATGAGCAGAATCTCGGGCTGGATGGCGAGCGCGCGCGCAATGCAGAGCCGCTGCTGCTGGCCGCCCGAGAGCGCGAGCGCCGACTCGTGCAGCCGGTCCTTGACTTCGTCCCAGATCGCCGCGGCGTGCAGGCTGGCCTCGACCCGCTGCTCGAGATCGCGCCGTCCGCGCGCCAGGCCGTTGATGCGCAGTCCGTAGGCCACGTTCTCGAAAATGGTCTTCGGGAACGGATTCGACTTCTGGAACACCATCCCGACTTTCCGGCGGAGCGCGACCACGTCGGTCCCCGCGGCGTAGACGTCCTGTCCGTCGATCCGTACGGTTCCCTCGACTCGTGTGCCGGCGATGATGTCGTTCATCCGGTTCAGGGTCCGGAGAAACGTGCTCTTCCCGCACCCCGACGGCCCGATGAACGCCGTGACGACGTTGGCGCCCAGGTCGATCGAGATGTTGGTGAGCGCCTGCTTGGCGCCGTAGAAGAAGGACAGCCGATCGACCCCGATCTTGAGTGGCGGGGACGAGATGGCCGGAGCCAGCGGGCTCTCGGCGCCGGTCGCCGGGCGCAGGTTGGTGGTCATCGTCACGGACGTGGTGCTTCCACCCTACGGACCGGCCATTTCAGGGCAGTTTCAACGGGGTAAAATCCCGGTAACGCGCGTCTGGCGGACTTGGGGATCAGTCCGCCCTACACGGCGGACATGGAGCGCGGATTGGTGTCCAAATCCGCGTTCATCCTTCGGCGCTGAGCGCGTCCAGTTCTTCGGAGAAACGCTTGGGCCCGTCGGACCCTTCGAGAAACTCGCCGATCTGCCGGCGAAGCTCCTGCTGAATGGCGCTGATCGACTTGCGTCCTTCGATGATGCGGAAGCCGAACTCGTCGCCCATGGCGGCGTACGCCTTGATGAGCTGACGCTGGTAGTGCCGGAAGTTGTCGTAAATATCGTCGCCGAGCTTGAGGTCCATTCCGGACTCCCAATACTCCATGCCCCCGGCCTCGAGCACCCGCCGCGCCAGCGCGTCCGCTTCGATCTTCAGGTAGAAGACCAGGTGAGGCGCGATCGCGAAGCCGTACAGCCGCCGAATCCACTGACTGTCGATATCCCGGACCGTCGCGCGGGCGATGGCGCTGAAAATGTACCGATCGGCGAGGACGATGAATCCGGCTTTCAGGGCCGGAATGATTTCCTTTTCCATCCGGTCGGCGAAGTCGCAGGCGTAGAGCAGCACGAACGTCAGCTTGTTGAGGGTGTTGCTCGACTTGGCCAGCGTGATCGTGGGCTGCATGAGCTGCGAGCGCGTCCAGCCGGTCTCAATCACGCCGTAGCCCTGGACTTCGAGCCATTCGCGGAGCAGCCGGATTTGCGTGGACCGGCCGACGCCGTCGGTGCCCTCGATGGCGATGATCTTGCCCGGGTAGTTGTCGATGTTGTGGTACGGCAGACCATGCCCGTAGTAGTGTCCCGGCGTGACCCCGCCGTGGGCTCCGCGATCGGACTGTTCAGGCGTGCTCATGATGGCTGTCGCTCCAGGTTTTCGGACACCAGCAGGCGGAACTCGCGCTGCTGCTCGGTGATGCTACTGGCGGCGTTGACGACGCTCAGGTTGTGCTCGGGCACAATCCGATCGTATTCCTCGAGGACCTTCGACTGAAAGATCCGGAAGCTTTCGGTGGGATTCGTGCTCCACCCCATGTCCATGCCGGCCTCGTAGAACTTGAGTTTGACCCGTCGCGCGAGCAGCCGATCGAGCGACACGTCAATCGTCACGCGAAAGTAGACGCAGAGGTCGGGCCGGACGGCAAAACTGTACAAGTCGCGCACCCACTGCCGGTCGACGCCGCGCGCCGCGTCGCGGGCGAAGGCCGTGAACGCGTAGCGGTCGGCCAGCACGATCATGCCCGCCTTGAGCGGCGGAATGATCTTGTAGAGCAGTCGATCGGCGAAGTCCGTCGCGTGCAGCAGGCTGAAGGTCATCGGCGTCAGCGCGTTCTTCTTCTTGCCGGCCTTGGTCGCCGCTTTGACGAGCGCCGACGAGTTCCACTCCGTGACGAACACCCGGTGACCGCTCGCCGTGAGCCACTTAGCCAGAAGGCCGAGCTGCGTGGTCTTCCCTGAGCCGTCGATCCCCTCGACGACGAACAGGCGCCCGGGATACGTGTGGGGAGTGGCCAGCGTGTTGAGCATGCGTAGTCGCGTCCTTCATGGAAGCCTGGTCCGGCGTGGCGACCTCGAAGCGTATCGGCGTCTCGAGCACTTCGGCCAGCGGTTCGGCATGGCGGCGGGCGGCCCACAGCTCCAGCTCGGCGTCGCCCTTGGTCTTCAACGTAATCACGAGTCCGTCATTATCCTCGGCAACGGTCAGCCCCGTGACCACCTGCGCGTGGCTCCGGTCGAGCCCCTCGGCGAGCCGCACGATCGCGCCGAGCAGCCGGACGACGGCGCGGTGTTCGCGGGAGAGCTCGGCGAAACCCTCGTGCGATTTCTTGGGCGTCGCCTGCCGATGGTAGCGCGCGATGAGGCCGATGATGTCGATCTCGTGCGGATCGAAGCCGCGCAAATCGCCGTGCTTGACGAGGTAGTACGAGTGTTTGTGATGGCTTTCGTAGCTGATGAGCGATCCGATGTCGTGGACGAGCGCGCCGAGCTCCAGCCAGCCCCGCTCGCGCGGCCCGAGGGCATGGCGATCGCGCGTGGCGTCGAACAGCTGCCCGGCGAGGCGCGCCACCTGCTGCGCATGCGCCGGCCAGTAATGACAGCGTTCGGCGAGCTCGATGATGCTGCGGCGCCGCACGTCCGGGTACCGCTCGGCGGTGCGGATGTGCGCGGCGTTGCGCTTGATGTAGTCGAGCACGAGCCCTTCGCGCAGCGCGAAATCACAGAGCGTGAGCGCCTCGGCGCCAACGCCGTCGATCAGCGTGTCGAGCAGGATCGCGCCGACGGCGGCCAGATCGGCGCGGCGCGGATCGAGGCCGGGCACTTTGAGTCGTTCGTCGAGCGTCATCGGGACGAGCCGATCCCGCAGCCGGCGGATGTCGCGCGCGGTGACCGTGAGGCGGCGGATGTCGGCGCTGCCGCCGCGCACGCCGGCCGCCAGCGCGCCGAGCGCCTGGATCGTTCCGGATGTGCCGATGACGCGCTGCACCTTGCGCCGGGCGATGAGCCCGAGATACCCGCGCGTTTCGCGCCGGATGTGCCGGACGAGCCGGCGCTCGTCGGTCGGGCTCAGCGGATCGCTCGTCGCGAACTTTTCGGTCAGGCGAATCGCGCCGAGCTTGAAGCTGCGCCCGAGCTCGACCCGCGCCGACGTGCCCAGCGTGATTTCGGTGCTGCCGCCGCCCATGTCGATCACGACGGCGGCGCGACGGCCGATGCCGACGGCGTACGCGGCGGCCAGATGGATCAGACGCGCCTCTTCCGTGCCGGAGATGACGCGGATGCGCACGCCGACTTCGCGCCGCGCCGCGGTGATGAAGTCGCCGCCGTTCTCCGCCTCACGGATCGCGCTCGTTCCGGCCGCGATGATTTCGTCCACGCCGTGCGACTCCGCAAGCCGGCGGTATTTCTGCAGCGTCTGCATCGCGACGTCGATGTTGGCCTGGGGCAGACGCCCCTCCGCCAGACTGCCGGCGCCGACGCGAATCATGTCTTTTTCGCGGTCGATGACTTCGAACGACAAATCCGGCCGGATCCGGCAGACGATCATGTGCACCGAGTTGCTGCCGACGTCGATGGCCGCGATTCGCATGTGTTACGCTGGCGTGATCCGAACCGACGGAAGCCCCTTGACTGACAACAATCGCGCGGGAACGAGGCGGTCGCCGCCGGCGGCCACGTCAAGTCCGGGGCCTTCCGAGAGCAGACCGATGGCTCATGCTACCACGGCGGTTAACACCGGCCTGGCGCGCGCGCTCCGGCGGAGACTCCGCGTGCTGTCCAAGGAATTGCCGCGGGCGCGGCGCGGCGACGCG
This sequence comes from Acidobacteriota bacterium, assembly GCA_050264575.1. GTDB lineage: Bacteria > Acidobacteriota > Vicinamibacteria > Vicinamibacterales > SCN-69-37 > DASQFI01. Next base: position 4,639 of record JBLNGH010000668.1, on the reverse strand, counting down.
CGCAGCGTGCACCGCGCGCGTGTCGCGACGCGGCGTCTGCGCGAAGCGCTCGCGATGCTCGAAATCGGCGCCGGCGGCCTCGCGCGATCGGCCCGGCGCGATCTGCGGCGCGTGACGACCGCGTTGGGCGGCGTGCGCGAGATGGACGTCGCGCTGCTCCTGTTGCACCAGCAAGCCTCCGATCGCAGCTGGCCGCCGCCGGCCGTGACCGCCGTCGTCGCGCAATGCGAAGCGACCCGGACTCGGCGCCGCCGGCAGCTCACCAATGCGCTCGAACGCGCCGACGTCGACGAGATCGTCGCGGCAATCGAACAGGTCATCACGGCGCTCGAGTCGCGATCGCGGCGATCGGGTCCGGCGAGCACGCTGGCATCGCGGCTGCGCAAGCGCGCGCGCGAGTTCCAACGGGCGCTCACCGCCGCGGGCACGCTCTACGTGGCGGCGCCGCTCCACGCGGCGCGGCTGGCCGCCAAGAAGCTGCGCTATACCCTCGAGCTGGCCCACGAGGCGGCGCGCCTGCCCGTGACGCACGACCTGCGGCAGCTCGAAGCGCTCCAGTCGCTGCTGGGCGAACTGCACGACTTCCAGATCGTCCAGGAACAGACGCACCGCACCATCGCCGAAGGGAATCGGGATCGGACGAGCGTCCGCGACCTCGAGATCCTCGATGCCGCGATCGAGCGCAGCTGCCGGGAGCTCCACGCCAAGTTCCTGGCGCAGCTGCCGCGGCTCACGCGGCTGGCCGATCGGGTGAGCGGAGACGCGACTCTTCGCCTGGTCAGAGAGCCGCGGCGGCCGATGGTGAAGATGGGCGCGCTCCGTGAGCCGCGACCCGCACGCGCGCCGGCGGCAGGAGCCCGTTGATGAAGAGCCGTTCGAATCGCCGCCCGGCGGCCAAACCGTGCTCGATCTACCTGGTCCGTCACGCGATTGCCGCCGAGCGCGGCCGTCAGTGGCCCGACGACACCAAGCGGCCGCTCACCCACAAAGGCGCCGCGCGCATGCGGGAGATCGTCGCCGGCCTCCGCGCGGTCGGCGTCGAATTCGATCTCGTGCTGACGAGCCCGCTCGTCCGCGCGCGCCAGACCGCCGAGCTCCTGCTCGCCGGCGTCAAATCCAAGCCGGCGCTCGAGGTCACCGACGCGCTCTCCCCCGGAGAGCCGCCCGTCAAGGTCGCGGCGGCCCTCGCCGCACATGCCGGTCGCTGTTCGATTGCCCTGGTCGGACACGAGCCCGATCTGGGGGCATTGGCCGCGTGGCTCGTTGGCGCGCACGAGCCGTTCGTCATGAAGAAAGGCGGCGTGTGCAAGATCCAGGTCACCGCGCTTCCGCCCGCTCATCACGGCCAGGTGATCTGGCTCGCCACACCGAAGATGCTCCGCGCGCTGGCGAAGTGACGCACGGGGAATCGATCTATCGATTCATCGATCTATTGAAGAACATTTCTCGCCGCGTCTGAAGACGCGTCAGGTGGCTCACGCCGTCCCCTCCGGCCGGGACCACGGCTGACGGAAGGCTCTTCGAATAGATCGATAGATCGATAATCCGATAGATCGATGAACGGCTCTAGACCACGGTTCCGGGCTTCACCACGCCGCCCTTCGGCACGATGATGATGCCGTTGCGGATGTAATAGCCGTCGCCGTCGGCGTCCTGAATCCCGCGGTCGTTGATCAGCCGGGCGCCGTCGCCAATCCGCGCGTTCTTGTCCACGATCACCCGATCGAGCAGCGCGTCGCGCCCGATGCCGAGCGGCAAATCGGATCCGTCGTCTTCGTAGAAATCCGCGCCGATGAGAATCGACCGGCTGATCCGCGCGCCGCCCTGAATCGTGGTGCGCAGGCCGACGATGCTGGTGTCGATTTCACAGCTGTCGAGATAGACGCCCTCGGCGACGAGGGTTTCGTTGATGCGGCAGTCGTGGATCCGCGCAGCCGGCAGGAACCGCGGGTGCGTGTAGATCGGCCGCGTCGGGTGGAAGAAGCTGAACGGCGTCCCGCGGCGCGCGAACATCAGGTTCACGTCGTAGAACGACGTCACGGTCCCGACGTCGGCCCAGAAGCCGCGAAACAGATACGGCTGGACCCGGTAGGCGCTGAGCGCATGCGGAATGATCTCGCGCCCGAAATCCACCGCGCGATCGCGCGCGAGCACTTCGTGCAGCACGTCGTGCGAGAACACATAAATCCCCATCGAGGCGACGAAGGGCTTGTCCGGACTGAGCAGGGCGACCGCGGAATTCGGCGGCGCGCTCGATCCCATCTCCGCCAGCCGTTCGGGACGGGGTTTCTCTTCGAAGCCGACGATCTGACCTTCGCTGTCGAACCTGAAAATTCCCATCTGCGGCGCGTCGTCCCGCGAAATCGGCTGCGCGGCGATCGTGATGTCGGCGTCGCGCTCGATGTGGGTGTCGATGAGCTCCGCGAAGTCCATCCGGTAGATGTGATCGCCGGCGAGAATCAGGTAGTAGTCGGCGTCGACCTCGCGGAAGTGGCGTGCGGCCTGGCGGACCGCATCGGCCGTGCCCTGAAACCACTGCTCGCCTTCAGGGGTTTGCTCGGCCGCGAGCACTTCCACGAATCCGCCGGAAAACAGATCCATGCGGTACGTCTGCGCGACGTGCCGGTTGAGCGACGCCGAGTTGAACTGCGTGAGCACGTAGATCCGCTGCAGGCCGGCGTGCAGGCAGTTGCTGATCGGAATGTCGATGAGCCGGTACTTGCCGCCGATCGGCACCGCGGGCTTGGACCGGTGGTGAGTCAGCGGAAACAGACGGGTCCCGCGGCCGCCGCCGAGCACGATCGTGAGCACGCGATTCATCGCGGCGGCCATTCTACGCGAGCTATTCTGCTCGTCGCGCTCGATCTGAGCATGAACGACGCATGCAACTTTGGTGAGGAGTCTTGCGTGTCGCCGAGCCTGTTACAGAGAGTTTACATCCCGGAAACGTCGCTCTGAGATAGTGTTTGCGCCCACCTCGAGGACCGCTCCAATGCTCACGCGCGAGTACATCGTTCAGGGCCACATCAACCGGTTCACGCTCACCAAGGGCCGCACCGGCTGGGATGTTCGTGAGGAACGCGACGACACCGTCGTGCGCCGCATGCATTACAGCGACTGGCACCGGGTGGAGCGCGCGATTCAGGTGTTCGAACTGTCCCGCCAGGAATCGCTCGACCCGCTCGACTGAACGCGTCCTGCCGGCGGGACGAAGTCCCCCGGCCTATTCGACGAAGCGATACCCGAGCCCGACGACGGTTTCGATCTGCCGGCCGGCCGACCCGAGCTTCGACCGAAGGCGGCCGACGTGGACGTCCACCGACCGGGTCTCGATGAACTGCTCGTAGCCCCAGACGCGCTCGAGCAGTCGATCCCGGGACAGCACGCGATTGCGGTTCTCCACCAGGCATCTGAGCAGTTCGAATTCCCGGCGTGTGAGCCGGATTGGCTCCCCGTCGACGGTGACCGCGACGGCGTCGAAGTCGGCGATGAGGTGCCGGCCCCGATAGAGGGCCATGGCGGAATGCCTCGCGCCCGTTTTTCGACGCAGAACGGCCCGCACGCGGGCCACCAGCTCCCGCAGGCTGAACGGCTTCGTGACGTAGTCGTCAGCGCCCAGATCCAGGCCTGATACGCGGTCGCTTTCCGCTGTCCGGGCGGTGAGCATGATGATCGGCAGGCCGGCGGTCGCCGGGCGCGCGCGGATGAGGCGGCAGACCTCCGTTCCGTCCACGACCGGGAGATTGAGGTCGAGGATCATCAGGTCGGGCGGCGTTTCGCCGACGGCCTTCAGCGCTGCGTCTCCGCTGCCGACGACCTCCACGCTCGCGTCGCCGCTCCGCTCGAGGGTGTGTTTGATGAGCTGCGCGATGTCGGTCTCGTCCTCGACGACAAGGATCCTGGGCAGAGTAGCCATTGCCAACGCCCTGGGAGCTTAGGCGGCCGGCGTTTCCCTGTGGTGACACGGCCGTTAAATGTCGGTAACGGGGTCTGTTACAGTGTGTTTACACGGAATTCGCCGGTTTGCACCGGGATCGGAGCCTGCTTGAGACTCAGCTTTCTGCCACGCGATGAGGGGTTCTTCGATCTGTTCAACCAGATGGCGGACGAGATCCGCGGCGCCGCGGGGCTGCTGGAACAGATGTTCGCGAGCGACCCGCCCGACGCGACGAAAGCGGATCTCATCAAGGATGCCGAGCACCGCAGCGACGCGTTGACCCACGACACCATCCAGCGGCTGCATCGCACATTCGTGACGCCGTTCGATCGCGAGGATCTCTACGCGCTGGCGAGCGCGCTCGACGATGTCATGGACGCCATCGATCATGTCGCCGCGCTCGTGCGGATGTACAAGATTCCGGCCGTCCGGCCGGGCAGTCATGAGCTCATCCGCACGGTGGTCGCGTCGGCCGATCGCATTCACACCGCGCTCGAAGCGCTCGCGGCCAAGCGGCCCGTCCATCCGCACGCCGTCGAGATCAACCGGCTCGAGAACGAAGCCGATCGTGCCTACCAGGCGGCCGTGCAGAACCTGTTCGAGACGGAGGCCGATCCGATTGTCATCATGAAGTGGAAAGAGCTGTACGACATGATGGAGCAGATCACGGATTGCTGCGAGGACGTGGCCAACGTCATCGAG
>JBLNGH010000667.1:0-8680 GCA_050264575.1 Acidobacteriota bacterium | reverse complement strand
GCGCATTTGCATCTTGTCGTCCATGGCCACGATGGTGGCGTCCTTCGAGACGGCCTGCGGCGCGGCTGACATCGCGCTGGCGATCATCGCCGCGTCGGTTTTCGGCGGAGAGACCGGTCCGGCTGCAGGCTTCTGGGCTGGCGGGCTTGTCGCCGGCTTGGTGGCAGGTGCTTGCTGAGCGGCCTGCGGCGCTTGCGAGTAGCTGGAGGCAACGAGAAGAGCGAGACAAATCGAAATGTAGCGAGGTGACATGCTGATCCCCCCTCGATGGCTGGAGTGCATCGGGTTTTAGACGGGCGCAAGTGTAAGACTTCGAACTTCGAACTTCAAACTTACTTGCGCATCGCCGCGACGACCGGATTGGTCAGCGTGCCGATGTTGCCGATCGTGCACACGGACACGTCGCCGGCCTTCATGTAGATCGGCGTCTCGCGCGCCGTGCCGACGCCCGCCGGGCTGCCGGTGGAAATGATGTCGCCAGGCTGGAGCGTGACGATGTTCGACGCGTACGCGATCAGCTCGTACACGCTGTGCGTCATGCGATCGGTGTTCGACTCCTGCATGACCTTGCCGCTCAGCGTGAACCGGATCGGCATCTTCTGTGGATCCGGGACGAACTCTTGCGGGACCACGAACGGGCCGAGCGGCGCGAACGTCGGATGACTTTTGCCGATCAGCCAGTCCGATCCGTGACGGGCGTCGGCGCGGCCGCCGCGATCGGAGACGTCATTCATCAGCGTGTACCCGAACACGTACTCCCTCGCCTGCTCCGCCGTGACGTGGTCGGCGGATCGGCCGATGACGACGGCGAGCTCACACTCCCAGTCGACGCGATCGCGTCCCGGCGGCAGACGAATCGGATCGCCGTCGCCCGTGATGGCGGCTTGCAGTTTGGGGAACAGGTAGGGATTCTGCCGGGTGTCGCCAGGCTTACGGTCCCAGATTCCGGGAATCGACGCCGGCGGCGCTGCCGCCGGTTGCGCCCCGCCGCCGCCGGCACGGGCCATTTCGTTGCCGTGCTCCACGTAGTTCACGGCGGCGTTCAGAACCGACAGCGGATCCGGAATCGGCGCGAGCGTGTCGAGCGACTTGAGATCGTGAATGCCGGTGCCCGTCCCGGCTCGCGCTTTCGCGGCCAGATCGCGCAAGGTCGGCCGAAACGACGCATATTTGTCGATGATCGCTTTCAGGCTGTTTCCCGCGGACGCCGGCATCTCCGCGACCGTCTTGTCGTCGACGACGACGCCGAGAAAGGTGCGTCCACCCTGAGCGAAGCGGCCGAGCTTGAACGCATCCGGCTGGGTCGTCTGGCCCCCGGCCGCGAGGATGGCGATGAGTGAAATCGCTCCGAATCGCATTGGTCCTCCAAGGACGCGCAGGAGACCTAGAGTCGAAGCTCGAAGTCTATTTCGGTTCGGTCCAGGTTTGAAGTTCGAAGTTTGAAGTTCGCGGCCGAAGGCCGCGTAACCGCCACGGCGTTCAACCAGGCGGCCAGCACGAAGCGGCGGGCGCGCCAAGCTCCGCGATCGCGGCATTGCGTGCGCACTTCCTGGTCGAACGCGTCGATCATCTCGGCCGCGTAATCGGCGCGATGACGGGCGGGAAACGCGCGCAACGTCAGTGTGTAGATGCGCATTGCCGCGCGTCCAAGGATCATTTCGTTTTTCCGGGGAGAATCCTTCGCGTCTCGGCGATCTCGACGAGCGCTCGCAGCCGCTCGGATTCCGCGCGGGCGACGGCGAGGCCGAAGCTGGTGCGCCGGTAGTAGCGTCGCTTCGGGCCGCCGCCGAAGGGCGGCTCTGACGTTTTGGAGGTGTGCGACGGGTTCCTGTAACGCAGGTTCCGGAACCCGTCACGTAACTTCCAGAACGAGGAGGCGGACATGCGCACCCATTCGCATCCTGTTGGGCCGGGCGCGGCTGCCAGGTGGTTACTGGCATTGATAGCGGTGCTCGCATTGGTCCCTGACGGCGGACATCGCGCCGCCAGCCAGTCCCAGTACCTCACCGTTGCGCTCGGCCCGCTCTCGGAGGCGCGCGCGCTCAACGCGGCGGGGCAGGTGGCGGGCCTAGTCTTCTCGACCGGCGGTGGCGCTTTCGTCTGGGATCAGGGGGTGAAGACAAGCCTCGGACCGCAGGACGCAAGGGGGTTGTCCATAAACAGCTCAGGGCATGTGGTCGGCACCTCCCTCGGCCGCGCCTTCATCTGGCGGAACGGCATGATGAGCGACCTCGGCACACCGGGCTCGCTCAGCATCGCGCACGGAATCAACGACGTCGACCAGGTCGTCGGAAGCTTCTACCCGCCCGGATTCGTCTCCGTCCAGGGGATCGGACGTGCATTTCTCTGGCAGAACGGCGTGACGACTGATCTCGGAACGCTCGGCGGTCTGGAGAGCCGCGCACTCGGCATCAACAATGCGGGTCAGGTTGTCGGCGAAGCGATGACAGCCCAGGGCATTTTTCACGCCTTCCTCTGGCAGAACGGTGTGATGAGCGACCTCGGCGCGTTGGGCAGCGGCTGGAGCGTGGCGTGGGGCGTCAACGACCTCGGCCAGGCTGTAGGCGCGTCGGAGATTTCGACGGGATCGTGCAGATTCTTCGACGGCAGCGCCCAAACTGAATATCACGCAGTTCTCTGGGATCGCGGCGCGATCCACGATCTCCATGCCAACGGTTGCTTTGGCACTGCCGCCTACGGCATCAACAATTCAGGTCAGATCGTGGGACGGATCGATCATTGTATTAACGACGACTTCTATTACGGCAAGGTGTGCTTCGCGGTCTCGGCCTTCGTCTATAGCCATGGCGTGATGGCTGACCTGAACAATCTGGCTCCTGGCTTTGGGTTGACGTCCGCCTACGCCATAAATGATGTCGGGCAGATCGTCGCGAACTCACGCACCGCCGCGTATCTCTTGAGCCCTGGGCAACAATGCACGTCGCCTGACCCGTTCGCCGCGGTCGGCGGTGGCACCTGCTTCAACGACGGGTGGTTGCCGCCCGGCATGCCAGTGCCGAGTCCGGTAGCGGCGCCGCCACCACCGCCGCCGCCACCACCAGTACCGCCACAACCGACACCACCGCCACCAACGCCGGGCACCTGCACGGCGCCTGATCCATTTGTCTCGCTTGGCGGCGGCACCTGCTACAACGGCGGCTGGTTGCCGCCAGGCCTGGCGCCCCCGCCAGGTCCGGCACCAGCGCCGTCGCCGGGACCCGTCACCTGCACGACACCCGATCCGTTCGTCTCGCTTGGTGGCGGTACGTGCTTCAACGGCGGCTGGCTCCCGCCCGGCCTGCCACCGCCGACGACCGGCAGAGGTTCCGGGTAGCCGTCTTGCCGCGTGGCTGCTTGCCCAAAAGCACACGTGATGATCATGAAGGGCATGAAGGACATGAAGGAATTTGGATCCAGGAAAAAGACTACTCAGAAAAGTCTTTCTTCATGGCCTTCATGGTCTTCATGTCCTTCATGTGTGCCTGGCTCTAATGACAACGCAAGCACCTGCCCGCATCAGAAGCATCGACTGATATGTGTCGGGACGCCGATGTTGACGGCCGAGTCCAGAGTTCGAAGTTTCACGCTCGAAGATCGCCGCCGAAGGCGGGGATCATTCCGGCCGAAGAACGCGGGAAGGCTCGAGCCGCGACGCGCGGAACGCTGGAATCGTCGTCGCGATCAGCGCAATCGCCACGACGATGAGCGTGGCGCCGCCGAGGACCAAGGGGTCGGCAGCCCGTGCCTGATACACGTTGTTCGCAATGACGCGTCCGGACAAGTACGCGAGCACCAGGCCGATTGCCGTGCCGACAATCGCGAGCGTGCGACCTTGCTGCAACATCAGCCAGAACACGCTCATCGGCGTCGCGCCGAGCGCCAGCCGCGTCGCGACTTCCGCGCTCCGTTGAGACGCGGCGTAGGCGATGACGCCGTAAATACCGACCGCCGCCAGCACGACCGCCGTCGCCCCGAAGAGCAGCATCAACGTCATGCCGAGCTCTTGCCGGCGGAGCGTCGACGCGACGAGATCGGACACCGTCTCGAACTCCACGGCTATTTGCGGATCGGTCTTGCGCACCTCTTCGCGAATCGCCGATTGCAGCGACATCGGATCACCGACTGACGTCGAGACGACGACGGCCAACCGGCGGAACGGGAACTGTGCGTGCGTGGTGTAAAAGGCGGGCTCCGCGGCGGTATCGATCGCCTTCTGGCGAATGTCGTCCACGACGCCGATGATGGTCGCTTCGTTGCGCGGATCGACCGTTGGATAGCCGGCGGCGAAATGAACGCCGATCGGATCCCGATCCGCAAGATTCCGGCGCACGAACGTGCGGTTGACGATCGCGGCGACTGTGTTGCCCGGTATATCCGTGTCGTTGAAGTCCCGGCCGGTGACGATCTTGCTGCCCATCGCCTCGAAGAAACCTGGCGTCACGACGCGTTGCCGCGATTGCAGCGGATTCTTCGGGTCCATCGTCTCGCCGCGCAGGACGACGAAGAGAGACGCTTCCAGAGTGGCACGCAGCGGGAAGTTCGACGTGCCCCCTGCCGCTGCGACCCCGGGAAGCGTTCGCAGCCGGCCGAGGAAATCGCTCATCGTCTGGACCGCGACCTTGTTGTCACGATACTTCGGGCCCTGCATGGAGAAGTCGAACAGCACTCGCTTGGCGGCGACGAATCCGGGATCGATCGCCCGCAGGCTCTCGAACCCGCGAATGAGCCAGCCCGCGCCGGCGACCAGCGTGATCGCGAGGGCGATCTCGGCGACGGTCATCACGTTGAGCCAGCGCGTCGTGCCCGGGCCGCCGGAGGCGGACCGGCCGCTTTCGTTCATCAGCGTCTTGACGTCCGTGCGCGCCAGCCGCAGCGCGGGCGCGAAGCCGACGAGCAGACCGCTCACGACGAGCGCGGCAAGCGCGAAAAGCAGGACGTTTGTGTCGAAGGGCACGGTTTCGAGGCGCGGCAGCTTCGCCGCGCCGATCCTGAGCAGCAGCCGCACGCCGAGGTAGGCGACGAGCAGGCCGAGCAACGCGCCTGCCGTCGCCAGGACGACCGATTCAGTCAGCAGCTGCCGCACGATCCGGCGCCGGCCCGCGCCGAGTGCCACTCGAACCGCCATCTCCCGCGCGCGCGCCGCTCCGCGCGCGAGCAGAAGATTGGTCACGTTGACGCAGGCAAGTACGAGCAACAGCGCGGTAGCCGAAAGCACGACGATCAGGATCGGTCCCAGGTCGCCGACGATGGACTCGACGAGCGGCGTCACGACGTAAGCCCGCGCTTTCGCGCTCTGCGGAAAATCCGTCGCCAGGCCGGCCATCACGGCCGCCATCTCACTCCGGGCACGCTCGATTGTCGTGCCCGGTTTGAGACGCATATAGCCGTCGTTACCGTGATTGACGTCCTGAGGATCGAGCCGCCGGTTGACCCAGAAATTGGCGTTCGTGGGCGTGTCGAAATCGGGCGGTGCGACGCCGGCGATGGTCGAGCTGAATTCCGCGAACCGGATTGGCTTGCCGACAATGGCCGGATCGGCATTGAAGAGGTCCCGCCAGATCGAGCGGGAAATCACCACGACCGGCGGCCCGTTGGCCGCAAACTGCTCGGGTGTGAAGCCGCCGAGCGTCATCGGCCGCCCGAACAACTCGAAGAACCCCTCGCTGACCGCGTAGACCCGGGTCTTGAGCGGTGTGCCGTCGCTGCGCAGAAGCGTCAGATCCTGAGGCTGCACACCCACCGCGCGCACGATTGACAGCTTGGGATCGTTCAGCCGATAGATTTCGCTCCCCGCGAGCAGCCCGGTCGTCACCCGGCCATCGGTCAGCGTCGTCCGCAGTCCGTACAGGTCCTGCGGGTTGGGATACGGCAGCGGCCGGAGCAGGACGGCGTTGACGGTGCTGAACAGCGCCGTCGTCGCGCCGATTCCGAGCGCCAGCGTTCCGATCGCGGCAAGTGGGAAGGCCGGAGTTCTGCGCAGGTTGCGCAGGGCAAACCGCAAGTCCTGGAGGAGGGTCCCCATGGGAGCATTAGACGCAAGCTTGACACCGCCGGGTCTTTACTTTACGATGCAAAGTATTTTCCGCCTGTCGCTCGTTTTTCAGAGGATTCCGATGCAAACCGCCCTGCTCAGACGTCCAAGCGCGCTTATTCCGGTTTTCATGTCGCTCACGGCGCTCGCGCTGGTCCTGGGCTACGCCGCGATGTTCGGAATCGCACGCCAGGCTGATGAGGGAACCGCCGCCCATCTCTGGCAATTGCTCATGGCGGGTCAAGTGCCGATCATCGCGTTTTTCGCCCTCAGATGGCTGCCGGCCGAACCCCGCAAGGCGCTGCCGGTCGTCGCGCTCCAGGTCGTCGCCGCGCTGGCGGCGATGTTCCCGGTGTGGTGGTTTCAGTGGTGACGGGCTCGATCCAGGTCCTGCGCGCCGATCATCTCGGCATGTGTTTCGGCGTTCGAGACGCGATTGCCCTCGCCGTGCGCCGCGCCGAATCGGCGCCGCTGACGATCCTCGGCGACCTCGTGCACAACGCCGCCGTGCTGGCCGATCTCCACTCGAGGGGCATCGCCACGGCGTCTGACCCGGCCGACGTGACGACACCGGTCGCCATGATCACGGCGCACGGTGCGTCCGAACGGATGCTGGCCAGGGCCCGCTCGGCGGGCCTCGAGATCGTCGAAGCCACGTGTCCTCTCGTGCGCGTGGCGCATCGCGCGATTCACGCCCTCATCCGCGACGGCTATCATCCGGTGATCATCGGCCAGCGCAATCACGTCGAAGTGCGCGGCCTGACGGAAGATCTCGACGCATTCGACGTCGTGCTCGACGAGTCGGATATCCTCGCGCTCGAGCCGCGCCCGCGCTTTGGCATTGCGTCGCAGACCACGCAGCCGATCGACAGGGTCCGGCACCTGGCCGGATTGATTCGACAGCGATTCCCCGGCTCCGATGTCAGGTTTTTCGACACCGTCTGCCGCCCGACGAAGGAACGCCAGGAGGCCGCAGTCGAGCTGGCGCGACGCTCGGACGTCGTCATCGTCGTCGGCGGCGCCAACAGCAACAACACGCGAGAACTGGTCCAGACCTGCGGCCGGTATTGTTCGCGGGTCCATCACGTCCAGACAGAAGCCGATCTTCGTCCGGAATGGTTTCTCACGGCCGCGTGTGTGGGACTCACGGCCGGTACCTCGACGCCTGACGACATCATCGATCGCGTCGAGGGGCGGATCCGGGAGTTGGGGACGGGTTAGATTTCCGTCGATGTACTTCGGCGCCACCGATCCGATCGGGCACCGGATCCGTCTGGTGTCCGATCAGCCAACCGGTCCGCTGGCCGCGTGGATCACCGTCGTCGGCGTCTCGCCGACCGTTCGTCAGCGAAATCTTCGCGAGGTCGATCCCGATCCGGTCGTCTATGTGCCCTACCGGTTGGCACCGGCACCTTCCATGACCCTGCTGGTCCGCGCAGACGGCCCGCAGTCCGGGATCACGAAGCTGCTCCGCGAGGAAGTGCGCGCGCTCGATCCGGGCTTGCCGCTCTTTGGCGTCGCGACGATGGATCAGTTCATCACGCAAACACGGTCCTTCTACCGGATCTTCGCCGCCATGTTCGCGACGTTTGCCGTGGTCGCGCTGGCCGCGGTCGGTCTGCACGCCATCACGGCATATTCTGTGACTCACCGCACGCGGGAGATCGGAGTCCGCATGGCGCTCGGCGCAGCATCCCGGCAGATCTGGTGGCTGATTGCCCGGCGATCGTGCGTGCAGCTTGCGATTGGACTCACCCTTGGTCTGACGGGCGCGTTCACCGTCGGCCGGTTGCTGAGAAGCGTGCTCGCTCAGACGACCGCGACCGATCCGCTGACTCGCGGCGAGTAAAGTCGAACAAAAGATGACCCTCGAGCCGCTCGAGATGCGCAACACCCGGCTTTCACGACCGATCGCCTAGTCCGCCGTTCAGCCACTCGATACGCCTCCGGCGTGCGCTTTGCCGCACCGGCTCCAGATGTGAACTGGTCGATCCTCATTGGCAGCGCCTCGGCGTTTTCTATGGTCGATGACCTGTATAGACGCGACCACATTCGTCGATCGTTTGTCGGCGGCATCGTGCGCTTCACCACGGACCCGCGCGGCACGGTCACCGAAATGGTCTGGACTCTCAGCGCGCCGTACCGGGGTCGCCGGCAATCACCTTAATCGGGCCGCTGCGCGCCGCATCGTTGTATTCGTCGACAAGATACCGGAACTCGTACTGACCGGGCTGCATCGGCGCAGCCGTCCAGCTCACGGTCAGCTGACCGCCGGGCGGGCCAAACGTCTATCAGGACATCGTTTCAGCGGCAATTGGCGGTGAGCATCCCAGCCTGGAATGGGTGCGAAGCTACAGGTCGTAGCTGGACGCGTCTGGCCAGCGCGGCTTTGCCCAAGAATGCGAGGCGACCGACATGACGGGGACAGTAGGACGACGCGAACCCCTCACGCGGAGACTCGGGCAGCGCAGACTTGATCTCTCGAGCGGGCATCAGTCGGTACGACGGGTACGGCGGGTCCGAGGAACCTGATGCTCGTCAGCTTTTTTCAGTTTTGAGCGGGCCCGGCGTTCACGCCCGGAAGCGACGCCGTACCCGTCGTACCGACGCGTGGGCGCGAGCTCTTCAGCCGCGCCCAAACATCTCTCG
>JBLNGH010000666.1:0-4959 GCA_050264575.1 Acidobacteriota bacterium | reverse complement strand
ACCCTTCTCATCACCGGCGGCACCGGCACGTTCGGTCATGCCGTTCTCAACCGGTTCCTCCGGACAGATATTTCTGAAATCCGGGTCTTCAGCCGAGATGAAAAAAAACAGGAAGACATGCGGCTGCAGTACAACAGCCCGAAGCTCAAGTTCTACATCGGCGACGTTCGTGACTATGACAGCATCGCCGCGGCGGTCGAAGGTGTGGATTATGTCTTTCATGCGGCGGCGCTGAAGCAGGTCCCATCGTGCGAGTTCTATCCGCTCGAAGCGCTCCGCACCAACGCACTCGGCGCCGAAAACGTCCTGAATGCGTCGATGAGTCGCGGCGTCGAGCGGGCCATCGTCTTGTCAACGGACAAGTCGGTGTATCCGATCAACGCGATGGGGATGTCGAAGGCCATCATGGAGAAACTGATGGTCGCCAAGGCCCGTCTCGCGAGACCGAACGGCACGATTCTCTGCGGGACGCGGTATGGCAACGTGATGGCCTCGCGAGGCTCGGTGATTCCCCTCTTCATCCAGCAGGTCAAGGATGGACAGCCGCTCACGGTCACCGACCCCAACATGACCCGCTTCATGATGTCCATCGAAGACGCGGTGGATCTCGTGCTGTTCGCTTATCAACACGGGACACCCGGCGACATCTTCGTGCAGAAGGCGCCGGCGGTCACAATCGGCACGTTGGCGCAAGCGGTCAAGAAGCTGTTTGACGCATCCAACCCGGTGCGCGTCATCGGCACCCGGCACGGTGAAAAGCTCTTCGAGACGCTGCTCACGCGCGAAGAAAAGGTCAAGGCGCAGGACATGGGCAGTTACTTCCGGGTGCCCGCCGACAACCGTGATCTCAATTACAACGTGTACTTTGCCGAGGGTGAGGAAACGCTTTCGCACGAAGAGGACTACCACTCGCATAACACGGAGCGTCTCGACGTCGACGGCATGATCGAGATGCTGCTGAAGCTCGAGTATGTGAGGCAGGAGCTGGACGACTGGCGGCGGCGCGACCGCGTGGCCGGCGCATCCGTGTCGGCGCAGGATCGCGAGATCAAGATCATGTGACGCCGAGATCGTGCCGTCGCCCGACGGAGGCGGCCCGCCCGTTCGAATGAACGCCTCGTCACGGAGCGACTCTCGAGTTTTCACCTCCATCCCCAATTGTGGAAAACTGTAGCGAAGCCCATTCCTCATGTTGATCGCCAACCGGGAGTTCACGTCGAGGCTGGTGGTAGGGACCGGCAAGTACCCGTCGCACGAAATCATGAAGGCGGCGCACGAGGCGTCGGGTACCGGGATGGTGACGGTCGCCGTCCGGCGTGTCGATCTGTCGGCCACAGGCGCGGCGTCGCTGCTGTCCTGGATCGACCGCGACCGCATTTTCATTCTGCCGAACACGGCCGGCTGCTATACCGCGGAGGATGCGATCCGGACCGCTCGGCTGGCGCGCGAGGCCGGACTCTCGAACTGGATCAAGCTCGAAGTCATCGGCGACGAGCGAAGCCTGTATCCGGACAACGAACAGCTGCTCGAGGCGACGCGCGTGCTCGTCCGCGAGGGGTTTGTGGTCCTGCCGTACACGAACGACGATCCCATCGTCTGCCGCAAGCTCGAGGACGCCGGCGCCGCGGCCGTCATGCCGTTGGGCGCGCCGATCGGCTCGGGACTCGGGATCCAGAATCCGAACAACATCCTGATGATCAGGGATCAGGCGAAGGTGCCGGTGATCGTCGACGCCGGCGTCGGGACGGCGTCCGATGCCGCAATCGCCATGGAGCTCGGCGCCGACGGCGTGCTCATGAACACGGCGATTGCGCTGGCGGCCGATCCGGTCGCGATGGCCTCGGCAATGAAGCACGCCGTGATCGCCGGACGCCTGGCGTATCTCGCGGGACGGATTCCCCGGAAGCCGCACGCGACCGCCAGCAGCCCGACCGCGGGGCTCGTGACGCCCGTCGCGTCCACGCGGAGCTGACGTGGCCGGAGAGACACTCGAAGCGCTGCTCTCCAGACTCGAACGCGAACGACAGCAGGCCGACACGCGTTACAACACGGCGTTGACGGCGCTCGATCGGGCCGTTCAGGGCCGGCCGCCGATGCCGGACCCGCCGCCGCCGTACGACCACGCGAAGCTGGCGGATGTCAACGCGTCTTGGGACATCCTGCCCGCGGGGCCGCCGCCGATCGATCGGTCCCTCAAAGGCCGGCTCCGCGGGTTCATCTGGCGGCTCGTCGGCCCGTCGCTCGACCGGCAAAAGCAGTTCAACGCGACGCTCGTCGATCACCTCAACCGCAATGTTGCCGCGCATCGCGAAGCGCAGAAAGCGATCACGACCGCGATCGAAGTGATCCGGAAGCAGGCAGACGGGCTCGCGCAGTTCGAAGCCCACCTCATTCAGTACCTGCAGACGGTGACGCTCTACGTCGATACGAAGGACCGCGCCGTCGGCGGACAGGCCCAGATCATGAACAGCGCCCTCGGGGCGCTCACGGACGACTGGCTCAAACGCTGGGAGTCGCTCGGCGCCAAGGAACGACGCTTCCAGACGCACGTCGATTCGATCGCCGACATCCGCGCGACGGCAGCGCTCGCGCAGCAGACGGCGATCTCGCTGAAGGGACAGATCGAGCGCATCCTCGCAGGTCCTCAAGGTCCTACAGGTCCTCAAGGTTCTACAGGTTCCGGAGGACCTGCCGGACCTACAGGACCCGAAGGACCTAAAGGACCGACACGTGATCTTGACTCGATCGCCTACGTCGGCTTCGAGGATCAATTCCGGGGATCGCGCGACGAGATTCGCCAGCGGCTCGCCGGCTACGTGCCGCTGTTCGCTGAATGCCGTGATGTGCTCGACGTCGGCTGCGGCCGCGGGGAACTGCTCGATCTGTTTCGTGAGCATCGCATCGACGCGCGCGGCGTCGATGCGAACGCGGCCATGGTCGATGCGTGCCGGGCACGCGGACTCCAGGCCGATCAGGGCGACGCGCTCGGCTACCTTCAGTCGCTTCCGGACGGATCGCTCGGCGGGTTGATCGCGATCCAGGTCGTCGAGCACCTGGATCCGGGGTATCTCCTTCGTTTCGTGGAGACGGCGTTTCACAAGCTCCGGCCCGGCGCGCCGCTGGTCTTCGAGACGATCAATGCCGCGTGCTGGGTCGCCTTCTTCGAGAGCTACATCCGCGACATCACGCACCGCTGGCCGCTTCATCCGGACACGCTGCGGTACCTCGTCCAGGCGAGCGGCTTCTCTTCCGTGGAGATCCAGTTTCGTTCTCCGGTTCCCTATTCGGACAAGCTCGAGCGCGTGTCGCTGCCGGCGGAGGAAGCCGGCGCCGTCGGGAACGACACGCTCATCGAGATCGCGGAGGCCCTGAACGCGCACGCCGAGAAACTGAACGCACGGCTGTTCACCTACCTGGACTATGCCGTGGTGGCGAGGCGGTGAGATCCGCCGTTCTCACGGCGTTCCGGATCGTCGGCCTCGGGCTCGCGTTCGCGCTTCAACTGTCCTGGCTGGCACAGCCCCTTCCGCCCGTCGTCAAGCTGCTGCCCGCGTCGCTCTTCGTGCTCTCGGTCGTCCGGCCCGATCACGGTCTGCTCGTGCTCGCCGGGCTCGGCCCGATGGCGAACGCCATCGGCGCCTGGTTTCACTCGCCGCTTCCGGGCATCCGCCTCCTCGAACAGCTGATCCTCGCGCTCGTGTCCGGCGCCAGCCTGCGTTGGTGGCGCGGCCCAGATTCGACACGCCTCGCCGACCCGGCCGCGCTCGTCGCCGCGTCGGCTGCCGCATCGTGCATCGACGTCCAGCCTGCTCTGCTCCTCCAACGCACGCCCGACGTTCACGCGTGGGAGCACGTGCGCGCGCTTCTCTGGCATGGGGATTACTTCGTCCGATCGGGTCTCTGGGATCCGCTCTTCTTCGCGTCATTGACGATTGAAGGCGTGACGCTCGCCGTGACCACGGAGCGCATCGTCCGGCGAGTCCCCGGGTCGGCGCTTGGCGCGCTGCGGATGGCCGTGGCCGGCCACGCTGGTGTGGCGCTCCTGAACATTCAGGCGCTCATCGCGGCAGCCGTGCGGTCGGGGGAGACGCTCCGCTCGCTCGTGCGGATTCTGCGCGACGTGCGCGTCAGTCTGTTCTACGACTTGAATGCGGCGGCCTCGGTGTTTGTCCTGGTCATGCTCAGCGGCGTCGGGCTGCTTCGCGCAACCGGACGGTTTGCGTGGGGAATCGCGCTCGTGCTGCCCGTCCTCGGATTGGGCCTCTGGATCGCGGGGTCGCGTGCGGCGCTGCTCGCGCTTGTCGTGATCCTCGTGGGCATGCTCGTTCTCATCACTTGGCGTCGGCGAGGGGCCGTCCGATGGATCGCTGCGGCTGCCATTGCAGTCATCCTCGCGATTGGCGGTCTCGCGAAAGTGGTGTATCCGGCCGCCAGAAACGTGCCGTTCGGACCGGCGGCGGCAACACGCCGGATCATGGCGCAGACGAGCCTGAACATGTGGCGCGCCGCGCCCGTCTTCGGCATCGGTACTGGACGTTTCTACGAGGAGTCGTCCCGGTACGGCGGCGAGGCGCTGCGACGCGAGGGGATCGGGACTGCGAACGAGAACGCCCACAACTACTTCCTGCAGGTGCTTGGCACCGAAGGAGCGGTCGGCCTCGGCGCATTGCTGCTCGCCCTCGCGATCGTCCTCGTGCCCGCGATCCGCGCCAAGGGGGACGCGCATGTGCGGCTCCGACGCTGGCTCCTCGCCGGAGTTTTCGCGTACCTCCTCACCTGGATGATGGGACATCCGCAGCTGGTCCCGGAAGCTGCGTTCGCATTCTGGCTGGTCTTCGGCGTTCTCGCCGGCTTGATCGGGCCTCCCGAGTCAGCTCGTCGAGCGCCTTCGACGACTCACCTGCGCGCGAGCGGCGAAAGCCAACCGGCCCGCAACGCGTGGCGCGGTGTGGTGGTCCT
>JBLNGH010000665.1:0-4537 GCA_050264575.1 Acidobacteriota bacterium | reverse complement strand
GAGTCTTTCAAGAGAGAGTTCCTCGAGACTTATTCCCGCCGGCAGACTCTCTAAATGACCGATCCCCTGACGCCGCCGGTAGTGTTTGTCATCGCCCAGTCCGGGCAAGGCAACATTCTGGTCAATCTGTTCCCGTTCGTCCTGATGATCGGGATCTTCTATCTGCTCGTCCTGATGCCGATGCGGAAGCGGCAGAAGAAGGTGCAGGAGTTCCAGGCGTCGCTGAAGGTGGGCGATCGCATCGTGACGACCGGCGGGATTTACGGACAGGTCACGCGTCTGTCGGACGCCACCGTTCAGGTTCAGATTGCCGACAAAGTGCGCATCGAGATGTCACGAGCGGCCATCGGCGGGTATCAAGGGCAGGAGCCCATCGTGCAGCCCGAATCTGGTGGAACATAAGAAGGGCAGAGGGCAAAGGGCAGAGGGCAAAGGGATAGGGCGAGGGCTGAAAGGCGAAACATGTACTCGAATCTCCGGTGGAAGATTCTGACGATCCTCGTGGTCACGGCGCTGGCCGTGTGGGCCTTCTATCCTCCGAGCACGAGAGTAAAGCGTGGCCTCGACCTGCAGGGCGGCGTGCACATGGTGCTCCGCGTGCACACCGACGACGCGCTGAAGATCGAGACCGAGACCGCCTCTGAGCAGCTGCGCGAATCGCTGACGGCGGCAGGCGTGACGACGACCAGCGTTCGTGCGACGAGCCTGACGGAGTTCGTCGTCGAGGGCGTGCCGCCGACGTCCGACGCGCAGCTTCGCCAGATTGCGGACCAACAGGTGACTGGCAGTTTCGATCGGACTGCCGGTGGCGGCGGGACCTACACGTTCCGGATGCGCCCGAATGTCGAGAACCGCAGCCGGACCGAGGCCGTGACCCAGGCGCTGCAGACAGTTGAGCGGCGCGTCAACGAGTTCGGCGTGTCAGAGCCGGTCGTGGCGCCCTACGGGACGACGGGAGATCGGATCGTCGTTGAATTGCCGGGCGTGTCGGATGTCAGGCGCGCGAAAGAGCTCATCGGCAAGACCGCGCGGCTCGAGATCAAGCTCGTGGAAGGCGTCGCATCCGACGAGGCGACCCTCCTGCAGCCGCAAGGCGGCAAGCTGCCGGCCGACATGGAAATCAAGCCGGGGCTGGCTTCTGGCAAGGACGCGTCGAAGGTGTTGTACCTCGTCCGCCGGACGCCTGTCGTCACGGGGACCGATCTTCGCAACGCCGCGCCTACGGTCGACGAGTACAACCAGCCCGCGGTGCGCTTTTCGCTGAACAGCGAGGGTGCGGTCAAGTTCGGGAAGGCGACGTCGTCCAACATCGGCAGGCAGCTGGCCATCATCCTGGATGACTTCGTCCAGTCGGCGCCGGTCATCGAATCGCGGATCGAGCGCGAGGGGCGCATCACCGGCAGCTTCACGCAGCAGGAGGCCTCGGATCTCTCGCTGGTTCTGCGCTCGGGCGCGCTTCCGGCTTCACTCAGCTACCTCGAGGAGCGCACCGTCGGGCCGTCGCTCGGCCGGGACTCGGTCAAGGCGGGTGTCCGCGCCTCGATAGCCGGCCTCGCGCTGGTCACGCTGTTCATGCTCGTGTACTACAAGATGGCGGGGATCAACGCGTTCGTCTCGATCGTGCTCAACCTGACGATCCTGCTCGGCTTCATGGCCTATCTGGGCGCGGTGATGACGCTGCCCGGCATCGCCGGCTTCGTCCTTACGATCGGTATGGGCGTCGACTCGAACGTCCTGATCTTCGAGCGCATTCGAGAAGAGCTGGCGACGAACCGCGGCACACGGCAGGCGGTCGCCGCCGGCTTCAACCGCGTGTTCACGACGATCGTGGACACGCACGTCTCGTCGCTCATCGCGGCGGCGTTCCTGTTCCAGTTCGGCACCGGCCCGATTCGCGGGTTCGCCACGACGCTGTTCTTCGGATTGCTCGCGAACGTGTTCACGGCCGTCTTCGTGTCACGCACGCTCTTCGAGCTGATTCTGTCGCGCAAGCCCGCGGGCGCGGCCACGTTGAGCATCTGAGGGGCTGGAGCGCGCGATGCAAATCTTCGCCAATCCCAATTACAACTTCATCCGGTGGCGCTGGCACGCCATCATCCTGTCGGCCGCGGTCATCGGCTCAGGTCTGTTCACGATCTATGCCCGCGGCGGGCTGCCGCTCGGCGTCGACTTCTCGGGCGGCACGGTGTTGACGCTAAAGTTCGACAAGCCCACGTCAGAAGACACCGTGCGCCGCGCGTTGGGTGCGCTCTCGGCTGACGCGCAGGTTCAAACAGTCGGCAACCTCGGCGACAACGAGATCATGATCCGGCTCCCGCTTCGGAAGGGGCTCGAGCAGGGCGCCAGTCTAGAGGCCGACGCCAAGGAGGTCGAGGCCACGCTGAGCGCGGCGAACGTCGGCACGTTCGAGGTCCGGAACCGCGATATCGTGGGTCCGACGATCGGCGACGATCTCAAACGCAAGGGGATCGCCGCAACCCTCACCTCGCTCGGCGGGATCCTCATCTACATTGCGCTTCGATTCCGACTGTCGTTCGGCATCGGCGCCATCGTGGCGACGTTCCATGACATCCTGGTGACGCTCGTGTTTCTCACGTGGTTCGGATACGAACTGTCGCTGAATGTCATCGCCGCGATCTTGACCATCACGGGGTACTCGGTCAACGACACGATCGTCGTGTTCGACCGCGTACGCGAAAACCAGCGGCTCGCCCGCCGCGAGCCGCTCGATCAGGTCGTCAACCGCTCGGTGAACCAGACGCTGGGCCGGACGATCATCACGGCCGGCACGACGTTCCTGGCGGTCGTCGCGCTCTATCTCTTCGGCGGGGAAGTGCTCGAGGGTATGGCCTTCACGCTTCTTGTCGGCATCGTGACCGGCACCTATTCGACGGTCTTCATCGCGGCGGCGATCGCGATCATCCTCAGCCGCCGCGCGGGCAGCGGCGGCGGCGCCGTGACGCAGGCCCAAGCGAAGGCGAAGGCCCAGACGAAGACCAAGCGCGCAGGGTGAATCTGCTCTCTGCCGCGCTCCTCGGCATCGTGCAGGGGCTGACGGAGTTCCTGCCCGTGTCGAGCTCCGCGCATCTGATTCTCGGCCGGGCGTTCTTCGGGTGGGACGCGGAGCGATCGTTCGGGCTCGCGTTCGACGTGGCGTGTCACGTCGGGACGCTCGCGGCGGTGCTGCTGTTCTTCCGTGACGACGTCATGGCGATGATCGCCGCCATCCCGCGCGCCTTCGGCCGCGCGCCGGGGCCGGCGGGACGCCGGATTCAGCTGATCGCCGTCGGGACGCTGCCGATCGTGGTGTTCGGCGCCATTTACACGGATGCGGTGGAAGCCGCGCTGCGCACGCCGGCGGTCGCAGCGGCGGCGCTTGCCGCGGGCGCGGTGCTGCTGCTCGTCATCGAGCGCATGAGCGCGCGGACCCGCGGCGAAGAATCGCTCACGGCGGGCGGCGCGCTGGCGATCGGCGTCGCGCAGGCGGTGGCTCTCGTGCCGGGCGTGTCGCGGTCCGGCGCCACGATCGCGACCGGCATGGCGCTGGGACTGCGTCGGGAGGCGGCGGCGCGATTCGCGTTCCTGATGAGCGTGCCCGCGATTCTTGCGGCGGCCGCCAAGGAAACGCTGGAATTGCGGCATGTCGCGCTCGGCAGCGACGCGGTGCCGCTCTTCGTCGTCGGCATGATCACGTCGGCGGTGGTCGGGTACCTCACGGTGAAGTACTTCATCCGGTTTCTGGTTAGTCATCGGCTCGATGTTTTCGCCTGGTACCGGGTGGCGCTCGCGGCCGTGACGCTCGTATGGCTGGCGGCGCGGTAATCGTCTGGCAGTGGCTGCGGCGCAGTTTCATCGCGGGACTCTTCGTGACCGTTCCGCTGGTGGTCAGCGTGGTCGCGATCGTCTGGGTCTTCCGGTTTGCGGACCGGCTGACCGCTGGCCTTGGCGAACGGCTCATCGGCGTCGAGGTGCCGGGCCTGGGGCTGCTCACGACCGGGTTGATCGTGCTGGCGACGGGGGCGCTCGCCACGAACATGATTGGCAAGCGCTTCCTCGATCGCACCGAGACACTGCTGATGCACGTGCCGTTGTTCAAGACGATTTACGCGCCGGTGAGGCAGCTGATGTCGGCGTTCTCGCCGGAGAACGAGTTCGGGTTCAAGCGGATGGTGCTCGTCGAGGACACCTCGCGCGGGTTGCTGCTGGGGTTTTTGACGAAGGAGTTCACGGTCGATCGCGGACGCGGGCCGGAGACGTTGATCGCCGTCTACGTGCCGACGAATCACCTGTATCTCGGCGACGTGATCGTCTGTCCGATCGAACGCGCCGTGTTTCCGGAAATGACCGTCGAGGAAGGGATTGGCGTGTTTCTGACCGGCGGCGTCGGGCTGCCCGATCATGTGCGCGCGGACCGGACGCTGTAAAATGCCGCGGCCTGTTGAGGGGTCAGGTCTTGTATTGCAACATTTGTCGGGACTCACAAATGTGCAATGCAAGATTGTCGGTCCCGCCAAATGTTGCAATACAAGACCTGACT
>JBLNGH010000664.1:0-9585 GCA_050264575.1 Acidobacteriota bacterium | reverse complement strand
TTGAGCTTCGCGCGGGCGCGCCGCAGCCGGCCTTCCACCGCGCGCTCCGAGAGCGAGCGCTCACGGGCGATGTCGCGCACGCTCTTGCCGTCGAAATAGAACGCTTCGAGGACGTCCACGTGCGCGCGACGCAGCCGCGACAGTCCCCAGGTGACGAGCGCCGCGGTCTCGGCGCTTTCCGGCGCGAATCCCGGTGCTTCGAGATCGATCTCCGCCGGATCGATCGACTCGGGCCGGATCCGCCGGAAGTAGCTGACCATCGTGTTCCGCGCCACGCGGACCAGCCAGGCGAGCGGTACGTCGGGCATCCCGCGTGCGGGCCAGGCGTCGAGGGCGCGCATCCAGGTTTCCTGCACGAGGTCTTCCGCCAGGCCGGTGTCGCCGCCGACCCGGCGCGAGACGTAGGCATACACGGGTCCGATCGTTTGCCGGTACACCTGGATGATCTCGTCCTCGTCGAGCACGCGGGCCCTCTGGCGAGTCACATTTCTATAGACGCTTCCAGCGGCTCAAATCCCCCGCTTTTTCTCCTGGCGGATATCAGAAGAGGCCATTCGCGACCTGCGCCACGCTTCCCAAATGTTGCCGGCGAGAACGCCGGCCAGCAGATAGTGCGCCGCACCGATCCACTCGAACACCGCGTAGCTCACGACCGCGACCAGGATTCCACAGACGATCTGCGGCAGGTATCTGACGGGAGACGTGGGCGGGTCGGTCAGGATGAAGAACGCGAAAAAGAGTACGGCGTTGAGGTCAGGCGGACGGTAGATCTCGACGACCCGTGCGGGATCGCCGACGAATGACGTGATCGTGAAGAGCGTGTAGTAGGTGCCAAGAAAGGCGAGCACGATCGGCACCTTGTTGACACGATCGGCGATGAAGCCGCCCGTCGCGAAGAGCAGGATGAGCGCGTACGGCGCGACGTCCGACACGGCGCCCCACCAGCTTTGAGCCGTGTCGAAGAGATAGAACGTGATGACGAGCGCGAGCGCGGCCGGATTGAACACGTTCGCCGATCGCGTGCGCGCGACGTACTTGCTGACGACACCGATCGCGGCGGTGAGGGCGGTAACGCGCCAGGGTTCGCGCGGACTGAGAATCATCGCGACGATCATCCCCGTCAACAGCGCGCCGCTCGGAAACTCCCAGGTACCGTTCCGCACGCGCAGGATGGGAGCGTCGGCGATCATCGCTGCGGCAAGAGCCGCGACGAATCCCGGCCAGACGTGACGCACGCCTTCGGCGGCCGCCGAGACCCCCGCCAGCAACACGAGCACGATCGTGAGCAGGCCCTTAGGAGTTCGGAAGAAACGCACGAGCCAGGCCTCGGGTGGTGAACCGTTCGAGTGATGGCGACACGATCAGGCCATCCACGGTGTGCCGTTCGAGCAGCTCGATCCCGTCGCGCGGACCGAGCACGAACGCCGCCGTCGCCAGCGCGTCGGCGAGCATCGCCGTCGGCGCGACGACCGTCGCGCTGAGGCTTGCGACTGCGCCGCCGGCGTCGGCGCGGCGCGGATCGACGATGTGGCCCGGCCGCTCGTAGTCACCCGACGTGCAGACCGCGCGATCCGACACGGTGATCGTCCCAATCACCTCACGATCCTGGCGCGGATGGCGGATTCCCACGGTCCAGGGCCCGCCGGCGGGATTTCGGCCGGCCAGGTACAGATCGCCCCCGGCGTCGATGGCGAAGTTCCGAAAGGCCCGCAACTCCTGTGCGGCCAGGTCGATCGCCAGACCCTTGGCGACAGCGCCCAGATCGAGCACCAGCGGGCGGCGGAGCGTGATCGATCGGTCGCCGCGGTCGAGATGCAGATCGCGAAACGACACGGGTCCGTCGGCGCCGGCGGGCGAATCGGCGGCCCTGCCCGTGCGGTAGTCACGGTTGAACCCGCGCGCCTGCATCTCATGGCCGACCGTCGGATCGAAGGCACCGTCCGTTTCGTCGGCGACGGCAAGAGCGAACTCGACGAGCGTGTAGAGAATTTCGGAAACCGCGAGCGGCTCACCAGTGCGTGCGCTGAGCTGGCGGAGCTCGCTCGCCGGATCGAAGCGATTGCACAGCCGCTCGATCTCGCGAAACCACTCGCAGGCACGGTCGGTAGCCGCCACGAACGGATGATCGGCCGCCGACTGCCGGACGGGATCATCCGTTACAGCGTCTCGCACGATCCCAATAGTGACAATCGTCCCCATGATCGGGATCGATCGCGTGAACTGGCCGATCACCGGGCTTTGGCGAGGGCGTTGACGACCGCGTCGTAGAACGCGTTGGTGCTTTGCGTGGCGCCGGTCACGTAGTCGACGTCCGGACTCTGGCGCGTGACGACCTGCCCTTGCAGGTGGGCGATCAACGAGCAGGAGTACCGCGTCAGGCATTGCGAGATATTGGCCGATGCGATCCGCCCGTTCTCGATCACGACCGTCGCTTCGATGTCGCCATGTCGTGAGGTCCCCCAGCCTGAATAAGTACCGTCCTTGAACAGAGCGGCCGGCGCGCGAGTCGCCGGTGGCGTCAGCGGCGACGCGAGAGGCGGTTCGGCGGCAACGGCGGTCGGCGGCGGTGGAGCCATGCCGGCCGGTATCGAGGCGACCGACGGAGGGGCAGTCCGCGGCGATTGACGCGTGGGCTTGGGCTTCGCCTGAGCGCTCGCAACTGGTTTCGTCGTCGACGTTCCAGCCATGACTGCCGGCGCCGCAGGGGACGCCGGTATCGGTGTCGGCGTGCGCGCGTGAAAGTCCGTCGGCACGGCCGGAGATGGAATCGGAATCGTGACGCGCGGTCGTTCGGCGGCATCGATCCGCTGCGCGGCGGTTCGCGTCCGCAGGTAGCCAATCGAGTAAACGGTCAGGATCGCGGACGAGCTGAGCGCGACCAGTCGGGTGGTGATTTTGCCTTTGCGGCGCCTCACGCGACTCAGTTCCCCTTCCTGACGTGCAGATCGCGGGCAACGATGAGCTTGAACGTGAGCTTGTCGGACGCCGAGGTCACGCCGACCCCGACGCCGGCCTCGAAGTCGAAGCCCTTCGCAGACCAGTCGACGACGCCGTAGATTTGGTGGACCTGGTCGCTAGTGCCGTACAGATCGTGAACCGGTCCGTAATCGGCATATTCCTCCACCGCAACCTGGTATCCCGCGGGTGTGGTGTAGGCGATACGAAACGCGGGGACGAACTCGAGATTCTCGAGACCGTCGTACGCCGTGTCGACGATTGGATTGACGATCACGTCCACCGGCTTCAGGTGCCATCCAATGATCGGACGGACCTCCGACGTGAACCGCGTGGCGTCCCAACGCTGGGCGTTATAGCTGAACTCCATGTTCGCGCCGTAGAAAAATCGACGGTTATCGGCGTTCGGTACCGCGAACAGCGTGCGCAGCTTGAAACCGTTGAGCCCGAAACCGCTGTGCTTGTCGACCGTGTAGAGAGGGAGGTACAAGCCAGCCTCGAACCAGCGGGTGACGCCGTAGGCCCATTCCGGGACGCCGTTGAACGAGTTGTCGGCGACCACCGCGCCAGGAAATTCCGGCGTCTTGAGGCCTTTCGGCGTCCAGTTGTTGTGCCAGGTGAGATTGAAGGTCCCGACGGCGGCAAGTCCACCGTCGTACACCTGGATTTCGTCGGCTTGCGCCTGCGCGGCTTTCGGCGCCATCACCAGTACGATTAATGCCGTCGCCAGTCGAGTGAACCAGATCCGCGTCATCCGCCCGGGGACCTCCAGCGGCCGATCAGTGTAGCTGAAGCGGCAGCAGCGAACCGGCGTCCCGCTTGACAGGACCTACTACAAAGTAGTAGATCATCACTGAACATAGGAGGAGTGGTGCCAGCCCCGAAACTGACCCGGCTCGAACTGCAGATTCTCGAGGCGCTCTGGACGCAGGGAAAGGCGTCCATCCGCGAAATCCAGGAAGCCTTTCCCGAGCCGCGCCCGGCCTACACGACCATTCAGACGACGGTGTACCGGCTGGAGCGGAAGAAGGCCGTCCGGCGTGTGCGCAAGATCAGCAACGCCCACATCTTCGAGCCCATCGTCTCGCGCGACGTCACTCGCCATCGATTCCTGGATGAGATCCTCGCGTTCTTCGGCGGCCGGGCGCTGCCGATGGTCGCGCAGCTTGCGGAAACCGGCCGGCTGACGCGCGAGGACATTCGTGAGCTCGAAAAAGCTGTCGACAAACACGACCGGCAACTCCGGGCGGCGAAGGGGAACCAGCGATGATCGACGAACTGACGAACCACCTTTGGCAATCGACGCTGTTCGCGGCGGCGGCCGCGCTCATTGCCGCGGCGCTGCGTCAGAATCGGGCCGGCGTTCGCCACGCCGTGTGGCTGACGGCGTCATCGAAGTTCCTGCTGCCCTTCTCGCTCCTCATGAGCCTTGGCAGTCAGCTTGCGCCGGTGCAGGTGCCGCAGACGGCACCGCCGGATCTGGCCGCCGTCTCGATCGCGATCGATCAACTTGCGCAGCCGTTTTCCGGCGTCTTCGCCCCGGAGGTCATCGCGGCGCCGCCGACGTCGACGAACTGGCTGCCGATCACGGTCGTGGCGATCTGGCTGTGCGGGTTCATGGCGATTGGGCTCATGCGTCTGCGCGATTGGCGGCGCGTCCGTGCCGCGATGCGTGCGAGCACGCCGTTCGCGATCCCCGACGTCCTGGCCGGCGCCGCGCGTGATGCCCGCATTCAGATTCGATCGTCGCCCGGTCTCCTGGAGCCGGGCGTTGTCGGACTCTGGCGCCCCATCCTCCTGGTTCCGTCCGACATTCTCCGGCATCTCACGATCCCGCAGCTCGAAGGCGTTCTGGCGCACGAAGTCTGGCACGTCCGCCGGCGCGACAACCTCACGGCGGCGATCCACATGGTCGTCGAGGCCCTGTTCTGGTTCCACCCGCTCGTGTGGTGGATTGGGGCGCGGCTCGTCGACGAGCGCGAGCGCGCCTGCGACGAGTACGTCCTCGACGTGTTCGGCGAACCGCATGCGTACGCGCAGGGGATTCTCAACGTGTGCAAACGGTACGTCGAGTCGCCGATCGCGTGCGTCGCAGGGGTCAGCGGATCGAATCTCAGGAAGCGAATCGAGGCCATCATGGTCAACCGCATCGGACGGAACCTGAATCGCGTCAGAAAAGCCGGCCTTGCCGGCGCGGCCGCCGCGGCGATTGCCATTCCGTTCGCCGCCGGCATGATCACGGCGCCCGTTCGCGCCAGTTTCCAAGTGCCCGCCTCCACTGAAGCGACGCAGAGCAAACAGAAATTCGAAGTTGTCTCGGTGAAACCTTGCAAGGACGAACCTCCAGCTCCAACGGGGGCGCGGCAAGGAGGACCGGGCATCTCGAACGCATCGCCCGGACGCATCAACATTCCGTGCGCGACGGTCGAGACACTCGTCAACACGGCGTACATCCGGTTCGGACAGCCGTTGTTGAACGATTCCGGCAACGGGGTCGGCGACTACAAACGGATTGCAGGTGGACCGTCATGGACACGGTCGGAGAAATACGCCATCGAAGCGCGCGCAGAAGGGACGCCGGACGCGAAGATCATGCTGGGTCCGATGCTGCAGACGGTGCTCGAGGATCGCTTCCAGCTCAAGGTTCACCGCGAAGTCGAAGAGCGGCCCATGTATGCCATGACGGTTGCCAAGGGCGGTCTGAAACTCAAGCCGATCGGTCCGGATGGCTGCAAGGCAGTCGATCGCGCCGTGCAATCTTTCGATCGCGATCCCAAGGCCCATGTTGCCGCGATGCTCGCGGGTGAAATGCCGATGTGTGGCTCGATGACGATGACCGGCGACGCCGGGTTGCGCACGTGGATCATCGGCGGCACGACGCTGGAGCACTTTTCGAACACCCTTTCCGGCGCGATGGATCGCCGCGTCCTCGACAAGACCGGCGTGACCGACCAGTTCAACATCCGGATCGGGTTCGTACCCGACGACCACACGCCTGCCCCCATCGCGCGACCGCCGGTCGACACGCCCGTGGGTCCTGGACCGGACATCTTTGAAGCGCTGGACCAGCAGCTCGGGCTGAAGCTGGAGCCGACGAGAGGACCTGCTGGATATCTCGTGATCGATCGCGTCGAGCGTCCAACGCCGGATCGCGCGCCTACGGCTCAGACTTCCGGCGCTCCAAGTCAGCAGGCGCTTCAGTTGCCTGCCGCACAGAAGTTCGAGGTCGCATCGATCAAACCGTGCGAACCACAGCCGGTCCCGCCTGGCGGTCGCAGCGGCGGCGGCAACGGCAGTTTTTCTCCGGGCCGCGCGTACCTGTCGTGCTTCGTCGTGCGGAATCTCATCGACATGGCGTACGTCCACCAGCGGGGCCGGACCGATCAAGACGATCCGCTTCTAAACTGGCCACGGCCTCTGGCCGCGGGCGCGATTGGCGAAGCGCAGCGCATCAGAGGCGGTCCGTCGTGGGTCTACTCCGACAAGTACACGATCGAGGCAAAAGCCGATGGGCTCGATCCGTCGGCGCAGCAGAGCCCGGACCGATTGCTGATGACCGGGCCGATGCTTCGGTCGCTGCTCGAGGATCGCTTCCGGTTGAAGCTCCATCAGGAGATCGAGGAAGTGCCGATGCTCGCGCTCAAAGTCGCCAGAGGCGGTCTCAAAATCAAGCCGATGGAGCCGGGCGGGTGCACGACCGATCGATCGAACGGTCCCATCCTTTTATCAGACGCCGCACGCCGCGGCGTGAAGCCGACCTGCGGCACGGTCAACGGCGGGCCAAACGGATCGAACTGGCGGTACGAACACGGCGGGCAAACGCTCGCCGTGATCGCGACCGTGCTGTCGGGAGATCTCGGAATCAAGGTGTTCGACCGGACGGGCGTCACCGACATCTTCAACATCACCTGGGAATACGGCCCGGACGAGAGTACGCCTGGGGTCGCCCGCTTCTTCGAAACGACGGGGACCGCGCCGGCCGGCCCGCCGACCGCGCCATCCGTCTTTCGCGCGCTGCAGGAGCAGCTCGGATTGACGGTCGAGAAGATCACCGCTCCGCGCGGCTACATCGTCGTCGACCAGATCGAGAGGCCACGTCCGGACACGCCAGTCTCGGCACGGGCGCGAAGCGCCGGCCGATAGCTCAGGGCAGCGGGCAAAGGGCAGAGGGCACAGGCCGGGAAAAGGGCAAGCACACCTGCCCGGCGTCCGATGATGAGCTTGTTCCCAACCGTACTTGTCGTCGGCTTTGTGCTTGCCTCTACGTTCGCGGGCTCCGACCTTTCCGGCCGAGTTCTGTTTTCGGGAGTGGCGGTCCCTGGCGCGACGGTGACGGCGATCCACGGCGATCGTTCCGTCTCGACAGTCTCCGACGAAGACGGGGTCTTCACGTTTGCCAATCTCGACGACGGGCCGTGGACGCTCCGCGTCGAGATGCGCGGCTTCGTCACGCTGAGCCGCGACGTCGCGCTGCCGGTCTCCGGGCCGCCCATCGTTCTCACGTTGACGATGCGGCCGTACGACGAAATCGTGGCGCGTGGATCGACCGAGTCGAAGCCGGCGGCTGCCGCACTCGCATCACAACCGAATGCCGGGGTCGAAACCGAGCCGCCCGAGATCCCCGACATCATCAACGGCAGCGTGATCAACGGCGCGGCGTCGGCGTTCGCGCAGCCGCGCGCGTTTGGCAACAACCGGCCGCGGCCCGGGTCACGGTACACAGGCGGCGTGAACGGGCTCTTCGGGAACTCGGCCTGGAACGCTAGGCCGTACTCGTTCGACAGCACGGCGTCGCCGAATCCCACGTACAACGACTTGCAGCTCGGGTTCACCCTGGGCGGCCCGCTGAAGATCCCCTGGCTCCTGACGTACGGACCGCAGACGTTCATCAACTATCAGCACGGCGTTTCGCACAGCGCGACGACGCAGTCCGCATTGATGCCGACGGCGCCGGAGCGCCGCGGAGACTTTTCCCAGTCATCGAATCTCATCCACGATCCGACCACCGGACTTCCGTTCCCCGGCAACGCGATCCCGCCGGAACGCATCAGCCCGCCGGCGACCGCCCTCCTTCATTACTATCCGCTGCCGAACGTCGAGACGACACGCGGGATCAACTACCAGACTCCCCTGCTCTCGAGCACCACGCAGGACAATCTTCAACTTTCAATCACGCAGCAGCTCGCCCGCCGCACCAGTTTGACGGGGACGATGTCGCTGCAGCGAACGCTCACCGACTCGGACGACATGTTCGGCTTTGCCGACACGAGCCGGCTGACGTCGATCGATGCCGGCGCGAATCTGATCCGCCAGTTTGGTCTGCGGCTCGTGCTTCGATTCCGGTACCGCTTCACGCGATCCGACGCGGAGGTCACGCCGTTCTTCGCGAACCGCGTGAACGTGTCAGCTGACGCCGGCATCAGCGGTAACAGTCAGGATCCGTTGAACTGGGGGCCGCCGGCGCTCTCTTTTCCCGGTATTGCCGGGCTGCGCGACCTCGACTATCACCGCTCGACAGT
The DNA here is from genome assembly GCA_050264575.1 of Acidobacteriota bacterium. Classification (GTDB taxonomy): domain Bacteria; phylum Acidobacteriota; class Vicinamibacteria; order Vicinamibacterales; family SCN-69-37; genus DASQFI01. Next base: position 1,111 of record JBLNGH010000664.1, on the reverse strand, counting down.
CAACACGCACTCGGGTGGCGGCGAGATCGCGATCAGGCGCGGCGTGCACAACATCACGACCGGCGGCGATGTGCGGTGGACGAGGACCGACATCGCATCGGAGCAGAACCCGCGAGGATTGCTGAACTTCACCGGCCTCGTCACCGGCGATGCGTTCGCCGATTTTCTGATCGGCGTGCCGCGGACGAGCTCGATCGCCTTCGGCAACCGCGACAGTCATCTTCGCGGCACCGCGTACGACGCCTACGTGAACGACGACTGGCGCGTGACCCCCGGCCTCACGCTGAATCTCGGCGTGCGCTGGGAATACGAGGCGCCGTTCACCGAGACGGCCGGCGGTCTCGTCAATCTCGACGTTGCACCGGCGTTCACGGCAATCAGCCCGGTCGTCGCCAGCAATCCCCTCGGATCGCTGACGGGATCGCGGTACCCGACTTCCCTGCTTCGTCCGGACAAGCGCGGCCTGCAGCCGCGAGTTGCGGCATCGTGGCGGCCGGTTCTCGGATCGTCATTGATCATGCGCGCCAGCTACGGGATGTACCGCAACCTCGGCGTGTATCAACCGCTCGCGATCCTGCTGACGCAGCAGCCACCCCTCTCCAACACATTCGCGGTCCAGAACAGCGCGGAGACGCCGCTCACGCTGGCCAATCCGTTCCCCTCGTCGCTTCCCACGACCGCCAACACGTTTGCCGTCGATCCCGACTTCCGCCCGGGATACGCGCACACGTGGCAGGCGTCGATCCAGCGCGATCTCCCGGCGTCGCTGACAGTCATCGCCGCGTATCTCGGCGCCACGGGGACTCAACTGATGCAGGCGTTCCTGCCGAATACCTATCCGGCGGGCGCCGAGAATCCGTGTCCCGGCTGTCCGTCGGGATTCGTCTATGTCTCGTCGACGGGAAGCTCTCTGCGGAACGCGGGACAGTTCACGCTGCGGCGCCGGCTGCATCACGGCCTCACCGCGACCGTGCAGTACACGATCGCGAAGTCGACAGACGATGCCGCGACGTTCAGCAATACGTCGGTCACGCCCTCGTCGCTCGCGATCGCGCAGGATTGGCTCAACCTTGCGGCCGAGCGCGGACCGTCGTCATTCGATCAACGGCAT
>JBLNGH010000663.1:0-5658 GCA_050264575.1 Acidobacteriota bacterium | reverse complement strand
AGGCTCGTGACGATCTCTTCGGCAATCGTCATCAGATAGCCGCGGGTGTCGACGGTCTCGGCCTCGCCCTCGCTTTCGCCGAGCGTGATCTTGCCTTCGAGCAGCTCGCGGCGCAGCGAGTACACCTGCTCGCGCTGCTTGTTCATCACGTCGTCGTACTCGAGGAGATGTTTGCGGGTGGCGAAGTTCTGCGCTTCGACCTGTTTCTGCGCCCGCTCGATGGCTTTCGTGACCATGCCGTGCTCGATTGGCACGCCCTCTTCCATGCCGAGACGCTGCATGAGGCCGGAGATTTTGCCCGACCCGAAGATCCGCATCAGGTCGTCTTCGAGCGAGAGATAGAAGCGGGACGATCCCGGGTCGCCCTGGCGGCCCGCGCGGCCGCGGAGCTGGTTGTCGATGCGTCTCGCTTCGTGGCGCTCCGTGCCGATGATGTGGAGGCCGCCCACCCCGACGACGACCTCGTGTTCGGCGTCGGTCTCACGCTTGAACTCGTCGAACATCCGCTCGTACTCTTTCCGGGGGACGCGGTAGAAGCTCTCGAGGTGATAGAAGTAGACGAAGTCGTCGTCGTCGACGAACTTCTCCTCGCCTTTGGGAAGGCGCTCGGCAATCTGTGCGGCGAGGCTCTGCTGCCGCGCCATGAACTCGGCGTTGCCGCCGAGCAGGATGTCCGTGCCGCGGCCGGCCATGTTCGTGGCGATCGTGACGTTGCCCTTGCGTCCCGCCTGGGCGACGATCTCGGCTTCCTGCGCGTGGTACTTCGCGTTCAGCACGACATGCTTGATGCCGCGCCGCTTGAGCATGCCGGAAAGCCTTTCTGATTTCTCGATCGACACGGTGCCGACGAGCGTCGGCCGGCCGGTCTCCTGCTGCGCGACGATGTCGTTCAGAATCGCGTCGTATTTTTCCTTTTCGGTGCGGTAGACGCTGTCCGGCTCCTCCTTGCGCAGGAGCGGCCGGTTCGGCGGCGCGACGATGACGTCGAGCTTGTAAATCTTCGCGAACTCTTCGGCCTCGGTCTCGGCCGTGCCGGTCATGCCCGAGAGCTTCTGGTATTTGCGGAAGTAGTTCTGGAACGTGATCGTTGCGAGCGTCTGGTTCTCGCGCTCAATCTTGACTTTCTCTTTCGCCTCGACCGCCTGGTGCAGACCGTCGCTCCATCGCCGTCCGGGCATCAGACGCCCCGTGAACTCGTCGACGATCACGACCTGGCCGTCTTTGACCATGTACTCGACGTCGAGCTTGAACAGCGTGTGCGCCCGGAGCCCCTGGTGGATGTGATGCAGCAGCGGCATGTTGGACGGGTCGTACAGACCCGCCGATCCGGCGACGAGTCGATGCGCGAGCATCTTCTCGGCCTTGGCCATGCCGGTCTCGGTGAGCTGCACGGTCTTGTGCTTCTCGTCGACGAGATAGTCGCCGGTCGTCTCGAGCGCTTCGCGCTCCTCGGCTTTGACGTTGCCTTGCGTCACGGCGCCGGGCGTGAGCTTCGGAATGATCCGATCGACCTCATAGTAGAGATCGGTGGACTCCTCGGCGGGGCCGGAAATGATCAGCGGCGTCCGCGCTTCGTCGATCAGGATGCTGTCCACTTCGTCGACGATCGCGAAGTGGTGGCCGCGCTGGACGAACTGCGCGAGCTCGAACTTCATGTTGTCGCGCAGATAGTCGAACCCGAACTCGTTGTTGGTCCCGTAGGTGATGTCCGACCCGTAGGCGACCTGCCGCTCGGCGTCGGTCAGCTCGTGCTGAATCACGCCGACCGACATGCCGAGGAACCGGTAGATGCGTCCCATCCACTCGGAGTCGCGTCGCGCCAGGTAGTCGTTCACGGTGACGACGTGCACGCCCTTGCCGCTGAGCGCGTTGAGATAGGCAGGCAGCGTGGCGACCAGCGTCTTGCCTTCGCCGGTCTTCATCTCGGCGATGCGCCCGCCGTGCAGCACGCAGCCGCCGATGAGCTGGACGTCGAAGTGCCGCATGTTGAGCGTGCGGCGCCCGGCTTCGCGGACGACCGCAAACGCTTCGGGCAGCAAGTCGTCCAGCGACTCGCCCCGGCCCGCGCGTTCACGCAGCTCCGCCGTGCGGCCGCGCAGCTGCGCGTCGCTCAGGCTGGTGGTTGCCGACTCGAGCTCGTTGACTCGCGTAACAATCGGCCGCAGCCGTTTCAGCTCGCGCTCGTTCTGCGTGCCGATGACCTTGGCGAGGAGGGTATTGATCATGCGACGCCGGCCGGCGCCGTCGGCCGACGCGGAGGGCGAAGTGGACCCCTACTGTCGGCTCTTCAGCGCCGTGGGTAATCCAGCGATTGTATCAAGGGCAGAGGGCAAAGGGCAGAGGGCAAAGGAAAGGGTAGACGTGCGGAGGTACAAAGGGATCGGAAACACTCTCAAATCGGGGTGCAAGGCCACGTCAGACACGGAGATCCTTGAACCTCCGAGTTCTGACCTTTCCTTTGCCCTCTGCCCTTGATTACGGCCTTGCCAGCAGCCGCAGCGGATTGATGGGCTGGCCGTTGAGCAGGATCTCGTAGTGCAGGTGAGTATTGGTGGCGCGGCCCGTGGCGCCGACGAAGCCAATCACGTCGCCGCGCTTGACGGTCTGGCCAGGCCGCACGGCAAAGCGTGACAGGTGACCGAACCGGGTGGCGATGCCGAAGCCGTGACTGATCAGGACCGCGTTGCCGTAGTTGCCGGAGTACTCGGCGGATTCGACCGTACCGTCCGCGGTCGCCTTGACCGGCGTGCCGTGATCCGCGGAGATATCGAGACCGTAGTGGAAATCCGGACGGCCCGTGAACGGATCGGGCCGCATGCCGAATCCGGAGGAAAGCCATCGCGGAATCAACGGCCAAATCGACGGGGTCGCGCGCGCGAGCGCCTGCTGACCTTCGATCTTCGTCTTGACCGTCGCCAGTCGATCTTCGAGGACGCCGAGCAGATCGCTCAGAATCCCGAACGTGCTTTCCGGCGAACCGGTCACGGCCCGCGCGAGCGCCGGATCGATCCGCGTCGCGCCGCCGCCCATCGCCCGCGCGCGAAGCAGTGCCGGCAGCTTGTCGATGGCCGCTTTGGTCGCCGGGTCGAGCTGTGCCTGTTCGCCGAGCTGCGTGAGGACCGTCTGGAGCGACGCGATTTGACCGGTCAGCTCGCCGGTGGCTTCCCGATAACTCTCGTTCTCGAGGTGGAGGATCTCGTTCGTGAGGCGCAACCCGGCCAGCTCAGCCTCGCCGGCCGTCTTGGCCCCGAGGCCCAGGAGTAAGGGCGTCACGATGATACCCACGGCCGAAATCAGGGCGCACAACAGGACTCGGCGGCTGATAGTGAACCGCCGTACGGCCCCCGTCTTTCGGTTCGCGATCAGGATGGCGTAACGTGTCGATCGCATTCAGAGAATCTGGCTAAACCCCCTGCTCAGAGCCACTTCGGCCAGGCAAACTGGGCAACCCTACCACAAACCGGGAAGACCGCCAACCAATTTCAACATTGTGTGCGGCCTGGGTCACTTTCAATACTGTTCGACGCCCGCCATGCGCGGCCGGTTGTCCGTGAGACGCGCAAAGACCGCGGGTTTCGTCACCGACGTGCTGCTTACGGTCGAGATGCACCCTCATGAAAACCCGAGGTCTTAAGAGACAACTTCGGAGGCCCGAAATCCCAGCGCTTCTGCCAGGTGCGGACGTTCGACTGCTGCGCTGCCCGCGAGATCGGCGATCGTGCGGGATATCCGTAATACGCGCGTCACGCCGCGAACGCTTAGGCCCAGTCGAGCGACACCGCGTCCGAGCAACGTCTCGACAGACTTGTCGGCCGGACGGCAGATGCGCTGCACCTGTCGCGCGTCGAGGCGTCCGTTGAGGCACCCCTGCCTGATCTGTTGTGCCGATCGCGCGTCGATCACGCGCCGTCGAACGTCGCCTGTTGACTCGATCGGTCCTGTCGCGCGCACGTCGTTCCACGGCACGGCCTGCACGTCGACCGTGAGATCGAAGCGATCGCGGAGCGGTCCCGACAGCCGCCGCTGATACCGCTCGATCGTGCCCGGCGCGCAGCGGCATGTGCGGGTGCGATCGGTCGCGAATCCGCACGGGCACGGATTCATCGCGGCCACGAGCATGATTTCAGCAGGAAAGCTCGCCGATCGCGCGGCGCGCGCGATGTGGACGACGCCTTGCTCGAGCGGCTGCCGCAGCGTCTCGAGAACCCTGCGGCTGAATTCCGGCAGCTCGTCGAGAAACAGGACGCCGCCATGTGCGAGGCTCAGTTCTCCCGGTCTGGGAATGCTTCCGCCGCCGACCAGCGACACGTCGGAGCAGGTGTGATGCGGCGCGCGAAACGGGCGCGATCGCAACAAGCCGCCGCCGGGCGGCAGGAGTCCTGCCACGGAATGGATGGTCGTGACCGTGAGCGCTTCGTCGAACGACAGCGGCGGGAGCAGTCCTGGCAGCCGCCGGGCCAGCATGGTCTTGCCTGCGCCGGGCGGGCCGCTGAAGAGCAGATGGTGTGCGCCCGCGGCGGCAATCTCGAGGGCGCGGCGGCCCATGAGTTGTCCACGCACGTCGCCGAGATCGTCTGTCGACGCGCCTTCAGGATCTTCCGCGCGGACATCGGCAGCGGTCGGCACCGGGTTCGGCGACGTCACGACGCGCGCGGCCTCGATCAGCGACGACACCGGAAACAGAGGCAGTCCTTCGACGATGCCGGCCTCCTGGAGATTGCCGGCGGGAAACACGAGTCCGCTCGCGCTTTGTCTGGCGCTGACGGCGATCGGGAGCAGCCCGCGCATCGGTGGAATCCGGCCATCGAGCGACAGCCCTCCGACGATGGTGAATCGCCTCGATTCTCGATGGGGCAGGAGTCCCGAAGCCGCCAGCACGCCGAGGGCAATCGGCAGATCGAACGCCGCGCCTACTTTACGGACGTCGGCCGGCGCGAGGCTGACGGTCACGCGCTCGGACGGAAACGGGAAACCCGAATTGCGAATCGCCGTCCTGACGCGATCGCGGCTCTCGCGAACCGTCGCGTCCGGCAATCCGACCATCGTCAACAACGGCAATCCGGGCGTCACGTCGACTTCAACGGACACGGGAATCGCGTCGATGCCGAATACGGCAGCGGCCGAGACCTTCGCGAGCATGGGGCACGCCTGCATGGAGCAAGTTCCCGGCCATGCGAAAGAGCAGCGTATTTGACGCGAGAGGCGAGAGAGGTTGCAGGAATTTCGATATGACCTCCGAGGTCATTTCGCGTTTCTTTCACACTGGCGAAATGACTTCGGAGGTCGTTTCCTACCGCCTGACGGTGAGTCGAAGACCGACGCTGATCCGATCGCTCGAGAGGCGATTCAGCCGCTTGAGAGAGTCGACGGTCGTGTCGAACTGACGGGCGATGCTCGAGAGCGTGTCGCCCTGGCGGACGCGGTACGTGAGCAGTGACGGCGCGCCGTTCGATGCCACCGACGGTTGTGCCGTGCGAGCCGTCGGCAGGGCCGCGGCGGTCCGTTGCGGAATGCTGAGCACCTGGCCGCGCCGGACCCGCGCCTTCGAGCTGAGCTCGTTGGCGGCCCGCAGCTCGGCCACGCTGACGCCGTACTTGCGCGCGACGGTGGTCAGCGTCTCCCGCGCCTTGACTTCGTGGAAACGGAAGGTGCGGTAGA
>JBLNGH010000662.1:0-3896 GCA_050264575.1 Acidobacteriota bacterium | reverse complement strand
GAAAAGCTCGGGCGGGCGCGCTTTGCGGCCTACGGCAAATCGGCGTATCCGGACGCGACGTTCACGCTGCGTCTGACGTTCGGCACCGTGCGCGGCTATCCGATGAACGGCACCCAGGCGCCGCCCATGACGACGTTCTTCGGGCTGTTCGATCGCGCGCAGAGCTTCGGCATGAAGCCGCCGTTCAACCTGCCGCCGCGGTACACGCAACGGCGGGCGCAGCTCACGCTGTCAACGCCGCTCAACTTCGTTTCCGATTGCGACATCATCGGCGGCAATTCGGGATCGCCGGTCATCAACCGCGATGGACAGCTCGTCGGGCTCATCTTCGACGGCAACATCGAGAGCCTCATCGGCAACGTCGTCTACAACGGCAACACCAATCGCGCCGTGGCCGTGCACAGCGCCGGCATGATCGAAGCGCTACGCAAGCTCTACGATGCCGGGGCGCTGGCCGACGAGCTGCAGGGCGTCCGCCGCGCGCCGGCCAAGCGCTCCGGCCTCTGAGCCGGGCGGACGGCGATTGGCGCATATCAGGATGGAGGTCGTCATGCGGGCTCCTTCATTGCCGGTGATCGCGCTGTGCCTGCTGCCCTCGCTCGCGGCGGCGCAGACTCCTGTCGAACAAAGCCGGCCCGAGATTCTCGGCACCGTCTCGCTCTCAAATCTCTGGGACGACGAGTCGTTCCTGGGAGCCGGGCTCTCGGGCGGCGCTGGAGCCGGGTATCGCTGGCGCGGGCGCGTCGGCCTCGAAGGGCGAGTCGAGTGGTTCTCGCACGAACGCACGTTCTTGAGCGGTGTGCGGTTCCACGCCGACGGCACACGGGTCCTCGGACAAGTTGCGTACTACTGGCTGAACGGAACGGCCCAACCCTTTGCAGCGGGAACCGTCGGGGTCATCCGCGTCAACCAAACCAATGAATCCCCCATCTTTGAACCGGGACCCGGAGGACTGCCGAATCGGATCGGCACGAATGTCGTGAGCAGCCGCGCAACCGACTTCGCCTGGGGCGGAAGCGGCGGCGTCAGAATCCGGCTGAACGATCGACTGGCGTTGAGACCGGAAGCGGGAATTCTGGTGAGCATGCCGCACAACTTCATCGACATCCGATTCGGTGTGACGGCAGCCGTGAGCTGGTGACGATCACCAGTACTTCCAGCGCGGCACCACGCGGGGCTCGAACGCGAACGTGACATTCGGCCGCGGCGTGACGACGACACGCACCCAACCAACGAGCGGCGACCCCGGCACCTGCAAACGCGTGAGATTGTCGAGCCGACGGCCCGTCGTGCGCCGGACGAGCGGGTGATCGACGAGGTAGATGTGATCGTCGCCCTGAGTCACGAGCACGGGACGCGCGAAAGCCTCGATCCCCTCCTCCAGAGCCGTGAGAAACGGTTCGTACGTCTCACGTTCGGCATCGCCGGGGCTCCGCTCGAAGCCCGGGTTCGCGTGAAACCCGACAACGACCGCCGCGGCGCCGGCAGTGATGGCCCCGGCGAACGTTTCCCGGATCCATGCCGTGGCCGCCGCCGTCCGCTTGACGACCGCCTCATCGCTTCGCGCGGTCCGGCCGGGGTAGCGTTCCGTGCCGTTGCCGCTCCCAACCAGATGAACCGTGGCGAACACAATGCCTTCGTGCGTCCACCGCACGTGCTCGACGAATTCCTTGAACGGCTGCTGGGACGCCTGCGTGACGACCGCGAGGCGACGCCCTCCAAGCGTCTGCGGTGACGGGAAGAAGACTTGCCGCAGATGCGCGAGCCGTTCCTGAGGGTCGTATCCGCCTTCCTGCTGTGTCCAACAATCCGTCCATTCGTTGTCCCCGGGGGTGTACATCACCGGCTGCGGCAGGCTGTCGAACCATCGGAGGCTGCGCTCGTACCGCGCATCGCTGCACGGCCGCCAGAAAATGTCACCGACGTGAAGAACCAGACGGAGATCGTGCGCTCGCAGATCCTGCAGCACGAGCCGATATTTGATGTCTTCCCAGACGTAGTACGGCGCGTCGCCAAGTACGGCGAACGCAAAAGTTCCGGGTGGATTGCGTGAGGGAGTGGGCGGTCCGGCCGACAGAACTGCCGCGATTCCGAGCGCAACAAAAATGGCAGCGAGGACCAGTCGTCTCATGCGCACGTGCGGCACCGACAAGCTCAGTCTATCGGCTCACGGGTTGCAAGCAGCTACCCTTGTTGGCCATCGACGGCACCACCTTGTCTGCGCCGCATGGAACTCCTTCCGGCGACGCATGGGCATGGATCGTGCGTCTCTCCCTCTTAATCGACTCGACTTCGAAGTTTGAAGTTCGAAGTTCGAAGTTCTTTGAGGGAGGGACCTTATGCGAGTTGCATTGATCGCGGCCACTTTGGCGTTGGCCGTCCCAGTTTCTGCTCCGGTATCTGCCGCGCAGCGCGGCGGCGTGAGCGGGGTGACGGCAAGTGCGGCGCCGGCCGGGTCGCCGACGGAGTTCAGAATCACCGGCGAGAATCCATGCCCGACAGTCCGCATGGCTTACGGCGACGGCACCGTCGAAACACGCATCATCCGGTCCGTTCCGGCGACTGTGTCGCATACGTACTCGCAGCCTGGCACGTATGAGGTCCGCGTGACGGGGCTTGGCGGCTGCAGAGGGCGGCCGATACGACCCTGCGAACGGCGGCCGCCGGCGGTGACCAGGCTGGCCAGCCTGTCGACGCACAGCGGTTCCAGGCGATGGACGTGAACCGGGACGGGCGCATCACCCGCGACGAATGGCGCGGCAGCGCGCAGTCGTTCCGCGTCCATGACTGGAACGGCGACGGCGTCCTGTCGGGTGACGAAGTCCGCGTCGGTTCGTGGCGGCAGCGTCAAGGGGATCCGGACTACACGCCGGACCAGTATGTCTTCAACGACTGGACCGAACGCCGCTTCCAGTTGATGGATCGCAACCGGGACGGGCGGCTCACGCGCGCCGAATGGACCTACGACATGGAGTCGTTCATTCGCGCGGATCGCAATCGGGACGGCATCCTCACGAGATCAGAGTTCCTCAATTCTGATTTCGATGATGATCGTGGCGATCAGTTCGATGACCTCGACCTGAACGGCGACGGCCGCATCCAGTTGAACGAATGGCACGCCAGCCGTGAGGCGTTCAATTGGCTCGACAGGAACAATGACGGCGTGCTGACGCGCGCCGAGGTCGCAGGCACGAATATGGGGACCGGCGACCAGTTCGCGAGCCTCGACCGGAACAACGACCGGGCGATCGAGCTCAACGAATGGCAGTGGTCGCGGGCCAGCTTCGACAGGCTGGACACGAATCGCGACGGCCGTCTCAGCCGGGCCGAGTTCAATTCGGCGGGACCGCTTGGAACCGGTAACACGACGAGAACCCCGCTGACGGTCAGCTCACAAGACCGCTGGACGGACACGGGCATCTACGTTGAACCGGGGCAGACTTTGAGCTTCCGGGCGACCGGCACGATCCAGATGTCCGAGGACGGCAACGACATCGCCGATCCGCAAGGCGCGCGGAGCGGCCGGCGAGCTCCGAATGCCCCGCTTCGCGAGGCATCTGCCGGAGCCCTGATCGGCCGCATCGGCAACGGCATGCCGGTCCTGCTCGGCGCGAACGGCGAGATGCGCGTCACCCGCGCCGGCCGGCTCTATCTCAGCGTGAACGACGACGAGCTGTCCGACAATTGCGGTGAGTACCGCGTCGTCGTCACCGTGCGGTAGGGGCGGGGTCAGACCGGGGTCAGACCGGGGTCAGACCCCGGTCTGACCCCGGTTTGACCCCCGCCAACGGGCCTCGGCAGCTCGATCAGCACGATGTCGGAGTTCGCGCGCGTCACGTCGAACACGATCGACGCGCCGTCAGGCGCGATGTCGAAGGTCTGCACTGTCGCCTGGT
>JBLNGH010000661.1:0-10947 GCA_050264575.1 Acidobacteriota bacterium | reverse complement strand
GGCGCGCATCGAAGCGCGCGTCGGTGAACCCGACTTCTGGAAGAATCAGGACGAAGCCACCAAGGTCCTGCAGCGCCGCCGCCGGATCGAAGAAGACATCACCCTGCGTGACGCGCTCCGGCAGCGCGGCGACGATCTCGGCGTGCTCTTCGACTGGGCCCGGCAGGGCGAAGACGTCGGCGAGGAGCTCTCCCGCCATCTCGATACCTACGCGCGCGACGTGCAGAACGGTGAGATTCGCACGATGCTGTCGGGCGATCTCGATCGGAAGAACGCGATCCTCTCGATCCATCCGGGCGCGGGCGGCACCGAGTCGCAGGACTGGGCCGAGATGCTGCTCCGGATGTATCTCCGCTGGACGGAGCGCCGCGGCTTCAAGCCGGAGATCATCGACACCCAGCCGGGCGACGAAGCCGGCATCAAGAGCGCGACAGTCCTGGTGACCGGCGACTACGCGTACGGCTTGCTCTCGGCCGAAGCCGGCGTCCATCGGCTGGTGCGGATTTCGCCCTTCGATCAGGCCGCCCGCCGGCACACGTCCTTTGCCTCGGCCTACGTCTGGCCCGAGCTGCCCGACGACATCGACATTGAGATCGAGGACAAGGACATTCGCATCGACACGTTCCGATCGAGCGGCGCGGGCGGCCAGCACGTCAACGTCACGGACTCCGCGGTTCGCATCACGCATCTCCCGACCGGCATCGTCGTCTCATGCCAGAACGAGCGGTCGCAGCACAAGAATCGATCGTCGGCGATGAAGGTCCTCAAGGCGCGGCTCTACGACCTGCGCCTCAAGGAGCAACAGGATCGACTCGATCAACTGGGCGGCGAGAAGAAGGACATCGCTTTCGGCCACCAAATTCGGAGCTACGTCCTCCAGCCGTACCAGATGGTGAAGGACCACCGGACGAAACTGCAGGTCGGCGACGTCAACCGGGTCCTCGACGGCGATCTGGACGAGTTCATCAAAGCCTACTTGATGAAGAAAGCACTGGGAAAACTCGAAAAGCCGGGTGAGGACGACGTCTAGCTGCAGTCGGCATCGCTGACATACCGGCACTGTCTCAGAAGTACGGCGCCAGCGCTGAAGCAGGGCACTGACGCTGAAGTACCGGAACTGGCCTCGAAGTACGAGCGCTAACGCAGAAGGAAGTGCGGGCACAGGCGCTGAAGTACGTTGCAATCGTCCAAGTACAGCGCTAACGCAGAAATTCCTCTACTCCAGCGATAGCCGCTGTACTTCGGCGATAGCTCCAGTCCTTCAGCGCTGGCGCCCTACTTCAGCGATAGGGCCGTACTTCACTTGCCCACGGGTTCGGTACCGGCAATGTACGCTTCCGTGCCGGTGTCGGTCGTGACGAAGACGATGTTGCCGGGGCGCGGGAAGTCGGGAGGCGTGGGAAGCTCGGCGCGGCGCCGATCGACCCAGCTCTTCATGATCTCGATCCAGATGGGCAGCGCCGCGAGCGTGCCGGTCATCCGATCGCCGATGGGCTTCTTCTGATCCAGCCCGATCCAGAGGCCGATCGTGACGTCCGGATCGAACCCGATGAACCAGGCGTCGGTGTAGTCGTCGGTGGTGCCGGTTTTTCCGCCGATCGGCCAGTTGAGCTTGGCGGCGCTTGCGCCGGTGCCGCGCTGGACGACGCCGCGCAGGAGGTTGGTGACGATGTACGCCGTGTCGGCGCGCAGCGCTTCGTGCGGCTCGGCGCGCTGCTGCTCCAGCACGTCGCCGTCCCGGTCGATCACCTGCAGCACCATCGTCGGCGTCATCCGGACGCCTTGATTCGGAAACGCCGAGTAGGCCGAAACCATCTCGAGGAGGGTGGCCTCGGCGGATCCGATTGCGATCGACAGATACGGGGGCAGGGGCGACGAGATCCCGAGGCTGCGGGCGTACGGAATGACGTTCTTGGGATCGAGCGCGGCCATCAGGCGAATCGTCGGCACGTTTCGGGATTGTTCGAGCGCGCGCCGGAGCGTGATCGGTCCTTCGTATTCGCGGTCGTAGTTCCGCGGCTCGTACGGCGGCTGTCCCGGTCCGGCCGGGAAACTCGCTGGCGAGTCGTCGAGCATCGATGCGGCCGTGTACCCGCGATCGATGGCGGCCGTGAAGACGAACGGCTTGAACAGCGAGCCCACCTGGCGAAGCGCCTGCGTCGAGCGGTTGAATTGACTCGTTTCGAAGCTCGATCCGCCGACCATCGCCAGCACCTGTCCGGTGTGGTTGTCGATGGCGAGCACCGCGCCCTGCACGAGCGGCGCCTGGTCGAGCGCGGCCGTGAAGGTGCCGTCTGGATCGATCTTCCCGACCTTGACCTCGACCAAATCCCCCGTTCGCGCCACTTCGTCGGCGCGGCGCTTCGTCCACGCGTAGCCGGCGCGATCGATGGCGCCGGTCCAGCGGCCGACGCGCACGCGGATCGTGCCGTTGCCGACGCCGGTGACGAGCGCCGGGCCGATTTCGCCGGCAGCGGGGTCGCGGGTCCAGCGCGGATGGCGGTACGTGTCCAGCGCGCGCTTCTCGTCGAGGATGTTGCGCGCCGGCTTGCGATAGCCGCGGCGGCGATCGAGCTCGCGGAGCCCGGCGTCGAGCGCGGCGTTCGCCGCGCGCTGCAGCGCGGGATCGAGGCCGGTTTTCACGACCAGCCCGTTTTCGTAGACGACCTTGGCGCCGTACCGTTCCTCGAGGTGCAGCCGGACCGTTTCCAGGAAATACGGCGCGATTGACGGCGGCTGGGACGGCGCGCCGCGCGCCACGATCGGCCGTTTCTTGGCGACCTCCGCGTCGGCGCGCGTGATGAACCCCTCGGCGACCATGCGATCGAGCGTGTAGTTCCGCCGCCGCAGGGCGGCCTGCATGTTCACGTACGGACTCTGCCGGACGTTGTTCTGGATGATGCCGGCGATCATCGCCGCCTCGTCGAGCGTCAGTTCGCCGACGGACTTGCCGAAGTACAGCCGCGACGCCGCCTCGACGCCGTACGCGCCGTGGCCCCAGTACATCTGGTTGCAGTACATCGTGAAAATTTCCGGCTTCGTGTACCGCTTCTCGATCTGGACGGCGAGCAGGACTTCCTTGATCTTGCGCTCGGGCGTCTTGTCGTCCGTGAGGAAGAGCTTCCGCGCGAGCTGTTGCGTCAGCGTGCTCGCGCCCCACCAGCGCCGGTACAGGACGTCCTTCGCGAAGGTCACGAGAATGCGCGAGATGCTGACGCCGGTGTGACTGAAGAACTCGCCGTCCTCGGCGGCGACGATCGCCTGGCGGAGGACCTGCGGGATCTGTTCGTACGTGACGATCGTCCGGCGCTCGGTCGCGAACTCGCCGACGACGGCGCCGTCGCGGCCGATGACGCGGGTGATCGTGCTCGGCGAATAATCGTCGAGCGCCGAGATCTGCGGGAGATCGCCGACGAACGCGAAGAGCACGCCGCTGGCGGTGCCGAGCAGCGCCGCCGCGAGAAACAGCGCGATGATGCCGAAGCTCTTGACGAGGCGCGACGCGAGGCGCTGCATTTGTTCAGTCTAGCCTTTGGGCTGCTCGGACACGGTCAAGGGCAAAGGGCAGAGGGCAAAGGGCAGAAACGAGGGGAAAGGAGAACAAGGAAAAGAAAGAGAACACCGCTCAGAGTCGTTCGAGGCCTGTTGCCTCTCACTTTTGACCGTTCCTTTGCCCTCTGCTTTTTGCCCTCTGCCCGTTACCCGCCTCCTCGTCGCGGACCGGCCTGGCCGCGACCGCCGCCGTCAGGCGGCGCGGTGCGTGCCGGCGGACTGCTCCGTTCCGGGGCGTTCGACGGCGGCGGTGCGGATGAACGCGGTTCGGCGCGCGACGTCCCGCCGGGCACGGCGGGCGGCGGCGCGGCCGGTCGAGGCTCGTATCCTCGTCGGAAGACGCTGCGATCGCCGGCGCCCGGATCCGGCGCGGGTGCTGCGGGCCGTGATTCGGGGCTCGCCGGACGCGGAATCCGGCTGAAACTGCGCGGCTCCGGGCTGAAATTGTGCGGCTCGGCGAGATCGTTTCGCCGCGGCCACGAGGATTGGCCGCGAGGCTGAGCGCGGTCGCCGGTGGGCTGCGACGAATCCACACGCGGCAGGTCCGGCACTCGAGAACCGGATTCACGATCTGCATTGGCCGGAGGCGACGGACTGTAATTCCGCACCTGAGAGCTGTAGTTGCGCGGAACCGCCTGGCGCTCGCGCGGATCGAGGCGCTCGAATCGAGACGACGCCGAGCTCTCGGGTGACATGGGCCGCTGCGGCACTGATTGCGAAGGAACCGTGGAATTCAGTCGCGCGTCACCGACACGTCCGGCGTCTGGGCGCGAGCTCGGAATCCTCGACGGCGCGCGCGATCCGGACGGCGCGATTGTTCCTGCCGGCGAGCTGATCGGAGATCCGGGGCTCACCCCTCGCGCCACGGCGTACGCGACCGTCGGCGCGCGCAGCGGTTCGGCGCGCGGAACGGCCACAGCCGGAGCGGCCGGCGCGGTCTCACGTTGCCGGAACTGCGCCCACGTCGTCGGCGCCAGTGAGTCGACCGCGATCAGATGGCGCGGAACCGGGAATTTGGGTCCGAACGAACGCGACGGAACGACCGTCCACGCCGACCACGGTCCGAACGGACGAACGTTGACGTGCGTGAAGGCAATGACGGCGCGGTTGTCGAAGCCGAGCGGGCACCAGCCGACGTAGCCGGGCGCGTACGCCCACGACACCCATGCGGGCCCCCAGTGGTTTCCGGGTATCCAGTACCAGCGGCTGCCGGCGAAGCCCCATCGGCCGAAGTGGTGGGTTGGCCATCCCCATCCGTGATTGAATCCCACCCAGGACCAGCCGAACCGTGCTCCGTACGACCACCGGCCGTACGAGTACGGATACCAGCCAACCGGCACCGTCGGATACCACACGTAGCCGTAAGTCGGCTGGTAACCCCAGGTGCCGTACTGATCGAAGGCGCCGCCGTACGATCGAACGTCCTCCGGAAGATACTTCGCGGATTCAACGCCGTACCGGGCATCGCGCTGGGTTTCGACCCAGCGATCGAATTCATCCCAGGCCGCCGAATTCACGACGTACGGCAGCGACGGCGCCGTGCGCGCGGTCACGGCGGCGTGGGTGCCGGCGCGCACGAGCGTGAGCCCGAGCGGATTACTGAGCTCGGCCGATCCGCGGAAGACGGCGAGGTCGAGCTCCTGATCGCCGCCCTGGGGGAAGTTGAGGGCGATGCGATAGTCGCCGGCCGATTTGATCGCGACGGATCCAGGCGCGGCGTCCACCCGGTAATCGAGCACCGTCGCCGTGCTGACGATCGACAGCCGCACGCGTCCGTCGAGCAGACGGATGAGCGAATCGGACATCAGATCGACGCGCGTATTGTGATCGAGATCGAGCGCGCTGCCGTCGGAGAACAGGATTTCGACGCGGCCGATCTGCGTCCGCAGCCGATCGCCCGCAAGCAGCAGGATGTCTTCTTCCGCTTTCTCGACGCGTCCGTCGCGCTCGATCGTCGCCGCACCTTCGACGATCGCAATGTGCGCCGGGACGTCCTTCGACCAGTCAGTCCCGTCCGGCCCGGGCGTCACATCGTACTGACCAGAAAGTGCCGCCGGATTCTGTGCTGGAGCTTGCGACTGTGCCTGAGCCGTCAGGACGACGGTGGCGAGAAGGACTAGCAAGGAACTTCGCCCGACCACACGCAGGGTGTTCATGAACGTCCTCGATCCGTTGGCAGGGCGGCTGTCTCCATCATACGCCGCTTCGCGGCTGAGGAGGCGCGGAGGCGCGGAGGTGCGAAGCGGAGGTTCGGAGACGCGGAGACGCGGAGGCGCGGACGGAAGCAGCCGGGGGCCCCGAGACGGGGAGGCGCCGCGAAGGTGACGCGCCCCGACGTGCGTGGGCCGCAAGGGGTTCGGGCGGACTTGAAAGGCGAGGACTTGAAAGGCCCCGAAGCGCGGCGCCAAAACCGTAATCCCTAGCGAAACGTCAATTTCTCAGGCAATTCCCTGCACAAAGCCCCCGAGTCTCCGAGCCTCCTCAGCTCCTAGCCTTATTATTGACAAATGCACACTAAACTTTCTATAATCTGACTCACTAAGATTTCACGCAGCCAGCGTGTACGAGGAGACGTCATGAGCAAGATTATCGGTATCGACCTGGGGACCACCAATTCTGTCGTGGCCGTCATGGAGGGTGGTGAGCCGGTGGTCATCACCAATTCAGAAGGCGGCCGCCTGACGCCGTCGGTCGTCGCCTTCACCAAGGGCGGCGAGCGGCTGGTGGGACAGGTCGCCAAGCGCCAGGCGGTGACCAACCCCGAGAACACGGTGTTCTCGATCAAGCGGTTCATGGGCCGGCGGTTCGACGAAGTGTCCGAAGAAATGAAGATGGTGCCGTATCGCGTCGTCCGCGAGGGCGAGCGGGTCGCCATCCAGATTGAAGGGCAGCAGAAGCCGTTCAATCCGCCCGAGATTTCCGCGATGATCCTGCAGAAGCTCCGGCAGGCGGCCGAGGATTACCTTGGCCAGCCGGTCACGCAGGCCGTCATCACGGTCCCGGCGTACTTCAACGACTCGCAGCGGCAGGCGACGAAGGATGCCGGCAAGATCGCCGGACTCGAAGTCCTGCGCATCGTCAACGAGCCGACCGCCGCGGCGCTCGCCTACGGTCTCGACAAGAAGAAGAACGAGCAGATTGCCGTGTATGACTTCGGCGGCGGCACGTTCGACATCTCGATTCTCGAGGTCGGCGAGGGCGTGGTCGAAGTCAAGGCGACGAACGGCGACACGCATCTCGGCGGCGACAACCTCGACCAGCGCATCATCGACTGGATCGTCGGCGAATTCCGCAAGCAGGAAGGGATCGACCTGTCGAAGGATCGCATGGCGCTGCAGCGGCTGAAGGAAGCGGCGGAGAAGGCCAAGATGGAGCTCTCCACCGTCATGGAGACGGACATCAGTCTTCCGTTCGTCACCGCCGACGCGACCGGACCGAAGCATCTGTCGATGAAGCTCACGCGCGCGAAGCTCGAGGGGCTGATCGAAGACCTGCTGCAGAAGACCGTCGGACCCTGCAAGCAGGCGATGTCCGATGCCGGCGTCTCGGCTGGTGACATCGACGAGGTCGTGCTCGTCGGCGGCTCGACGCGCATTCCGCGCGTCCAGGCGATCGTCAAGGAACTGTTCGGCAAAGACCCGCACAAGGGCGTGAACCCGGATGAGGTTGTCGCGATTGGCGCGGCGGTTCAGGCCGGCGTGCTGTCGGGCGAGGTCAAGGATCTGCTGCTGCTCGACGTGACGCCGCTGTCGCTCGGCATCGAGACGCTGGGCGGCGTGATGACGACGCTCATTCCGCGCAACACGACGATCCCGACGAAGAAGAGCGAGATCTTCTCGACGGCGGCCGACGGTCAGACGAGCGTCGAAGTGCACGTGCTGCAGGGTGAGCGGCCGATGGCGCGCGACAACCGCACGCTCGGCAAGTTCCACCTGGACGGCATTCCACCGGCGCCGCGCGGGATTCCGCAGATCGAGGTCGGCTTCGACATCGACGCCAACGGCATCGTGAACGTGCAGGCCAAGGACAAAGGCACGGGCAAGGAACAGAAGATCACGATCACCGCGTCGAGCGGCCTCACCAAGGAAGAGGTCGACCGGATGATGAAGGACGCCGAGTCGCACGTGCTCGAGGACAAGACGCGGCGTGAAGAGGTCGAGACGCGCAACCGCGCCGATCAGGCGGTCTACGGCTCCGAGAAGTTCCTCAAGGACACCGGCGACAAGCTGGATCCGGCCGATCGTCTGGCGATCGAGGCGGCGACCAACGACCTCAAGAACGCGCTCGATCGGAATGATTCGAAGGCGATCGCCCGCACGCTGGAGGCGCTGATGCAGGCGCAGCAGAAGGCGGGCGAGAACCTCTACAAGGGCGCCGGCGCGGCAGCTGGCGGCGGGGCAGGCGCCTCGTCCGAGGCCGGGCCAAGCGGCGGCAACGGCAAGGCCGACGACGTCATCGACGCCGAGGTGGTCGAGGAGAACAAGTAACCCGAATTGGTGATGTGGTGATGTGGTGACGTGGTGATCTTCAAATCACCGCATCACCACGTCACAAATCATAGATGTATGGATCTCTACACTCTGCTGGGTCTCAGCCGGGCGGCGTCCGCTGACGAGATCGAACGTGCGTATCGCCGGCTCTCGCGTCGCTATCATCCCGGGATCAATCCCGGCGATCGCGTCGCGGCGGAGACGTACCGGCAGATCCAGTATGCCTACAGCGTGCTCGCCGACCTCGACCGCCGGCGTGAGTACGACCACGGCGCGGGCCGTCCGTCCGCCGAGACCGAAACGGCAGCCTCGTTCGAGGGGTTCGACTTCTCCGCGACCGCGGAAGGTCCGCGAGCGGCGACGTTCTCGGAGCTGTTCGCCAGCGTCTTTCAGGATGCCGCGCGCGAGGCGACGACCCCCTCTCGCGGCGCCGACGTCGAAACGACACTGACGCTGTCGTTCGTCGACGGCGTCCGCGGCGGCCAGTTTCCGCTGAGCGTCGTCCGACAGGATCGGTGTCCGTCGTGCGCCGGTGACGGCCGCGTGCCGCGGCCGGCTGTCGCATGCCCGGCCTGCGGCGGCCAGGGCTCCAGGCGCTGGGCGCGCGGCCACATGGTCTTTGCCGCCCCGTGCGAAAGCTGCGGCGGGACCGGCCGGCTGACGACGCAGCCGTGCCGCGCGTGCATGGGCGTGGGCGTGCAGACTCGCAGCGAAGTCGCGACGATTATCGTGCCCGCCGGCATCGAGAGCGGCGCGCGCGTTGCCGTGCCCGGCCGCGGCAATGCCGGGGCGCGCGGCGGACCCGCGGGGGATTTGTACGTGACGATCGAGGTCGGAGAGCACCCGGTCTTCCGGCGGGTCGGGCGTGACCTTTATCTGACGCTGCCGGTCGCCGTCCACGAAGCGGCGCTCGGTGCCCGCATCGACGTGCCGACGCTCGACGGGCCGCTGCGGGTCAGGATTCCGCCGGGCACGTCGTCCGGCCGTCAGCTTCGGTTGAGCGGACGGGGGATTCCCGCCGCCAACGGCGCCGGCGAAGCTGGTGATTTGATCGTCGAGACGCGAATCGTGCTGCCGCCGATTCGCGACGAGCGATCGAAAGAGTTGTTGAGAGAGTTTGGACGATTGAATGACGTCGACGTGCGCCGGGACATCTTCGGCGCGTGAAGACGTCAACGTCAGGGAGGTTACCGTGTCCGCCAAGACCAAGGGCACCGGCCGTGGCTACTACATGATTAGTGCCGTGGCCTCGAAGTACAACATTCATCCGCAGACGCTGCGGCTCTACGAGCGCGAGGGCCTGATCAAGCCGTCGCGCACCGAGGGCAACACGCGCCTGTATTCCGACGACGATCTCAAGGAGCTCGAGACGATCCTCGCGCTGACGCGCGATCTGGGCGTGAACCTGGCCGGCGTGGAAATCATCCTCAACATGCGCCGCAAGATGGACCGCATGCAGCACGAAGTGAACGAGTTCATGCAGTACGTCAAGCGGGAGCTCCAGCGGGGGCTCGGCGACTGGGAACAGCGGCTGAACACCGCCCTCGTACCGGCCAGCCCGGTCGAGCTCAAGCATCGCCCGGTGGAGGAAGAGCCTGTTGAAGTGAAAGGCTAGGATGAGGCCCGGAGACCCGGAGACTCGGAGGCTTTGAGCAAAAGCATTCTGCCTTTTTGGTGTCTGCCCTCAAAGCCTCCGAGACTCCGCGCCTCCGAGGCTCCGCGCCTCATCCGTCAACGCCAGTGCTATCCTGTCGTCGTCGATGACGTGCGCGCGTTGTGAAGATACCGGATGGCGAGCCGTCGAGCGCGACGGCGTGCGCCGTGTCGAACGATGTGAGTGCTGGCACGAGACGGTGACGGCGCAACTGCTCGTCGACGCGCGCGTGCCGCCGCGGTACGTGCGCTGTACGCTCGACAACTTCGTCCTCTATCCCAACGAAAAGCTAATCGCCGTGCTGACGCACGCCAAGCGGTTTGTTGAGGCCTTTCCCGCCGTGCAGAAGGGGCTGTGTCTGATCGGCCCGCCGGGAATAGGGAAGACGCACATCGCGGTGGCCGTCCTGAAGGACATCATTCGAAGCAAGCATGTGCGCGGGCTGTTCTACGACGTCCGTGATCTGCTGCGCGTCATTCGGTCCACGTACAATCCCGTCGTGCGTACGGCCGAGATGGACATCCTTCGGCCCGTCATGGACGCCGATCTCCTGGTGCTCGACGATCTCGGTGCGGAGAAACCGTCCGAGTGGGTCGAAGAGACGATGAATCTCATCGTCAACACGCGATACAACGAGCGGCGGCCCACGATTTTCACGACCAACTACGAGAACCTGCCCGATGAGGCCGATCTCGACACGCTCAAAGTGCGGGTCGGATTCCGGTTGCATTCGCGGTTGCACGAGATGTGCGAATTCCTCGAGTACGACGGCGGCGATTACCGGATGATGCCGTCCAACGGCGGAGCCGACGACCTGGCGACGCTGTGGAAACGGAACAAGGGCCGTCGCGTCCTGCCGGCCCGGACGCATGGCCCGGCGCGCGCCCAGCTTCGCGAGCCGAAGGAGCTCAAATGGCCCGGAGGAAAAGCCGGCAGAGGCTGACGCCAGATGATTCACGATTTGTGATCAGGTGAATTGACGTCACCACATCACCAAATCACCAATGCTGGGTCTTTACCTCCACGTCCCGTTCTGCCAGTCGATTTGCAGCTACTGCAACTTCAATCGCGGCCTGCTCGATACCAAGCTGAAGGAAAAGTACGTCGCCGCGCTCGAGCGCGAGATTCGAGACGCGGCGGACGGCCGGGCGGCCGATACGATTTTCTTCGGCGGCGGCACGCCATCCCTGCTCGACCCGTCGGAAGTGCGACGATTGCTGACGGCGTGTCGCGACTCCTACGCCGTCGCAG
>JBLNGH010000660.1:0-4010 GCA_050264575.1 Acidobacteriota bacterium | reverse complement strand
CCCGGAGGGGAACCGCTTGGCGAATCCAAATCCACCTTGGCGGCGGGAACAACGGAGTTCGCGGGATCGGCATCGCAAAGTGGCCGACTCGAGGTATTCACGCTCATCGACAGGGCGGGCTGCCAATTGTTCAAACACTCGGTCGGCCAGCTCGTCACGCCGCTCACGTCGGTGGCGCCGCGCGCGTACTTCACCCATTGGCTCGAGGCGAGGCCGAGCGAGCTTGCCTTCGTCGAACCCGTCCGTTCGTTCACGACCGGCAAGCAGCTTGTCGTGTTTTCCAAGCGAGCGCGCGGCGCAGGTCTGAACGAACAGTCACGACATGACCCGAACCTCAATGCCATCCAGGTTGCGGCGCTCACGGTACCGATGCGGTCCCTGCTCAACCCCGTACTGATCGACGGTTTTGGTTTCGTCATCCTCGCGGAAGACGGCCGCGTGTTATTTCATTCGGATCCCGAGCACAACCTGTCGGAGGATTTCTTTGCGGAAACCGACCAGAATCGCCGGCTCCGGGCCCTCGTCGCCGCCAGACAGAGCGAATGGGTCAATCTGAACTACTGGGGCGATCCCCACCGCGCGTTTGTGACGCCCATGGACGAGCTCGGCTGGTCGCTCGTGACTTTCTACGACAGAGTGGCCATTGACACCGTACGGACCGAATGGTTTGTCACGGCCGTCGCGTTCACGCTCATCTACTGCGCCATCTACGTTCTGGTCGGCATCGGCACCGTGATCCTGCGTCCGTCGTACCGCGCACCGTGGCTGTGGCCCGACCCGGCGAAGGCCCAGCTGTATCTCAAGTTGATCTCCTCGTACTTCCTGGTGGCGATCGCATGGATCGTCAGTCTTTCGACGCTCGGCCTCCCGGAGCGGCTGTGGATTGCGTGGTTGATTCCGATGATGGCGTGGGTGCTTACGTTCGTGGCGCTCGCGCCCGTTCGTCCGAAGAGCCGGGCATTCCGCACGGCCGGTACCGCGCTCATCGTCGGGCTCTGGTTGATTCTCGTGTGGATGCTGCGTGACACACATCCGCTCTCCTCGCTCCTGTTGGTCCCGCTCACCGCAGTGGCGTGCGCACCACACCTGCTTCAGTTGTGGAACGGTGAAACGATCAGTCCTCCGAAAACTGCCCCGCCGCTGCCTCTGACCTACGGTCTGGCAGCCGGGATCCTCCTCGTTGTGGTCGCGGTTCTTCCGGCAGCGATGTTTTTCACGATCGGGCACGGCGTCCACGCCGGCAATCTCGTGCGGTATTCCCAACTCCGATTCGCCCTCGATCTCTCCGCACGCGAGCAAGCCGATCGCGCGGCCGGCGTGGTGAAAGGGACTGATCGACTGGTCCCGTGTACCTCAGATGGGAACGCGAAAGCCGAGTGCGATCCGGGCATCTATCACGAGTTTTTCTTTTGCAGCCGGCGAGTCGGGGACCCGTCGACTCCCGCGTGCGCCGGAACGATGCCGACGTCAGTGTGCCGCCAAGTGGGCAGCGGGCAAGAGCACAAGATGGACACCGTTCCCGACATTCTGGAGGGGATTTTGCCGTACTACTCGGAATCGGCCGTGAGAGTCCGCGAGTTGATGCACGGAGGTTCGGCTGACGACGGCTGGACCTGGGAGAACCAGGGTCGAAATCTGACGTTGTGCCTGTCGCCGGATCGCAACTCGGCAGCCACGCAGTTTGTGTCGATGATGCCGTCGCTCGCCGGGTCTGCGCCGATGACGATCCGACGAGGACTTGCGATGATCATCGGACTCGTTGCGGTAACGGCAGTCGTGATCTGGATCGTGCGATTCGCTCTCAAACGGGTGTTCGTCATGGATCTGACGATGCCGCTCTGGGCCGGACA
The DNA here is from genome assembly GCA_050264575.1 of Acidobacteriota bacterium. Classification (GTDB taxonomy): domain Bacteria; phylum Acidobacteriota; class Vicinamibacteria; order Vicinamibacterales; family SCN-69-37; genus DASQFI01. The sequence continues at coordinate 2,160 of JBLNGH010000660.1, read as the reverse complement.
GACCGCTCAGCTGCCGCTGATGTCGGGACCAAATCTCTTCGTCCTGAGCAAGAACGCGATCAGCGAGTTCCTGGAACCCGGGGGCTATTTCCACATCAACCTCGCCGATGTCCAAGGCGACGCCGATGCACAGACGCGATGGTTTGAGCAGCGGCTCGATGAACTGGCCGGGCGTCCTCCGGAGGAGAGTGTCTTGATCTCTCACTTCGAGGGTCGGATGTACGATCAGATCTTCAACGATCGAAAGTTGTCGTTCATCGAGCGGCTGGTTCACCTGTTGAACCGGACGGTCATGGTCGTCTCGAGCGTGCCGCCGCAAGTCGTCCTGGCCGCCGGACAACCTCCGGCAGCGGCCGCCGCAGGCGTTCCCGCCCTCGACGCGCGCTGGACGGCTCTCCTGGCGGAATTCAGCCTTGTGCCAATCCCTTCGGCTCCAGAGCAGTCCGGGTTCGCTGACCAGGTGCCTCCCAGGCTCGAGTGGGGACGTGGCGGATTTGCCGAGCTTCTCTGGCGAACGAGCGCCGTGGGCTTCTACCACCGCGCCCGATTCCTCGAGGACGAACAACGCGATTCTTTCGTCAAAGGTGTGTGGACGCAGATTCTGCCGTTCGCCTGGCAGGCCGATCGCCGGGCGCCGCTGGACCTCTCTCAGCTTCTCGTCGAAGTGGGAGAACGCCTCGAGAACTACTACCGCGGTGTGCTGGCCAGTTGCAGCGCCTCCGAGCGGGTGGTCCTAGCGCATGTCGCGGCGGACGGGCTTGTGAACGAAAAGGACACGCGAATAGCCCGCGTCCTCATGGGGCGAGGACTGCTGCGGCGGCAGCCGAATTTCCAGGTGATGAACGAGACGTTCCGGCGCTTCGTGCTGTCGACGGCCGCCTCCACTGAAATGAAAGCCCTGGAGCACCGCGTGAGTGCGTGGGACAGCGTGCGATGGCCCTCGCTGATCATGATCGGCACTTTCATCGCGGTGTTCTTTGGCACTCAACGCGAGTTGTTCAATCAGACATTCGGGGTGATTAGCGCCGTCGCGGCCGGGCTCCCGGTACTGATCCAGTTGATCGGCTTACTGACCGGCGCCAAGCACAACCAATGAGACGTCGCTTCGGAAGACCGCACAGCCCAACGCGCGCGCGAGGCTATCGTCGCACGCCAGGGCACGCAGGCAACCGACCAAGGGGTGTGCGCGCGGAGCTAACTGACCTCGCCTCCGACTGGCGCCGTGTTCTTTCCGGCGAACCAGAACACGCTCGCCAGCTTATTCAACGGCTCCTTGTCGACCGAGTGCGGTTCACAGCGATGGAACAACGTGTGGCGGATGGGAGACGAAAAGGCATAGGCACGCTGGCCGGTCTATTTTCGGGGAGTGTGGTACCAAACGGTGGTACGTCCCCAACGGGACTTGATACCGGGTAGTGGGCTACTTTGATTTCGTGGAATCCAGAATCTTGAAGTGGTCCGTTCCCAGCAGGTCTTCCCGGATTCTCCGGTAGCCCAACAGGCAGAAGGCCAAAAGAAATCCGAGCCTGATCATGAATCTGCTTGCCGATTCTGGGGGACGGTCGAGCATGATCGGCAGCAGTTCGGCTAAGAAGACCGCAGCGATAACTGCCATCGTCAATCTGAGCCTGGCCAATCGCAACATGTCTCGCAGTCTACGCTGCTTTTTTGGATTCTGCTGCTTCGAGTAGCCCCACGAGATCGGAAACGTCCCACAGCTTCGTCGTGACGCCTGCTGCCATCGCGGGCGTTATGCGAAGCGTCGAATGGATCTTGATGAAGTTGTACGCGAAGTAATTTAGCGCCCGGCGGCCATGTGATTCTCAACCTTGCGCGAGAATCCATTCGACAGTCGCGTGTAGCGGCGCATCGTCGTGCGCACGGTCCAGTTCTGGCGTTCCAGGAATGACGTTGAAATGTGATCGGGGTCCGGACGGCCTGTCACGGGCTGCGGAATGGTCCCGATGCAAACCGGAGGGCTGTAGCGGCGCTCGCTCTCGGCTGCTGGGTCAGGACCGTAGAGTTTAACCAGCATCGCTGCCTATTTGATTGGAGGACGCGAGGCTCGGAATCCGGCAGTGCCTGCCGCATCCTGAGCCATCGCGGCGCTTACAGTCAGCAACAGGCTCGCGGCGCCCACTGCGCACCGGAGCGTTCACC
>JBLNGH010000659.1:0-2938 GCA_050264575.1 Acidobacteriota bacterium | reverse complement strand
TTGTGGGCCTTGTGACGTCGTCAGGTTGCGCGCCTCGCCGGAGCCGCGGGCGCGGCGAAGCCCCCCGGATCTAGATTTGTGTTAAAGCGTGTCCTCAAGAAAACCGCAATTTTCATCGTCGTCCTGACGATCACCTCGACAATCCTTTACTGGTTTTTCGGGCTCAGAGTCCTCGTCGGCGGCGGCGGCCTGGTCACGCTCGGCTTCGTCAAATCTCCCGATCGGGTGGCCGACGATGTCGAGCGGCATCGCGCGATCCAGCGGGCCAGCCTGCCGCCCGTGACCGCGCCCTCGCTTCCGCCGGCGATCGTCGCCGACGCGACGAATCCCGTCGAAACGAAAGCGACCGTGCCCGTGGTAATGGCGGCCGCAACGGAGTCCCGCAGTTACTGGACGGACTTTCGCGGGCCCGCGCGTGACGGCCGGTATCTGGAGATGCCGATCCTCACCAACTGGCCGGCCGGCGGATTGAAGCCCGTCTGGAAGCAGCCGATCGGCGGCGGCTACGCGTCGTTCGTCGTCGCGCACGGACGCGCATTCACGATAGAGCAGCGGCGATCGAAGGAAGTGGTCGCAGCGTACGACGTTGTGACGGGGCGCGAGCTGTGGACGCATTCGTGGGACGGGTTGTTCGAGGAAATCATGGGCGGCGACGGTCCGCGCGCGACGCCGACGTGGTTCGACGGCCGCGTCTACGCGCTCGGCGCGTCGGGCGAGCTGGAGTGCCTCGAGGACGACACCGGCCGCGTGCTCTGGCGCAAGAACATTCTCGAGGACAACAGCGCGTCGAATCTCCAATGGGGCATGTCCGCCGCGCCGCTCATCGTCGACGACACGGTCATCGTGCTGCCCGGCGCGAGCGGCGGCAGGTCGGTCGTCGCGTACGATCGGCGCACCGGCGAGCGCGCGTGGTCGTCGCTGAACGATCAGCAGGCGTATTCATCGCCGATGCTCGCCACGCTCGCGGATACGCGGCAGCTCGTCATCCTCACGGCGACGCGGCTCATCGGCCTCAGCCCGGGCAAAGGCGAGCTCTTGTGGGAATACCCCTGGATCACGCAGATGGGGATCAACGCGTCGCAGCCGGTCATCGTCAGCGACAGCCGCCTGTTCGTGTCGTCGAGCTACGGCGTCGGCGCGGCGCTCATCGAGATTTCGCGGCAGAAGAACAAGTTCTCGGTGCGGGAGATCTGGCGCAACACGCGCATGAAAAACAAGTTCACGACCTCCGTGCTCTACGAAGGCTATCTCTACGGTCTCGACGAGTCGATCCTCACCTGCCTCGACGCGTCGACCGGTGACGTGAAGTGGAAGGGCGGCCGGTACGGGTACGGCCAGATCGTGCTGGCGAGCGGCCACATCATCGTGCTCACCGAAGACGGTGATCTCGCGCTCGTGCGCGCGACGCCGGCGCGCCACGAAGAGCTCGCGAGGTTCTCGGCGATTTCAGGGAAGACCTGGAATCATCCGGCGCTCGCCGACGGGTATCTGCTCGTACGCAATCTGCAGGAGATGGCGGCGTTCGATCTGCGGGTGCGCACCAGCGCGCGGTGAGCGTCAGGCCGAAGGCCAATGGCAGGCCAAGGCTAATGGCCCATGGCCCAAGGCGGTTCCAAAGTTCCGAGGTTCTCAAAGGCCTGCACGGCATGAATCGGTCGGTCGTCTGTCCGCTGGCCTCGAGCTTCGTCTCCGGCGGCGGCACCGAGGCCCGGTAGCAGTCCGTGACGACGAGGTGGGGGCCGACGTTGGCCTGCACGCATCCGAGCAGCAGCACACACTCGATGGTGTCAACAAAAAAGGCACAAGGCAGAACGTCTGCCTTGTGCCTTTCCATTTCTCTGGCTCTCCGGCTTTCAGCCTTTCAGCCTTTAGCCTTTTTGCCTCATCGCCTTCCCTGGGCCATGGGCCATTAGCCTTGGGCCTTCTCCCTACTTGGCGAGTTCAGTGACCGCCGCCGACAGCATTTTCACCTTCGCCGCGTCCGACGAACCCGACGCGTCGGAGTTCAACGACGTGGCGAGCTGACTCAGCGCCGTCGCGCGGGCCCCGCCGGACTGCTTCTCAGCGGCGTCGAGCGCCGAACGCACTGCGCCGATCCGCGCCGGCGCCAACCCCTTCGATCGCTCGAGCTGATCGACGAACGCGCGCGCTTTCGCGAAGCTCGGCGGCCACACGAACTTCGGCTGCCCCTGAGCGTTCAGGTACTCGAGCTTCACGGTGTTCGCGGCATCGATCTCATTCTTCGAGAGATGCGGACTCGGCACGAGCTCGAAGATATCGAGGCCGCGCCGGATCTCGGAGCTCACGAGCACGCCGTTGTACCAGTACACCGACCAGGAGCCGGCGCTGATGAGGCGCGTCGAGTCCACGGGGCCGCGGTCGAAGAAGGCGATCTCCGTCGGCTTCTTCACGTCGGTCCAGTCGAAGACCGTGATGCCGCCCTGATAGAACCCCTGCACCATCACGTCGCGCCCAGGGATCGGGATGAGCGAGCCGTTGTGCGCGACGCAGTTTTCCTCGTTCGTCTGCGTGCCGGGGATCTTGTAGTAGCTGTGGAACACGAGCTTGTTCTTCTCGATCGTGAAGAGCGCGTCGCCGCCCCACTCCGGGCGATCAGTCGCGCGGCACTTCGGTCCGCCGCCGCCGCCCCACTCGTCCGAGAAGAGCACTTTCGTGCCGTCGTTGCTGAACGTTGCCGAGTGCCAGAACGCCATGTTCGGATCGCCGGCGAAGTCCATGCGGACCGGATGCGAGGGTTCGCGGATGTCGAGCAGCAGGCCGTAGCCGCCGCACGCGCCGCCGCCGAGCCCCATCGCCGGATAGACCGTGATGTCGTGACACTGCGTCGGGCCCGCGTTCGGCGGGACACCACCGCGTCCGCCGCCACCGGCACCCGGCGCTCCGCCGCGGCCCGCTGCGCCAGCCGCACCGCCGGCAG
>JBLNGH010000658.1:0-20377 GCA_050264575.1 Acidobacteriota bacterium | reverse complement strand
CCGCCGGATGGATCCGTGACTTTGCCGAAGATCGATCCAATCGCTTGCGCGTTGGCCGCTCCGGCAGTCAGGGCGAGGATGCCTGCGCAAAGCAGGACGCCTCGGAAGACACGCATCATCTCTTCTCCTCCTTAACGCTCTCCGTAAGCTAAATCACGACGGAACGGGACGTTAGCAGCTGCCCGTAAATCGCAGGGAACGCCAGGCAAGCTACTACACAGCCGCAGGGATGGAGAATCGTAACTCCGACATACAATTGGGTCAAGGCGCCGGGTCGCGTGCAAAAGTGTAAGCTTCTGTGCCTTCTCGCTGGCGTTTTCCTCATAAAACTCATGGTGGTCCTGCAATTGAAGGATCACCCGCTCGTCCAGCCGGATGTGGGTTTGGACACCTCGGCCTACGCCGATCTCGCAAAACGCGTCGTCGCCGGCGACCTCGGTCTCGGCCCCGGGCTCTATTACGTGTCGCCGCTCTACATCTACTTCCTGGCGGCGATCCTCGCCGTCACCGACTCGTTCACCGCCGCGCGTGTCATTCAGATCGGCCTCGGTACTGCCGCCGTCGGATTCATCTTCCTCACGGCCCGCGAGTGGTTCGGCGAGCGCGCCGCGTGGGTGGCGGCGATCCTCGCGGCCTTCACCGGACTCTTCACGTTCTACGAGGTGCTGATCCTGCAGGCGTCGATCGACGTGTTCCTGACGTCGGCCGCATTGCTCTGCCTCACGCTCGCGTTGCGGAAAAAAGCAGACCAGTTTTTTTTCGTGCTGTGCGGACTGATCTTCGGGATCCAATCGCTGAACCGGCCCAACATGCTGCTGGCGGCCGCGGGCCTCGCGGCGGTCCTCGTCGTCGTGCGGCGATTCCGCCCGGCCGCAGTACTCGTCTCCGGACTTCTCATCGGCATGGCGCCGGTCGCGATCCGCAACGTCGTCGTCTCGCACGAATGGACGCTCGTCTCGTCGCACGGCGGGCTGAACTTCTACATGGGCAACAACGAGACGGCGACCGGCTTCTACCACGCGGTCCCCGGCGTCACGCCGAACATCGCCGGTCAGGAGCGCGACGCGCGCCGCATCGCGGAGCGCGCGCTCGGACGCACGCTGACGGAAGCCGAGACCTCCGACTACTTCTTCGATCTCGCGTGGACGTGGATCAGGCAGCACCCCGGCGCGGCGATCGCGCTCTTTGCGCGCAAGCTCGGGTGGGTGTTCAACGCGCAGCACATCGCGTTGCCGTACAGCTACCCGTTCTATGCGTATGACGCGAAGACGCTGCTGCGCTTCTACGCGGTGGGTCCCTGGCTGATCATCCCGCTGGGACTCGTGGGGCTCGTGTTCGCGCCGTTCGGCGCAAGCGCCCGCGGCCCGGGCGGAGCCTTCAGCCAGGCCGCTGGGGGTGGGGCCCCAGCGCCATCAAAGGAGGAGAGGGAGCTGCGACGCGCGCGGAAACGCGACGCCGGAAAAATCAAATCCCGCGAACAGCCGAGCGTCGGCGGCACGACGCGGAGCGATTACCTCGTCTGGGTCTCGTTCGTTCCGTGGTGCGCAATCTCGGTCGCCGTGTTTTTCGTCGCCGAACGGTACCGCCTTCCGGTCCTCGTGCCGCTGTGCATCGGCGCGGGCGCGGCGGTGGATGCCGCCATGCGTGCGATCGAGGCGAAGCGCGCGAAGACGCTGGCGATTCCCGCGGTCAGTTTCATCGTGATCTTCGCGCTCGCCAACTGGCGCCACGGGCTGCACGACGGCCGGTGGGAAGAAGGACTCCGGATGGCGCAGCGTCTGGTCATTCTCGGCCGGTACGACGAAGCGGATCAGTGGGTCGAGAAGCTCGAACCGCAGGCGCCGCGCCGCGGCGTGGCGCATCAGGGCGTCGGCATGCAGTACCTCGTGGGCGATCAGACGACGCGCGCGATCGCGCATCTCACCAAAGCGCTCGAGAGCGATCCGAATCAGCCGGTCGTCGAGTACACGCTTGGACAGGCGCTGCTCAAGGCGGGCCGCGCCAGGGACGCGGTGACGCATCTCAAACGCGGCTTCGACGCCGGCATCGAGATTCCGCTCGGCGGGTTCGATCTCGCCCTCGCGCTTCGCGACGCCGGGGATCCCGCGGGCGCCGCGAGCATCATTCGGCGGGTGCGGTTCAGCGACGGCACCGACCAGGAGATGTGGTTGAGAGCCGGGAGACTCGCCGCGGAAGTGGAGGCGCCTGACGCCGCCGAGCCGTTCTTCCGGCACGCCGTGGAGATGCGTCCGGATCAGGCGAGCGCGCGTCAGCAGTACGGACTCAACCTGCTCGTGTTGGGGCGATACGAGGAAGCCGCGCGCGAACTGGCGGAGGCCGCGCGCCTCGACCCGCGCAACGCCGATTCCCTCTCGCATCTGGCGTACTGCGAACTGAAGCTCGGCCGCCTCGGCGATGCCGCCGCGCATGTCTCTGCGGCGCTCGCACTCAACCCGGCCGATCCGGTCGCCCGGCAGGTTGCCGCTGCACTCCGGTAGAGATCCCCTCTAAACGCCGGGGAGTACCTGTCGTATTCAGGTGGGAGGGCCGGGTCTCGTCCGCGACTCTACGGCCATCGATAGGAGAAGCGGTTGAGCCGGGAAGTGCCGATGTTGGCTGCAGCAGAACAGCAGGCGCTCGTCACGCGCCTGAACCGAATCGAGGGCCAGATCCGGGGCATCCGGCGTATGGTCCAAGAACCGCGGCTCTGCGTCGAGATTCTTCAGCAGCTGGCGGCCGCCGAGGCGGCCCTGAACCGCATCAGTCTCGCCATCTTCAAATACCACGTCGACAACTGCGTCTCGGACGGCGCCGCTCAGACGGAAGCCGACCGTCGCAAGCAGCTGAACGAGCTCGTCGACATCTTCGATCGCTTCGCAAAGTAGGCCGGGGCTTCAGCCCCGGCTTGAGGCTCAAACAAGCGCCTATCCTTGGAGGGCGTCCGTCTTCTTTTCTCAAAGCTCGCGGGGCCCCACCCCCGCTCGCACGCGCTCCGGCGCTCGCAGACTCGCTATCCTCGCGCGGGCCGCGGGCGCCACTATTCATCCCTAATCCAACCCCTTGGATTCAGTCGCTCGGATTTCCGGGTGTCCGAAACGAATCGTACCTTATTTTTCAATCAGTTACGGACAGGTGACACCGTCCGAAAACGTGCGAGGAATTTGCATGTTTCCGCCCAAAGTCCCTGCCAGCCGTGAGCCGTCTGGGACGGGTCGACGGCAGGGCGTGGGAAATGGAGGGAGCTAAATGATGAGACGACTAGTGCACGTGGCCCTCGTGGCCCTGTGCCTGACGGCGCTGGCAGTGCCGGCGTCCGCGCAAGTCTATACGGGACGCATCGACGTCCTGGCGAAAGACGGCACGGGCGCAATTCTCCCCGGGGTGTCCGTGGAGCTTGGCGGCATTCAGAACGCCACCGCCGTGACCGACACGCGAGGTGAGGCGCACTTCCTCAACCTGGCGCCCGGTCGATATACCCTGACGGCGAAACTGTCCGGATTCAGCGACTACAAGAACGACAACGTGACGGTCGGGGCCGGCGCCATCGTCGGGCTCGACGTCGTGATGACGGTCGGCGGCGTGGCCGAAAAGGTCGAAGTCACGGCGCAGACGCCGATCATCGAGGCCAAGAAGCAGACGGTCTCGACGAACGTGTCGCTCGACGAGTTGCAGAACATTCCGTCCTCTCGCGATCCGTGGGTCGTGCTGCAGACGGTGCCGGGCATCGTCGTCGACCGGGTGAACGTGGGCGGCGCCGAATCGGGCCAGCAGTCGAACTTCCAGGCCAAGGGCGCGAGCGACGACGACAACACGTGGAACATGGACGGCATCGCCATCACCGACATGGCGGCTGTCGGAGCCTCGCCGACGTACTACGACTTCGACATGTTCCAGGAAATGCAGGTCACGACGGGCGGCGCCGATCCGGCGAATCCAACGCCGGGCGTGCAGCTGAACTTCGTGCTGCGGAGCGGGACCAATCGTTGGCGCGGGTCGACGCGGTACTACTTCGAGAACAACGACCTGCAGTCCGACAACCTGCCAAGCGATGCGATCGCCACCGGCCTGCAGAGCTACAACCGCAACAACAAGTACCGTGACTACGGCGTCGAGGGCGGCGGCCCGGCCATCAAGGACAAGCTGTTCGTGTGGGGCGCGTACGGGAAGACCAATCCGCAGATGGACATCTTCTCGTTCAACGCGAATCCGCGCAGCATCGGCGTCCAGGGCAACGACAACTGCAAGGGCTTCGGGTTCTACGATGCGCCCGGCAATGCCTACGTCCTGACGGCCCGCGACTGCACGACGCTCGAGAACTACTCCGCGAAGGCGAGCTACAACTTCGACACGAACACGCGCGCGTCGTTCACGTATTTCCGCGGCAACAAGAGCAAGGCCGGGCGCGGCGCGGCGAATGACCGTCCAGCGGAAACGACCTACAACCAGACGGGACCGACGGATCTGTACAAGGGCGAGGTCAACTACACGCTGAACAACGCGACGTTCCTGACTGCGCGGTACGCGTACACGGGCGGCGGCTTCTCACTGACTCCGGTCGGCGGGTTGAATGCGAGAGGGTACCAGGATGATGAAGGCATCAACCATGGGACCTACTTCTTCTACAACACCGATCGTCCGCAGAACAACTTCCAGATCGAAGGGAACCACTTCCGCGGCGCGCACGAGCTGAAGTTCGGGTTCGGATACCGGAAGGCGACAGTGACGTCGCAGAGCGGCTTCCCCGGTGGAATCCGCACGTTCTTCAACACCTATCCGGATCTGAATGTAACGCTCATTCGCAACTGGGCGTTCGCGGGCAGCGGCGTGTACTGGAGTGCGTTCGGCGGCGATCAGATCAGCCTCGGCCGCCTGACGGTGAACCTCGGCCTGCGGTGGGATCGTCAGATCGCCAACATCACCGAGGCATCGGTGCCGGCGAATGACCTGACGCCGCTGCTTCCGGCGCTGAGTGCGCCGGCCCAGGACAGCATCATCGTCTACAACTCCGTGACACCTCGTCTTGGTCTGACGTACGCCGTGAATGAGTCGCGGCGGACCATCGTGCGGGCGAGCTACGGCATGTTCGCCTCGCAGCTGGCATCGAACCGCGGCATCAACGTGTCGCAAATCCCGTACTACAGCTACGTCTATTACGAGGCGCGGGATCTCAACGGCAACAACATCGCGGATCCGAATGAGTTGGGCGCGTTCCTCGGGACGGCGGGATTCGACCCGGCCAACCCGCTCGGCGGCAATCCCGATCGAGTCGGCAACTACACGACGCCGAAGACGCACGAATTCCTCACGGGCATCGAACATGAAGTGATGCCCAATTTCGGCATCAGCGGCAACTTCACCTACCGGAAGTACGTGGACTTCAACTGGCTCCAGTACAACGGTCTGACGGCGGCCGACTACACGCAGGCGGGAACGTTCGAGGGAACCGATCCGATCGTCGGGTCCTTCAGCGTGCCGTTCTACACGTTCCCGTCGTCCGAGTTGCCGAGCGATCGTCAGCGGCTGGACGAGCATCGCCGCGGGTACAGCCAGCGCTATCTCGGCTTCGAGGTGGCCGCAACCAAGCGCATGTCCAACAACTGGATGATGCGCCTTGGCTTCTCGACGAACGACCACCGCGAGTACTTCGACGGGGCTGATGCCAAGGGCGATCCAACGCCGACGATCGTGAGCGCCACGAGCGTCGTCCCGGGTCCGCAGAAGGACGGCGGCCTCGTCATGGTGACGACGTCAGGAAGCGGCAAGAGTGCGATCTACATGGTGCTACCGAAGTACCAGTTCATCGCGACCGGCGCCTATCAGGCGAAGTGGGACATCAACCTCGGGGTCAACTACGTCATGCGGCAGGGCTACGCGTCGCCGTACTACCAGACGCGTGCAACCGGCACGGCAGACGTCCTGAACCCGAACGGCAAGAGCCTGCTCCTCGTCGATGACGTCGGCGCGAACCGGCTGGACACGGTCCATTCGATCGACTTCCGGATCAACAAGGCGTTCCGGTTCCAGAACCGGTACGCGCTGAACTTCGATGTGGACATCTTCAACGTCGGGAATGTGGCCACGGAACTCGGCCGGATTTTCGATCGCCGGCTGACCACGTTCAACCAGGTGCGCGAGATCATGAACCCGCGCATCATCCGGCTCGGCGTCCGCCTCGGGTTCTAAACACTCGCTTCGACAACAAGAGAGAGCGCCGTCCTTCGGGCCGGCGCTCTTTTTTTGTCGAAGCGAAGGTCAGGGCAAAGGGCAAAGGGCAGAGGGCACACGGCAGAGGGAAGGGAAAAGGGGAGAGGGCAAAGGTTGCGGAATCAAGCAGCCACAGACCTTGAACTTTTCTCCTTCGACCTTTCCTTTGCCCTCTGCCCTTTGCCCTTTTCTTTATCGGATCCATGGGGACATCAGCACCTTGCCTGGTCGGGTGAGCTCCAGCTGTATCTTCTTCACCGATGCGCCGGCGGGCCGCGTGTATGTGATCTCGTACTGCGAAACCAACGCGTTTGCGATTGTCTTGAGATGTGTCGCGAGAGCCGAGACCTCGAGCGCCCTGAGACGCAGCCCACCGGTCGCCTGAGTGACCGTGTTCAAGAAGGCCTCGCGGTCGGGCGCGGACCTGTTGTCCACGCCCTGTTTGCCGGTCTGGACTGACGATGTGCCTTCGACGTCCTGAACGGAAATCGCCCACGCCGTCGCGCCGGACTTCTCGACGTCCGACAAGACCTTCTTGGGATTTACGCCGCTGGTTTCCGGTGCGCCGAAGCTGATGCAGACAAGCGCCCGTCGCGGACCGGGTTTCTCACTCAAGTTTCGGCTCGCGTCGACGAACGCTTCGAAGAGCACCGCTCCCGATCGCTGATCAGGAATCAGGCGGTCGAGGCTTTTCGCCAGTGCTGCAGGCGTTGTGAAATCCTCCGTCTTCACTGCAGCGCCGCCGAACTCGAAGAGCGCAATCCGGGCGTCTGCGTCCGCAGCGTCGAGAATTTCCGAAAAGGTCGTCACAGCGCGGCGCAGCTCCTGCGTTGGAGGCGTCACCCCGAGCATTGGCTTGGCGGTGTCGACGAGAAGCGCGACGAACAGAGTCTCCGTTGCGAGCTTGACGTCAAGGACGGGTCTGGCAGTTCCATCCTCGCGGACGCGAAAGTCTGTGGCCGTGAGATCCGTCAACGGAACGTTCGATTCGCCGGCGACGCTGACAAGAACTGACTTCTCGATTCCCTGGGACTGAGACGCGAATCTGGCCGGGGAAATCGGGGCGATGAGCCCTGCAACCGCGATTGCGAGGGTCTTCAGAGGTACGCCATGGCCATGATTGATCATGTGCGCTCCTTCTAGATTTGCAGGCTGGCTGGAAATGGAATGATACCCGTAGGGAGCTTAAGGCATCGAATTGTCTTTACTTGCGCCACTCGAGGGCCGCGATCGCCTCGCGTGCGCGCGCCGCGTACTGGCCCTCGAGGGCCGCGCACGCGCGATAGGCGTCGAGCGCGCTTTGACGATCGCGATCCGCGACGGCCTGCGCGGCCATGGCCGAGGCTCCTGACGACTGCAGGCGTCGAAAATACCGCTGGTGATAGGCGAAGCCGAGATTGAAGTAGCCGATTTCGTCTTTCGGCGCCGCGGCCACCGCGCGCGAAAAACTGTTGATGGCGCCGTCGAGATCGCCGCGGCGCAGGAGCACGATTCCCACCGCGTTGTGGGCGTCATTGTCGTCCGGCCAGCGCCCGGCGGCGTCGCGCAGCACCGCCAGCGCGTCGCTGGTCTTTCCTTGTTGCAGGTACGCATCCGCGAGATCGAAGTACACGGGACGGTGATCGGGCCGCTGCGTGCGAACGCGCTGCCAGGCGGTCGCCGCCGCGTCGAAGTGGTGGAGCGCGAACTCGGCGTAGCCGAGCGCATAGTCGACCCACGGCCCGCCGCCGGCGGCCGATGCGTCCGCGAGTTTGGCGCGTGCGTCTTCGACCTTGCCTGCCGCATACAGATCCCAGCCTTCTTTCCCCAGCGCCGCGGCACGCGACGATGCTGCACTACCCGGTTCCGCCATGCGATTGGCGACGCCGGCGACGTCGGGCGCCGCGTCGGGTCGCAGACGAATGGCGGGTGTTGTGGCTGCCGGCGAACTGGGCGACGCCGCCGTGGGAGGAACTGGTGCGCGAGAGGTGTCCGGACTCCCGGTGGTTGCCGGCGAAGTTGGCGGGACGCTGCTGGCAGTCGGTAAGGCAATCGGCGCAACGGCCTGGGCGGTGGCTGGCGCTGATGCGTCGGCTGATGGCCTATTCTGCACAGTTGCGAGATATCCGCGGCGCGCGCGCACCGTGACTCCAGGTCGCAACACCTTCACGTCGATCTTTCGATACGACCCGTCGAACCGCTGAATGGGGCTGTACCCGATCATGTAGTAGGTGCCCGTCTCGCTCGCGATGCCGTCGAGCGGCGGCCGCAGATTGTTGTGATTCCTGACGCGTTGACCGCCCGTCTCGAGCGCCAGTGTCGTCAGGACGTCGGCGTTGACGTCGAAGCCCAGCACAGCGAGATCGCCGGTACCCGCCATCGGACTGACGCCAAAAAGATCCTGCGTGCGTGGATCCGTATTGAGGCCGCGCGCGTCCAGCGTCGAGATGCGTACGCGGTTTCGCGCCGCGAGGCCGGAAATCTGCGTGACACGCTCCGTGAATTCACCGGTGTAGAAGCCTTCGGACATCAGCACGACCTGCTTTGCCCCCGGAAACTTCCCAAGCCCGTTCGCCAGCGTCTCGAGAACCGTGAGGGCCGTTTGCGCATCACGCGCCGATTCAGTCGCGATCAATCCGCTCTTGGCATCAATTTGGGCTTCGACGGCATCCCGTGCCAGCTTCTGACATTCCTCGGGCCTTTCGGCGCACGCGCGCTGCACCGCCTGTTCGCGCGCTTTCTCGTTGTTCCGCGAGATGAGCAGCGCTTCCTCCTCGGACAGGATGCGCGGCCACTGCCGCATGTCGTTGTACCGCGAAAGATTTGGCGGCCCGAGGCCGTCGAGGAGCTTCAGCAGTTCCTGCTTGTCGGTCTGAATCCGGTTGCCGAGCATGTTGCCGTTGACCACCAGACCGGCCAGATCGATCGGCCGCAACCCGTCGGCGAGAAAACTTCGAATCGCGTTCCGGCAGCGATCGAATCCGCCGGCCGAGAGGTGAGCCATGTCGAAAACGAAGATAAAAACCCGCGGCGGCAGACTGCGGACCGGGACGTGAGCGCCCGCAAGCGGAGGAGGCGTCTCCGCCGGCAGACCCGGCGCAGGCTGCGAGCGGGAAGCGGCTTCCGACACGAGGTAGATGGTGTCGATTTTCTGAAGCTCGCCTCGCTCGCGAACTTCGAAATCGGCGGCCGACAGGTCCGTGACCGGATGGCCGTTCTTGTCGATGACGGTGACGTCGACCTCGACGAGATCGACGCCCGTCCGGAATTGTGTGTTCTGCGGCGGCGGATTCTGCCGATCACGCGCGGCGGCGCCGACGCCGCCGGAGAGGAGCGTGACCGCGATCAGTCGCGCGGCGCTACTTCTGAACTGTGGCCACGACAAGGGCGTACCTGGTACGGCCGCGGCTCTCGAGGTACGCGAGACGCGTGCCGTCGTCGGTCCAGGCGGGCAGCACCACGTCTTTCGTTCCCTCGATCTTCTGCTTGTTGCCGTTGCGATCCATCAGCACGAGTTTGCCGGTCTTCTGCTCGGCGAAGGCAATCATGCCGCTGTCCTTCGGGCCCCAGCCGAACGTCAGGCCCGGCACGATCGGATGGTTGATCCACTCGCCGACGACTTCGCCCTTCAACTTCATCGTGTAGGCATTGAAGGTTTTCATCCCGCGCGACGCTTCGATGGCCGAAGCGCTCGAGGTGCCGGCCGCCGGATCCGCGCCGCCTGTGCCGCCCTTGGCGTAATCGCCGCCGAAGGGGAGCGCGATCGCGTTTTCGCGCCGTTGCTCCTCGGACACGTCGATCTTCAGGCTGGGATCGCCGGGCGCCGTTTGCCCGGACTTCCAGGTCCAGTACGCCGTGGCCCACTCGGGGGGCGCTTCGACCTTCTTCGGCACGCCGGTGTCCAGCGCGATCACGTAGTGAAAGGCTTCCTTGATCGACGCATCGCTTTTCGCGTCGTAGGTCATGAGATACAGCTGCGTCTTGTCGGGCGACCATGCGAGCTGTCGCACGAGCTTTCCCTTGAGCTTGTCGAGGTTGACGTCGATGACGACCGACTGCGACAGCCGGTAGGTCTGCGGCGCATCTTGCGTTTGCAGCAGCGCGAACCCCAAGAGTAGAGACACGATCATCAGGACGCTCCTGTTCTTAGACCGGGGGACTTCGTCCCGCCGGCCCCCCTAGCGCCGGCGCTCGCGGGGGCCCTTCGCCCCGCTCCCGCCTCTGCCAAGGCTTCGGCGAGGCTCGCCGAAGCGCCTGCGGCGCGAAGACGGCCGCTCCGGCGGGGCGCGCCGCAGCGCGCCTACTATCCCTTCTTCACTGACATTAACGCGTCACGCAGTTCGTTCGATTCCGGCAACTCGCGCAGACCGGCTTCGATCGACTGAACCGCCAGGGCCGGATGGCCGAGCGCGGTGTACGTCTTCGCAAGAGCCAGGTACGCGGCGGTCATCTTCGGCTCGATCCGCGCCGCGTTTCGAAACGCGCCGATGGCGCCGACTTGATCCGCGGCGCCGACCCGCGCCCAGCCGAGCACGAACGCCAGCGCCGCGTCGTCCGGCCGGGCGTCGAACGCCCGGCTCAGAGCTGCGGCCGCGGCGCCGTACTCCTCTCGCCCGATTTGCGCCAATCCTCGCAGGACCAGCGCGGCGGCATCTTCAGGCGGCGCGTTCTGAACTTCCGTCAGCACTTGAGTCCACTGCCTGCGCTCGGCCCCGGCCGCCGCTCGCCGGTGATATTCGATCTGGCTGGAACCCATCTGACGAATCAGCCGCCGAGCCGGTTCACCGTCCAGCACGTCACGCGGCCGGGCAGCCATAACAGCGTTTGTTGCGGCCGGCGGCGCACCGGCAATCACGTCCACCGGACGCCGGAGATCGGCGACGAGCTCGCCGCCCTGACGCACCGTGGCGTGCGCCACGTACGCGCCCGGCGGAAGCCGCTCCAGCGGCATCGCAAATGTGACGTCGCGCGTGAACGATCGGCCGGCGACGATGATCTCGCCAATCGTGCCGTCGATCGCGCGGCGAATGTCGCCGGGTTCAGGCGTCTCGACGACCGGCGTCAGCTCCAGTCTGGCGGTCACGGCGTCGAGCTTCGCGGCACTCGGTCCGTACACCCGGGTCGTGCCGAAGAGCGTGGCTTCGTTATAGGCGCGGGCGCGGACCGCCAGCGTCTCTCCTGGTGACACCAGAACAAGATCCGACGTGGCGACTTCCGGCCCATCGAGCGCGCGCACCTGGAAGCGCCGGTCCGCGCTGCCGGCCACGCCGCCCGGCTCGCGGACGACGCACCGCATGATGTAGTCGCCCGCGGGAAGATCGAACCCGACGCGCCAGGACGCCTGCCCGGTGGAAAAACCGGAGGCAGTGCGGATAGGAAGCGGCAGACGATCCGATCCGCTGGCGGCGACCTGTCCGGTTCGGCTGTTTCGCACGACGAACACCACGTCCGCTGCGGAGTCGTCTGCGTTGACGGAGGGCGGATTGGTTCCCGTGACGTAGGGCGGATTGGTTCCCAAGGCCGCCTGACGTTTTTCCGATCGAGCGACTGGCAGCTCTGCCAGGAGACTCACCACGACGCGTTGCATACCGGTGGTGGCCGACTGAACCACGTACGTCGTGTAATCGAGCCGAAGGGCCTGCTGCGTGAACGGCGCTTTCAGCGCGGCGTCGATGGAGAGACGGCGATCGGCGGGCGTCGGCGCGGCGCCGACGGCATAGCCGGTTCGAGCGATGACGCGTGCGCCGGGGCGCGTGACGCGGACTTTCATCCGCCGATACGCGCTGTCGCCGGTTTCGTGAGCCGCCGGTTCGAAGCCGATCAGGTAGTACTCGCCATCGTCGGGCACGAGCGTGCCCAACGCCGAGTCGAGCCGCGGGCCCGCGTCTTTGAGGAGCTCGCCGCTCGTCTCGGCGGCGAGGCTGCCAAGCGGCTCGATCCGATTGGCCGTCTCCATCGCATCGTCTGACGGTGAATCCGCAGAGGTGACGTCGGTCCGACGGTTGAGATCGAACGCGTAGATCACGGAATAGGTTTCCGCGGCCGCGGCGGCGACGTCCTCGAGATCGCGGCCGACGTTGTCGGAGTAAAACCCTTCCGAAAAAACCATGACGGTCTTGCGGCCATCGATGCCGCGGAATCCGTGCAGCAGATCGACCAGCGACTGAAGGAACCGGCGGGCGTCGGCGTCGGCACGCGTGACGATCGTCTGCGCATTTTCGCGGAGGAGCCGGCGCAGGACGGCGGGATCGCCGGCGAACCGGCGAACGAGGTCATCGGGATTCGTCGCACCGCTGCCGGCGTCCTGCGGTTGCGGCATCGTAAACCGCTGGATGACTTTCTCGTTGTTGCGGAGGATCTCGTACGCCTCCGCGATGGTCATTTCGGTGACTGCCCCGGTCTGCCGCCGCTCGAGCCCGCCGCGGACCTGTGCGAGCTGCTGACGCGCCGCCTGAAGATTCGCCGTGAACGGCTGCGCGGGACCGGGGCCGGGCAGACCGTAAATCGCGACGCGATCGTGCGACGTCACCCGATTGCGGAGAAACGCATCGGCTGCCAGCCGGACGGGCTGTTCGTTGCCGGAGCGGATGTGATCCTGATCGAAGACGAAGACGAACAGCTGCCCCTGGGGCGCGCCCTGATTGGTCGAGACGTCGGACGCGATCGTCCGCTGCGCCGATTCCACATACGTCCGGCCGGCTCCGGCGACACGTTGAAAGAGCACGATCGGACGCTCGCTGGCGCCCTCGCTGATCGCGACTTCATCCTGCCGCAGATCGGTGATGGGCCGGCCGGAGTCGTCCACGACCCGTACGTCGAGCCGCACGAGATTGACGCCGGCGCGGAAGACGGGGCGATCGGTCTGTGGTTCCTGGGCGGAGAGGACAAGGCCGAAGGCCAAAGGCCATAGGCCGAAGGAAAGGCAGATTGTCGTGCGCCGGTGCGTGGGCAGCGGTTCAATCATTTGCCAGCACCTTATTCATGAAGCCTTTTGTCTTGTTCGTTAGTCTATGGCCTTGGCGCTCGGCCCTGGGCCTATGGCCTTGATTTTACCGCCCCAGGAGCTTCTGTAGATGCGCGATATCGGCCGCGTAGAGCGCCGGCGGCGCTGTATTGATGTATTTCGTCCCGTAGCTCCGCGCTTCGTCGACGCGCCCGGCCGCGGCCAGCTCGACGGCGAGGTTGTACATGGCGTCGAACTCGGTCGGCTCCAGCTCGACTGCCCGTTTCCAGACATCGATGGCTTCCGGCCGGCGTCCCGTCTTTGCCAGGACGACACCGAGCGTCGTGTGCGCTCCTGACAGGCTCGGATCGATCGCAATCGCGCGCCGGAGCGACGCCTCGGCCGCCGCAAGATTGCCGGCGCGCAGGTAGAGGGTGCCGATGTTCTGATTCGCCAGGCCGTTGGTGTGATCGAGCGCGATCGCGGCCTCGAACGCCTTCATCGCGTCATTGAATCGTCCCGCGTGCCCGTAGGCGATGCCGAGCGCATTGAGGGCCTCGGTGTCGTCGCGCGGAAGCGTCTCGAGCAGCGCGATGGCTTTTGCCGTCGATCCCGTTTCCGCCAGGTAGGTGCCGAGCTTCACCGTGATGTCGCGCTGCGCGACGCCGTTCTTGATCGCCAGTTCCAGCGTCGCGATCGCGCCCGAGGGGTCGCCGGTTTCCCAGCGCACGAACGCGAGCTGCCGATACGCATCGGCGGTGTCCGGCCGTCGCGCGATGACCTGCTGATACTGTCCGATCGCCTCGGACGTCCGGCCTTGCCCGGCAGCATCGCTTGCGCGGTGCAGCAGCTGGTCGAGATCGATCAACCGCTTCGGATCGTCTGCCTCGGTGTACCGGTCGCGCCTCGGCGCGGGACTGCCGCTCGCATATCCGAGCGCCCGCAGCCGCTCACGCGCTTGCGACGCTTCTTCGGTGGGCCGCCCCGGCGGCTCCATGTTGAACCCGCGGAGCAGATTCAACAGCACCGCGGTGCGATCGACGCGGCCGGTCGCGAGATTCTGCTGCTCGCGCGGATCCCGATCGAGGTCGTAGAGCTCGGTGATGGGAAGGTCGACGTACTTCTCGCGGCCGAGCAGCACGCCTCGCAGCGGCGCCCAGCCGCGCGCCAGCACCGGCATCATCGACTCGAAATACGACACGTCGTGCGACGGGCCGCCAGCGCCTGAGAGAAGCGACGCGCCTGGAAGTTCCGCGGCCTTCTCGCTGATCGCGTCGAGCACCGTCGGCACGATGTCGATGTGGCGAGCGGGCGATGCGATCGTGACGCCGCGCGCCGGCGCCGACCCGGGCTGAATCTCCGCGATGATCAGCGGGACATGCAGCGTCGCCTCGTACGCGAAAATGCCGTGCGTCATCTCCCCGTGCTCGCCGAGTCCTTCTCCATGATCCGAGGTGACGATCACGAGCGTTGGACGCGGTTCCTTCTCGAGCCGCTCGAAGAGCGGTCCCAGTGCGAAGTCGGTCCATGCGACTTCGGCGGCGTATTGGTCCTGCGGATATCGGGTCCGCCACTCCGCCGGCGGACTGTAGGGCGCGTGCGGATCGAACACGTGGACCCACCCGAACCACTTGCCGGATTGCTGCGACAGCCACCCCAACGCCGCGGTCACCGTGGCATCCGCACGCCGCTCCGGCACGGCGACCTCCATCGTCTTGCCGACTTCGCTGATCGAGTCGTCGTAGAGATCGAATCCGGCGTTCAACCCGTAACGCTGGTCGAGCGTGAAGGCGCTGACGAACGCGCCGGTGGCGAATCCCAGTTTTTTCAGACGGCCCGCCAGCGTGACTTCACCCTGCCGGACTCGAAAGCCGGTGTTGTCGCGAATGCCGTGCTCGTACGGATAGCGGCCGGTCAGGATGGACGTATGAGACGGCAGCGTCAAGACCGCATGCGAATGCACGAACGAAAAGCGCGCGCCGCGCCCGGCCAGCCGATCGAGATTCGGCGTCTGGGCGGTGCCGCCGTACGAGCTCAACGCATCGGCGCGAAGCGTGTCGATGGTGACGAGCAGAATGTTCTGATTCGGCTGGCGCGCGACGGTGAACGTCGCGCTTCCGCGGGGCCAGGCGAAGAAGGCCGCGATCGCCAGGGCGATCGCGATGGCTGTGCCAGCCAGGAACCCGATCGGCGTCTTGCCGCGCGCCTGGCGTGCGCTCATCGGCCTGCGAAGCGCGTGCGGGCCTCGGCGCGCACGGCGTCGGCACGATCCGTCCGGCCGAACATCCGGTACAGCTCTTCGGCTCGCGCGTAAGCGGGCGGATTCGGCGTCACGCGCAGCATGTCCTGGATCACGCGCTCCGCTTCCGCAGGACGATCCATCGCCTGATACAGCATGGCCAATCCGGATCGAGCGTTCAGGCTCTGCGGATAGAGCTGCAGCTCGCGCTGGAAGAACGGCTCGGCCTCCCGGTACCGTTCGAGACGCGCCAGCGAATCGCCAATATAGAAATGCAGGTCGGTCGGCTGCACCGTCCGGCCGGCGTACGCGTCACGCGCTTTCATCAGCAGCGGGAGCGCCTCGGCATATCGCTGGTGGTTGTATTCGATGATGCCGCGCACGACCAACGGAAGCGGCAGCGTCGGATCGGCCTGCGCCGCCAGGTCCGCCTGCCGCAGCGCTTCGTCGGAACGGTTCTCAGCGAGCGCGATGTTCGCCAGCGTCTGGTGCGCGAGCGCGGGCGATCGTCTGACGGCCAGCTCGGCATGCTGCCGCGCGTCGGCGTAACGGCCCATCGAAGTCAGAATTGACGCGGCGCCGAGCAGCGCCCCGGGCTCGTCGGGTTTACGCTTGATCGCCTCGCGATACGCGGCGTACGCCTCCTGCAGACGTCCCATCCGCGTGTTGGCGGTCGCGAGGTGAATCCACGCATCGAACATGTCCGGGCTGTCGGCGAGCACCGCCTCGAGCTGACGGACGCCTTCCTGCAGATTTCGCGAGCCAATCAGATCGATTGCTTGGCGGTATTTCACGAGCACGCCGACCTTGTCCTTGGGATCAGGAAGCGTCTCGCCGCTGGCCGTGCTGGGCGCCGCCGTCGTGCCGATGTAGCCGAGCGCCGCCAGCCGCTCGCGATCCTCGCCCGACACCGCCGACGGCGCATCGATTTGCTGGCCCGCCGCCAGCGTGTCGAGGGCCGCGCGCATCGCCTGCGCGGCCTGCGCGCGATCGGCGACCAGGTTCTGGCGCTCGCGCGGATCGCGCTCGAGGTCATAGAGCTCAGGCCGCGGCGCCTTGATGTATTTGTAGCGCCCGTCCACGAGCGAGACGAGCTCGCTCCAGCCGAAGTGATAGCGCGGATACAGCGCCTCGGCGTAGAGGCCCTGCGGCTTGATCGACCCGGTTCCGAGGAGGATGGGCTGCAGATTCCGGCCGCGCAGATCGGCCGGCACCGCGAATCCCCCGAGCCCGCCGAACGTCGGCAGCAGATCGATGTGCTGCACCGGCTCGGCGACGCGCGTGCCGGCGCGGCGGTCGCCCGGCAATTTGATCATGAGCGGCACGCGAATGGTCTCGTCATAGACGAACAGCCCATGCTCCCGCTCGGTGTGATCGCCCAGCCCTTCGCCGTGATCGGCGGTCACGACGATGGTCGCGGCGTCATACCAGCGTTTTTGCCGCAGCGTGGTCAGGAGTCCGCCGACTATCTCGTCGGCGAACGCCACCTCGCCGTCGTACTTGTCCGGCTGCTTGAATCGATCCGGCGGCGCGTAGGGCGCGTGCGGCTCGTAGATGTGAAAGAAGAGAAAGAATCGCGGATCCGGCCGCGCGTTCAACCACTGCGTGGCGGCTTCGAGTGTCGCCGGTCCGGACCGTTGGATCTGCGCGGGCGACTGATCGCGTGCCGCCGGCGGCAGCGCCGCGTCGTAGTGATCGAATCCCTGACCGATGCCTGTCTCCTCGCGCAGCACGTACGCCGACACGAACCCGGCGGTCGCATAGCCAGCCTTCGAAAACAGTGAGGCCAGTGTCGTCTGTCCGGCGGGCAGCGTGAATCCGAGGTTGTCGCGGACCTTGTGCTCGAAGGGCAGCCGGCCCGTGAAGATGGACGTATGCGACGGAAGCGTCTGCGGCGCGTGGGCGTAGGCGCGATCGAAGACGATCGCCTCCTTCGCAAACGCCGACAGCGCCGGCGTGCTGCCGGCCATGTAGCCGTAGATCGGAAGCCGATCGGCGCGCAGCGTATCGATCGAGACCAGGACGAAGGCGCCCGGCCCGAGGGGACGGCTCCCCCACCACCATCCGGCGGCCAGAATCGCGACGAGCGCCACGCCGGACGCGATGAGCGTCGAGCGGGACGACCGCGGCGGCGTCTTCGCCATCGCTTCGATTCTATAATCCAGCGAGAAATGGCGACATCGAACTGGAAGTCCGCGGCAGCCGCCTGCGCGATCGTGCTCGCGGTTTCGCTGTCATCTTCTTTTGCTGCTCGCGGGGCCCCGCCTACGCCGACGGCTCCGGCGAGGCTCGCCGAAGCGCCAAGGCGCGAAGGCGGCCCACCCCCGCTCGCCCGGGCTGCGGCGCTCGCAGACTCGCTCTCCTCGGCCGGATCATCCATTAGCGCCCAAGCCTCCGGCTTGGGCTTCGATCTCTCCCGTCTCGAACGCCTCGACACGGTCATCACCGACGCCATTGCCGAGAAAAAACTCCCCGGCGCCGTCGTTGTCGTCGGGCGCGGCGACGCGGTCGTGCTTCGGAAGGCGTACGGCAATCGCGCGCTCGTGCCGGCGCACGAGCCGATGACGCTCGACACGATCTTCGATCTGGCCTCGCTCACGAAGGTCGTCGCCACGACGCCGTCGGTGATGCGGCTCGTCGAGGAAGGCAAGATCAGGCTTACGGATCCGGTCGCGACGTTCATTCCGGAGTTCGCGAAGTACGGCAAGGATCGCGTGACGGTGCGCGATCTGCTGACGCACATGTCCGGGCTGCGGCCGGATCTCGATCTCGGATTCGACTGGCGGGGCGCCGACGAGGCCATCCGGCTTGCGACCGAGGAGGTACTGACGGCGCCGCCGGGACGACGGTTCGTTTACAGTGACATCAATTTCTTTCTCCTGGCGGAGATCGTGAAGCGGGTGAGCAAGCAGCCGCTCGATCAGTTCGCGAAGCAGCACATCTTCCAGCCGCTTGGCATGCGCGAAACGATGTTCAATCCGCCGGCGGCGCTTCTCCCGCGGATCGCCCCGACCGAAGCATGCACGCCGTTCGGATGGCCATGCCAGGGACCGGACATGAAAATGTTGCGAGGCGTCGTGCACGATCCGACCGCGCGCCGCATGGGCGGCGTCGCCGGACATGCCGGGTTGTTCAGCACCGCCGGCGATCTCACGCTGTACTGTCGGATGCTGCTCGGCGGCGGCGCGATTGGCGCCACGCGGATCCTGGCGCCGCTGACCGTCGGCCGCATGACATCGCCCGCGACGCCGCCGGGCGAGCCGGGCGTTCGGGCGCTCGGGTGGGACATCGATTCGTCATACTCGGCCAACCGCGGCGAGCTCCTGCCGCTCGGATCGTTCGGGCATACGGGCTTCACCGGCACGTCGATCTGGATCGATCCCGCGACGGGGGTGTTCGTGATCTTTCTGTCCAACCGCGTGCATCCTGACGGGGCCGGCGACGTGACGCCGCTCCGCGCGCGCGTCGCGACGATCGTCGCCGGCGCGCTGACGGGCGTGTCCGCCGAAACGATCGCCCGGAACGCGTGGACCCGGCAGACGTTCCCGTCGCAGGTGCCGGCCGTGGCGGCCGCTCCAGGTCAACCGGTGCTCACGGGCATCGACGTGCTCCGCGCCGACGGATTTACCGCGCTCGCGGGGAAGCGTGTCGGGCTGCTCACGAATCACACCGGCCGCGCGCGCGACGGCGCCGCGACGATCGATCTGCTCGCCGGCGCCCCGGGCGTCAAGCTGGTGTCGCTGTTCAGCCCCGAGCACGGCATCCGAGGTCTCCTCGATGCATCCGTCTCGTCCTCGACCGACGAGAAAACCGGGCTGCCGATTCACTCGCTCTACGGCTCGACGAGGCGTCCCACCCGCGAGATGCTCGAGGGTCTCGACGCGGTCGTGATCGATCTGCAGGACGTCGGCACGCGTTTCTACACCTACATGACGTCCATGGCCTACATGATGGAGGAGGCGGCCGCGCGGAAGATCGCCGTTGTCGTCCTCGATCGGCCCAATCCAATCGGCGGCGTGCACATCGAAGGTCCGGCGCTCGACGAATCCGCCGCCGGATTCACGGGCTACCTGCCGGCGATGCCGATCCGCCACGGCCTCACCATCGGCGAGATCGCGCGGCTGTTCAACGCGGAGAAGAAGATCAACGCAAATCTCACGGTCATCGCGATGAAGAACTGGCGGCGCGACGCGTGGTTCGACGAGACCGGCCTGACGTGGATCGGACCGTCGCCGAACATGCGCAACCTGCATCAAGCCACGCTGTACCCCGGGGTCGGCGCGTTCGAATCGACGAACCTCTCGGTCGGCCGGGGCACCGACACGCCGTTCGAACAGGTGGGCGCGCCGTGGATTGACGGCGTGCGGCTGGCCGAGGCGCTGAACGCGAGACAGATCCCCGGCGCGCGCTTCTATCCGGTGCGGTTCACGCCGGCGTCGAGCAAGTTCTCCGGCGAGGAATGCCAGGGCGTCTTCATCGTCGTCACCGATCGCAACGCATTGCGTCCGGTACGTCTGGGCGTGGAGATCGCCTCGGCGCTGCTGCGGCTGTTTCCGGGCAAGCTCGAGATCGATGCCGCGGCGCGGCTGTTCGGATCGACCGCAGGCCTGGCCCGACTGACGGCCGGCGACGATCCCGCCACCATCGCGGCATCCTGGGCCGCGGCGGAAGGACGATGGAGGCTCCTCAGAAATAAATATCTGTTGTATTAAGAACGCTCGTCGGTACGACAGGCATCGGGTACGACAGGTACGTCGGGTCCGAGGAATCTGATCCTTGTCATCATTCGTTAGGAGGATCGGCTCTCGCCGGACCACCAGAGCGGCACGAGCCCGCCACTGAAGAATGATGGCGAGCGTCAGTTCGTTCAGCGGACCTGACGAACCCGTCGTACCTGACGTACCCGACGCACCGACGCGGGAGGGTTTCTCTTGTCCAGCGACAGTTTTCTTCGTCATTGCGTTGCGACGCTGGCGTATCGGGGCGGGAAGGCTCTGCGCGATGCGCCCGGC
>JBLNGH010000657.1:0-17537 GCA_050264575.1 Acidobacteriota bacterium | reverse complement strand
CCAGTCAGCGCACGGAAGACACCGAGATCGTTCGCGTCGATCTCACGCTCAAGACGCCGAAGTTTGCCGAGGACCAGGTCCGCGATCTGTTCAAGGAAGAGCCCAATCGCGATCGGCCGGCGCCCGGCCGCGGCGCGCCGCCGGCCGCGGGAACGGAGGCCCCGGGTGCGGGCCGAGGACGTGGCGCGGAGGTCAAGCCGGTCGAGATCGCGTTCGACGAGATTCGACGCCGCGTCAGCGCGCTGCCGGTCGGCGAGAACTACAGCGCTGAAGCGATCAGCCCGGACGGCAAGTGGCTGCTGGTGAACGGCGCCGGCAATCTGTACGTGTATCCGCTCGACGCGCCGGTTGGCGGCGGCGGCGGCGGACGCGGCGGCGGGGGAGCGGGCGGCGGGAGTCAGACGCGGCAGTTGACGTCCACGCCGGGCGCCAAGTCGTTCGCGCAATTCACGCCGGACAGCCGCGACGTCTTCTATCTCGAACAGGGGCGGATCAACGTCGTCGGCGTCGAAGCGCGCCAGCCGCGGGCCGTGTCGGTCACGGCCGAGCTCGACGTCGATTTCTCCCGCGAGAAGATGGAAGTGTTCCGGCAGGCCTGGACCTACATGCGGGACGGGTTCTACGACGACAAGTTCCACGGCGCCGACTGGAGCGAGGTCCGCGCGGAATTCACGCCGGTCGTCGCCGGCGTGCGGACGACCGACGAGCTGCGCCGCGTGCTGAACCTGATGTTCGGCGAGCTCAACGCGTCGCATCTCGGCGCGTCGGGTCCCGGCGGGGGCGGACAGGCGTCGAACAACGGCCGTCTTGGCGTGTACTTCGACCGGAGCGAGTACGAAACGAACGGCCGCTTGCGCATCACCGAAGTGCTGAGCCTCAGTCCGGCCGCGATCTCGAAGCAGATTCAAAAAGGGGATTACCTGGTCTCGGTTGACGGAGTCACGATCGGCGCGCGCACGAGCCTGGACGAGGTGCTCATGCATAAGGTCGGACGGCGGGTCGAGCTGAAAGTCTCGTCTTCAGCCGACGGAGGGAATGCCCGCGACGTCGTCGTCCAGCCGATCACCCAGGCCGCCGAACGGGCGCTGCTGTACCGCGACTGGATCGAGGCGAACCGCGCCTACGTCGAGAAGGTGAGCGGCGGGCGTCTCGGCTACGTGCATATCCGTGACATGTCGGCCGGCGCCCTGCGTCAGCTCTATCTCGATCTCGACGCGGACAACCGCGCGAAGGATGGCGTCGTCATCGACGTCCGGCACAACAACGGCGGCTTCGTCAACGTGTACGCGATCGACGTGCTCGCCCGGCGCGGGTATCTGACGATGACGCCGCGCGGACTGCCGGCCTCACCCGCCCGCACGTCGCTCGGCCAGCGGTCGCTCGAGCTGCCGACCATCCTCGTCACGAATCAGCACTCGCTTTCGGACGCCGAGGATTTCACGGAAGGGTACCGATCGCTGAAGCTCGGTAAAGTCGTGGGCGAGCCGACGGCGGGCTGGATCATCTTCACGGGCAGTCAGACGCTCGTCGACGGTACGGCGATCCGCATGCCCGGCACGCGCATCACCTCGAACGACGGCAAGACGATGGAACGGAACCCGAGACCGGTGGACGTGCCGGTCACGCGGCCGATCGGCGAGACGTACACCGGCAAGGATTCGCAGCTGGAGACCGCCGTGCGGGAGCTGCTCAAACAGATTGGGGGGTAAGCAACGCCCGCGATGAACGACCAGGCCGCGCGGTTCGAGGGGCCTCCGGGCCATCGACCGGCGGCAAGCAATTCGGGGAAATCGCGGAGTACCTTCGGGCGAAGGAGAAGAGTTCGCGATAATGGTCGCTATGCCCGTCAGGGTCGCCGCAGCGTTGTTGCTCGCGCTGCTCTCGCCAATCGGTGCGCGTGAGTCCACGCCACCCACGTGGTCCAAAGCCGATCGATTCTGGTACCGGCGCGCGGTGCCCGGCGGCCACGTCTGGATGATCGTTGACGTGGAGCACGGCGTGCGGTCGCCGCTCTTCGATCATCAACGCCTCGCAATCGAACTGAACCTGAAGACCGGGGGCGAGTACACCGCGCTCACGCTGCCGTTCGCGGCGCCCGACGCTCAGTTTGTCGTGAAGCACGACAGCAAGGAGTCGCTGATGCCGGGCGGCACGGCGATCGAGTTCGTCCTCGATCGCAAGCCGTGGCGCTGCGAGCTCGATCTGAAATGGAGCTGGAGCAAGGAGCCGCCCACCGACTACGAATGTTCGAAGCGCCCGGCGCCGCCCGAGGAATCCTCAGCGGCGACGCCGTCGCCGCTCGCGCCGAAACCTGTCGTCTCGCCCGATGGCCGTTGGGAGGCATTCGTGCAGGATCACAACGTCGTGATCCGGGCGCTGAGAGCCGGCACGACGTCCGTCAGGACGCTGAGTCCGGACGGCATCGCCGGCTTCGCCTACCAGCCCGCGTCGATCCGGTGGTCCTCCGACGGGACGTCGCTCACGGCATATCGCGTGAGCGAGCAGATCTGGCTGTCCGACAGCCTCGTCGTCGGCAGCGTGAAGGATCTGATTGTGAAAAGCGCATTTGTAATTGGCAATTGGTAATCGGTAATGGGTAATTGAACTTTCAATTACTCAATTACTCAATTACCCATTACCCATTACCAATGCACGCGCCGCACCTGTAGAATTCAGCCGACGTGCTGACGCCGATGGACAACTTCGAACAGTCGCTGGCCGACCTCCGCATGGCGCCGTACATCGTCAAGGCGATGGCGCTGATTGGCGTGAAGCGCCGCGCGGGCAGCAACATGTTTCGTCATCAGATCGCGACGATGGGGATCCTGATCGATTACAAGATCCTCGATCCCGTTCTCCTCAAGGCGTCCGTCATTCACGATCTGTTCGAGGATGCGGACGGGTTGCCCGGCGTCACCAAGGACGAGATCACGAACATCGATGCCGACGGCCCGGCGGTCTACGACCTCGTGATGGAGGTCACCCGTCGGAAGGCTGGCGGCGTGCCCGAAGAGAAGGCCATCTTCCTCCGCCGCGTCATGCAGACCGGTACGCCGCGCGCGCGGCTGTTGAAGCTCGCCGATCGGATCAGCAATCTCACCGCGCTCGGCTACGTGCACGAGGCGCCGTTCATTCGTCGCTACGTCGAGGAAACCCGGGAGTACATCCTGCCGTATGCCCAGCAGGTGAACGCGGACATGTTCCGCGAGCTGTCACACCTGCTCGAGAGCCGGGAGCAGCTGTGCCGTTGACCGCGCCGGAGACCGCGTAAGACCTCGGGTTTCGTCGTCGATACCTTGCTGATAGCCGAGACGTAGTTCACGAAACCCGAGGTCTTCAGCGTTCCTTCCACAGCGGATCTTCGCGCAACGTCAGCACCGACGAGTACGTCCGCCCGCCGGCGATGAGCCGCACGATGTAGGTGCCCCATCCGGCGGGCGGAGGACCGCCGCGACCGCCGCCCTGCGGCGCCGCTTCGGGATCGGCGCCCGCTGCGGCGCCACCTCCGCCGCCGCCCCGCCCGCCACCTCCTCGTCCTCCGCCACCGCCGCGCCGGCCGCCGCCCTCTCCCCGGCCTTCGGGTGTCGGCGCGCCAAACCGCAGGTTCCAGAAGTACCGATGCAGTCCGGCCGTGCCGGGCACCTGCGCGGTGTGGACTTGATTGCCCGCCGCCTCCTGAATCTGCAGCGTGACGGGTCCTGGCTGATCGGTCTTCAGGAAGTAGTGCACGGCGGCGCTGTTCGTGATCTCGGGCGGCGAATTTCCTGGTTCGAGTTGCGCCATCGTGAGCGGATTGCGGCCCGCGAAGTAGAAGTGGCCGCGCGTCGCGCCGCGCGAGACACCCCGCCAAAGAGTGGCCACGCGATTCTGGAAGAGATGCGCGTCGCTTGCGAGGACATCGGTGGAGAGTTGCTCGAGCGGCGTGATGTCATCGAGAATCCAGACGCTCCGGCCGTGCGTCGCTGCCACCAGATCGAAATCACGCGGATGAATGACGAGATCGTGCACCGGCACGGTCGGCAGCCCGTTGGCGAGCCGCTGCCACGTACGTCCGCCGTCAATCGTCGAGTAGACGCTGGTCTCCGTGCCCGCAAAGAGCAGGTTCGGATTTCGCAGCCCTTCTTTGACGACGTAGACCGGACCGTTGGGTGGAAGACCGTTCGTCAGCTTGGTCCACGTCTTGCCGTAGTCGGTGGTTTTGAAAATCCACGGCGCGAAGTTGTCGCTGCGATGCCCGTCGAACGCGACGTACGCGGTGCCTTCCGCGAACCGGGATGACTCGACGCGGCTGACCCAGAGGCCGCGCGGGACTTCGGGAATGTTCGCGCGCACGTTCGTCCACGCCTTGCCGCTGTCTCGCGTGATCTGCACGTTGCCGTCGTCGGTGCCGACCCAGATCAGGCCGGGCGTCATCGGCGACTCGGAGATCGTGATGATCGTGGCGTGCGTCTCCGCGCCGGTGACGTCGCGCGTGAGCCCGCCGCTTTCACGATTGGTCAGTTCCTTGTCGTTCGTGGAGAGATCCGGGCTGATGACCGTCCACGTGTCGCCGCGGTCGGTGCTTCGGAAGAGGCGATTGCCGCCGTAGAGCAGCGTGCGCGAGTCGTGCGGCGACAGGATCAGCGGTGTGCTCCAGTTGAAGCGAAACTCGGGAGGCAGACCACCGCCGCCGCGGCCGCCCGCGGGCTGACCTGCGGCGGGCGGCGCGACATCCGCGTAGTTGCCGACGGTCGCCGGCGTCGGCGTGATGCCCTTGCCCGCCTGGCGAAAGACGGCGTCGAGCCGGCGGATGCTGCCGCCCTGGCTCTCCGTGTAAACCGTGCGCCAGTCGTTCGGATCGACGGTCGCATGGAAGCCGTCGCCGCTGTGGAACTTGAACCAGTGATCGTTCAGGATGCCGTTCACGTCGCGGCTGTTGCTCGGTCCGCCCCAGTTGCCGTTGTCCTGCAGCCCGCCGTACACCCAGTACGGATCGCGGTTGTCGAGCGTGACCGCGTAGAACTGGCCAATCGCCATGTTGTCGAACATCGTCAGCGTCTGGCCGTCGTCGAACGAGAGATACGCGCCCTTGTCGTTGCCGATGTAGAAGCGTTCGGGCGCGATCGGGTCCTGCCAGAACGCGTGGAAATCGCCGCCCATGCTCGGGATCTGCCGGCTGAACGTGGCGCCGCCGTCCGTCGACACGCTCGCGCTGGCCGCGAGCACGTAGACGATCTTCGGGTTGGTCGGGTGGATGTAGATGTGGCTGTAATAGAACGGCCGGTTGTTGAAGCGGCTGACCTGACGCCACGTCTTGCCGGCGTCTTCCGATCGATAGATGCCGCTGCCACGTTTCGTGAGATCCGCGTACTCGGGTGTGTTCGGCGCCGGCTGGTAGCCATGCTCGATGATCGCCACGAGAATCGACGGGTTGCTTCGATGGATTGAGATCCCAATTTTGCCCGTCGGTCCTTCCGGCATGCCGTTCGTCAGCTTCTGCCAGGTTTTCCCCGCATCGGTCGTCTTGTAGATTCCGCCGTTCGGGCCGCCGCTGTCGAAGCGATGCGGCAGGCGAATGCGCTGCCAGAATCCGGCGTACAGGACGTTCGGATTCTTCGGATCCATCTTCAGTTCGGTCGCGCCGGTCCGTCCGTCGTCGGGCAGACCGTTCGTCAACTTTTGCCAGGTCTTGCCGCCGTCGACCGTCTTGAACACCCCGCGCTCGCCGGTGTTCCCCCAGAGATGCCCCTGTGCCGCGACGTACACGATGTTGGGGTTGGTCGGGTGTGTGACGACCTCGGCGATGTGATGCGTCTCGCGGAGACCCATGTTTGTGAACGTCTTGCCGCCGTCGGTCGACTTGTAGACGCCGTCGCCCCAGCTCACGCTGTTGCGCACGCACGTCTCGCCGGTCCCGACCCAGATGATGTCGGGATTGGGCTGGAAGAACGCCACGTCGCCGATGGATGCGGTGCCGTACTGATCGAAGATTGGCTGCCACGTCGTGCCGGCGTTCGTCGATTTCCAGACGCCGCCGGATGCGGCGGCGACCAGCACCGTCGAGAAGTTCGCGTCCAGCGCTTCGATGTCGGTCACGCGTCCGGACATATTCGCCGGTCCGATGCCGCGCCACTGGAAGTCGGCGAGAAGGGCTGGTGTGGTCTGGAGCGCCGGCGTGATTGCCGCCGGATGCGGTGAAGCCGCGAGAACGGCGGCGAGTAAAGTTGTCGCAGACAAAAGACGCACGATCGTTCCACACATACCGGGCTCCTGGAGGGTTCGCCGGAGGATAGCAGAAAGGCTGTCGAACCCACGAAGTACGCGCGTCAACAGCTGTAAAGTACGGCTGTCAAGAACCGTGAAGTGCGGGCTGCGAAGGACCGGGCGAGGTATGCCCAGGAGGGTTTTTGCTTCTGGGTTTGTTCCCCCGCGTACTTCGCGGGCTTTTCACAGCGGTACTTCGCCGCTTCTTGACCCCGTACTTCGCCCCTTTTGACCACCGTACTTTCCGGCCTCGTCCAGCCGCTCTCGTGATATATCAATGACAATGTCATTGAAATCGACCCAGGCGTCGTCTCTGTACCTGGGTGAATTCGAACTCCTGATACTGCTGGCGGTGCTTCGACTCGAGGGCGACGCCTACGGGGTCACCATCCGTGACGAACTGGAGAAAGAAACGTCGCGCGAGGTCACCGTCGGCGCGATCTACAAGACGCTCGGCCGCCTGCAGGAAAAGGGATACGTCTCGGCACGGGTGGGCGATCCGACGCCGCAGCGCGGCGGCCGCCGCAAGAAGCTCTACCGGCTCGAGCCGCTCGGCAGCCGGGCAGTGAAACAGTCGTGCGCCGACCTGCGCCGGCTGACGCGCGGGCTCGGCCGCGCGCTCGAGGCTCTGTGAGCGGCCGCTCGCCGGAATCGCCGCGTCTCGCGCGCGCGTTGCTCGCGGTGCTCGTCCCGCGGGCGGAACGTGAGTTCGTGATCGGTGACCTCGAAGAGACGTTTGCGGCGCGGATCGCGGCGGGTACTCCCGCGGGAGCGGCCCGGCGCTGGTACTGGCGCGCGGCGCTGTCGAACATCAGCACGATGCGCCGCCGCGATCCGTCCGATCGGCAGCAGACCCTGAAGACTCGTCAAGGAGATGGCGTGATGAGAAACCTGATTCGGGACGCGCAATACGGCATCCGGCTGCTGCTGCGGCGGCCGGGCGTCACGCTGGTGGCGCTCATCACGCTGGCGCTCGGCATCGGCGCCAACTCGGCGATCTTCACGGTCACGCACGCGCTGCTGCTCAAACCGCTGCCGTACGATCATCCGGACCAACTCGTCATCGTGACCGAGAACAATCTTTCGCGCGGCTGGTCGTCGTTCTCCGTCTCGCCGGCGAACTTTCTCGACTGGCGCGCGCAAAGCCAGTCGTTCCAGTCCCTCGCGGCGTACGGCGGACGGGCCTTCAACTACATCGGCGGCGAAGCACCCGAACGGCTGCGCGGCCTCACGGGCACGGCCGGCTTCCTGGAGGCTCTCGGGGGTACGCCGGCGATGGGTCGAGGCTTCCGTCCGGAGGAGTTCGAGCCGGGCAAGGGCTTCGTCGTCATCATCAGTCAAGGCTTCTGGCAGCGTACATTCGGGGGCCGCCCCGACGTCCTGAACCAGACCATCACGCTCAACGGCCAGCCGTACACGATCGTCGGCGTGATGCATCCCGACTGGCGGTTTGGCGGGCGGGAGACCGCCGTGTTCACGCCGCGGGCCTTCGACGGCGATGAGCGTCAGGCGCGCGGCGCGCACTATCTGAGTGTGGTCGGCCGTCTCAAACCCGGCGTCTCGGTCGAGCAGGCCCGCGTCGAGATGAGCGGCATCGCGTCCCGGCTCGCGCAGCAGTATCCGGGTACCAACAAGGGATGGGGCGCGGTCGTCCGGTCGTTGCAGGAGGCCGCGGTCGGCAATGTGCGGCCGATGTTGTTGATCCTGCTCGGCGCCGTCGGCCTCGTGCTCCTCGTTGCCTGCGCCAACCTCGCGAACATGCACCTCGCGCGCGCGACCGTGCGGGCGCGCGAGATGGCGCTGCGGACGGCGATTGGCGCCAACCGCGGCCGCATCGTGCAGCAGCTCCTCACCGAAAGCCTGGTGCTCGCCGTGGTCGGCGGCGCCCTGGGACTGCTCGTCGCGTACTGGGCCACGACGTCGCTCGTGGCCGCGTATCCCACCCTGTTGCCGCGTTCGTCGGATATCAAGATCGATCCCGTCGTTCTCATGTTCACGCTCGGGCTGTCGATGCTGACGGCGATTCTGTTCGGACTTGCGCCGGCCATCTCCGCCTCGCGAACGGATCTCGTCGAGACATTGAAAGAAACTGCGCGCGCCGGCGGCTCGCCGATGCGGCGTTGGCTTCGCAGCGTGCTCGTCGTCACTGAAGTCGCGCTGGCGATTGTGCTGCTCGTCGGCGCCGGATTGCTCCTGCGGAGCTTCCAGAAGCTCGGTCACGTCGCGCCCGGCTTCGCGATCGATCAGCGATTGAGCGTGACGACGCTGCTGCCGCTGCCGAAGTACGACGAGCCCGCGCGCACGGTCGACTTCTACGATCGCGCGTTGTCGCGCATGCGCGCACTGCCCGGCGTCGAATCGGTTGCGCTCACGTCCACGGTTCCGATCAGCGGCAACGACGAAATCTACTCGATCGCCTTCGAAGGCCGGCCGCCGCTGCCGCCGGGGCAGGGCGTCTCGGCCATCTACTACCTGGTCAGCCCGGGCTATTTCGACACGATGGCGATTCCGCTGCTGAAAGGCCGCGTGTTCACGGACAACGATCGCGCGGGATCACCGCGGGTCGCCGTGGTGAACGACGTGTTCGTGCGCCTGCACTACCCGAACGAGGATCCGATCGGCAAACGGATTCGCATGGGTCGCAATTCCGACATCGTGCGGGAAATCGTCGGCGTGGTCGGAACGGTCAAACACTACGGACTCGCAGACAAGGATCAGGCGCAGATGTACGAACCGTTCGCGCAGATGCCGAACACCGGGATGAGCTTCCTCCTGAAGACCTCGCTCGAGCCGACGAGCCTCACGGCCGCCGTCCGGCGGGAGATCCAGGGTGTCGATCCGGAGCAGCCGGTGGCCTCGACGACGTCGCTCGCGCAGATGGTCGCCGACTCGACCGCGCTGTCGCGCGTGCAGACGCTTCTGCTCGGCGTGTTCGCGGGCATCGCGCTGCTCCTCGCTGCCGTCGGCCTCTACGGCGTGATGGCGTACTCGGTGTCGCAGCGGACGCAGGAGATCGGGATCCGGATGGCGCTCGGCGCGCATCGCGGGTCGGTGCTGCTAATGGTGCTGCGTCAGGCGCTCGTCCTGACCGGCGCCGGCCTCATCCTCGGCCTGGCGGGCGCGGTTGCGCTCGGCCGCGTGTTGTCGAGCACGCTCGAGCCGCTGCTCTTCCAGGTCCAGCCGGCCGATGTCGTGACGCTGGTGACGGTGCCCGTCGTGCTGGTGGTCGTTGCCCTCGTGGCGGCGCTGATTCCGGCGCGACGCGCGACGCAGGTGGATCCGATTCAGGCGCTAAGAACGCTGTAAGACCGAAAGCCGGAAAGGCTGACCGTTCACCGAAACTTCTCGGGGAATTGTGGGTTAGTCTCACCTATGTCCCCGCTCATTCAGGACATTCGATACGGTGTCCGGACGCTGATCCGGACGCCGGGGTTTACGCTCATCGCCGTCGCGGTGCTTGCGCTCGGCATTGGAGCGAATGCATTCGTCTTCAGCGTCGCGAATGCGTTCTTCCTCCGGCCGCTGCCGGTCGCCGATCCGTCGACCATCGTTCGGGTCTACAGCAGCCGGTATTCGAACACGCCCTATCGCTCGTATCTCGAGCTGCGCGATCGCAACTCGTCGCTCGCCGGACTGGCGGCGTTTCAACTGCAGTCCTTTGGACTCCGGATCGGCGCGGACGCCGGGCACGCGTTCGGCACGATCGTGAGCGGTGAGTACTTCCCGCTCCTGGGTGTCGTGCCTTCCCGCGGACGCCTGCTGGGACCGTCCGACGATCGTCCGGATGCCCCGCCAGCCGTCGTCCTCTCCCACGCGTTCTGGGAGCGCCGTTTCGGAGGATCACCGGACGTCATCGGGCGGACGATTGCGCTCAACGACCGGCCGTTCACGATCGTCGGCGTCGCATCTCACGACTTTACCGGTCTGATGGCGCCGCTCGTCGAGGATCTCTGGGTTCCGCTTGCAGCCGACGCACTGATGCGACCTGCGCAGAATTCCGAGACGCGTCTCGACACCACCGTGCTTCATCTGGCAGGGCGGCTCAAGCCAGGCGTGGATCGCGCGCGCGCGGAGGCCGATCTCGATGTCATCGGCCGACAGCTTCGCCGCGCGCGTGGCGAACCTGACCAGGGGCCGGCGGTGACGGTCTACAGCGGCACCATGCTGCATCCGGAGATCGCCCCTGCCGTCGGGGCGTTCACCGCGGTGCTGATGACGCTCGCGGCGCTCGTCCTTCTCATTGTCTGCGTCAACGTGGCGAATCTGGTCCTGGCGCGCGCGGCCGGCCGCGAGGCCGAGCTCGCCATCCGGCAATCGCTCGGGGCCGGGCGCGGTCGTCTGATTCGGCAGCTGCTCACCGAGAGTCTGTTGCTGGCGCTTGCCGGCGCCGTCGCCGGGCTGATGATCGCGTTCTGGGGGACGCATCAACTGATGGCGGTGCGTCTGCCGACGCCGCTCCCGGTTGCGCCGGATCTGTCCGTCGATGTCCGCGTGTTCGCGTTCGTGACCATCGTCGCCGTCCTGGCCACGCTCGCGTTCGGCGCGCTGCCGGCGTTGAGGGCGTCGCGCCTCGATCTCGCGCGCGCGATCAGGACCGAAAGCGGCGGCGGGCTGCGGCACGGCCGCCTCCGATCGGCATTTCTGATCGCGCAGGTGTCGATGTCCGTGGTGCTCCTGGTTGCCGCGGGGTTGTTCATCCGGAGCTTTCATCACGCCCGGACCCTCGACACTGGATTTGACGCCGGCCAGATCCTGACCGCGTCGATCGATCTCGAGACACGCGGCTATTCCGTCTCACAAGGCTCGGCGTTCATCCGCGAGCTCACGAGCCGGCTGGAAGCGGCGCCGGGCATCCTCGCGGTGAACGCCGTCGATATCGTGCCCGTGACGCTGTCGAACCGGACGGCTGACCTGCTGCGAGAGGGGGATGCGGAACCGAGTGCCGATCGACCGCCGGCGACTCCACCGATCTATGCCAACTCGGTAGGGCCCGGGCATTTCCGGACTCTGAAGATCGCGATGGTCTCGGGCCGCGACTTCACGTACCAGGACAACGGGACGGCGCCGCGCGTCGCGATCGTCAATGAAACCCTCGCCCGGCGGTTCTGGCCGGGGAAAAACGCGGTGGGCCAGCGCCTGCGGCCGTTCGGACCTGGCGCGAACGCCAACGACGTCATCGAAGTGGTCGGAGTCGTGCGCGACAGCAAGTATGTGACCGTCGTCGAGGAGCCGAGGCCGTTCCTGTACCGGCCGATCGCACAGGAGTACACGCCGCGCATCACGCTGCTGGTTCGCACCGCCGGCGCAGCCAATCCGGCGCTTCCGGCGATCAAGGAAGCGGTTCGCGCGCAGGATCCCGGCCTCGTGGTGCTCAATGCGGCGACGCTGACCGAGGCGACGTCGGTGTCGCTCCTGCCGGCGCGCATCGCCGGAAACCTGCTCGGCGCGATCGGGTTGCTCGCCCTTGCGCTTGCGGCCCTCGGAATTTACGGTGTTCTCTCCTACCTCGTGCGGAGCCGGACGCGCGAGATCGGTCTGCGTGTCACGCTCGGTGCGACGCCCGGCGCCGTGACGGCCATGGTGATGCGCCAGGCGATGACCTGGACGCTCGCCGGCGCAGTCCTCGGCACGGCGATGGCGTTCCTGTTGACGAGGTTTCTCGCCGGATTCCTCTACGGAATCAGTCCGACCGATCCGCTGACGTTCGGCGGAGTGACCCTGCTGCTCGCGCTCGTTGCCTGCGTTGCCGCGCTCGTGCCCGCCCGGCGCGCCAGTCGGCTGAACCCGCTCGCCGCGATTCGGGATTTGTAGAAGCCGGAAAGCCGGAAAGCCTGGAAGGGCTTGCGCAGAAAGTCGAGGGATGTGACGCGGCGAAGTTCCAGCGATGTTTGGGCGCGGCTCAAGAGCACTCGCGCCCCACGCGTCGGTACGACGGGTCCGCGGAACCTGATGCCCGTCATCTCTCTTAATCGTGACGTTCAGGTTCTTGCGAGATCCACCGTGGTTCTTGTACGCACAATTTGCAGAGGGGTCGCGGATCTCGGCCCAATAGGAGGTCTCGCACGAGGCACGCACCGTGCACTGTCAGATGTCTGTGACGGGAGTCAAGAAACGTCGAGGAGTTTGCCGCGTGGCAGTTGGCGGACGAAGTGCCGGCGCGCGTTCCGGTTCGGAGAGCGGTGCTTCACCGCAACGCTTCGCCTGAAGCACAGCCAGGAGCGCTACGCGAAACAGCTCGAGCGTGAACGCCGGGCTGGCTCAAAACCAAAAAAAGGCTGGCAAGCATCAGGTTCCTGAAAGCTTCCGGGCTTCCCGGCTCCCTGACTTCCCAGCTTGCCAGCGTCAGTTATCGTGACCGCAAATACGCGGCGACCGCTTCCGCATCCTGCTTGTTCATGCGGAACGGCGGCATCGGCCGCATCGGCGCCGGCCGATCGCCGGCGTGGCCTTCGGTCAGGAGCATCACAATCTGCTCGTCCGTGAAGCCGGGCAGTCCGGCAAGCGCCGGCGTGCGATACGCCCACTCCGGATCCCACGACGGTCCGCGCACCGGCATCGAGGCGCCAGTAAATTTCTGGTTTTCGATCAAATGGCCGCGCTGATCGCGCGGCGAATGACACTGCACGCACATGGCGACGTTGTTCGCCAGGTACTCGCCTCGCGCGATGTCGCCGGTGACGCGTGTCGTCCCGGCCGTCGCGGGCGGGGTTGCCGGCCGTTGCACGAGTTTGGCCGGTGGCGCGGTCGTCTGTCGCGGCATGATGCGCGCCGAGATCGCCAGCGTCGCGACGAGGACGCCGCCGAGCACCAGACCCACGCGAGCCACACGAGATGGACGGAGCGACTGAAAATCCGGAATCATCATGGCGAATAGCTTGCCATGGAATGACGCGGAGGCTCAAAGGCGCGGAGGTGCGGAGGCTGGGAGGCGCGCGATCGACAACACCCCGCCTTCCGGGAGCGTGTCGCTGTCGCGAAGCTCGCGGCGCAACAGTCTCCTGGCCTTCTCCGCGTCATCTCCGTGGCCTCCGAGCCTTCGCGTCTCCGAGCCTCCGCGCCTCAACCACGCGTCAGCAGATTCGGGACCGCGCCGCGAACGGCCCAGGCTCTCGCGCGCAGGACGAACGGCCGATCGGGTTCGCCGCCGGCGAGACGCGTTCGCAATCGATCGCGGAGTCGAGTCGCGCGGTCGGCGGGCAGCGACGAGGCGTACGCGCCCGATGGGGCTTGACCGGTGAGGAACGGTTCCCAGTAATCGTCGAACGAGGCGAACTCCAGGGTGACCGTGAGCGGCTGCTCGTCCACCTCGTTCAAGCCGAGCTCGCACCACAGCGCGGCGAGATCGCCCGATCGGCACAGCGGCGAGTGGCGCTCGTCCTTCGCGGCCGCGCCCGGGTCGAGCGCAGCCGCCTCATCCCAGAAACGGCGCAGCATCTCCATCCCATCGCCGTAATCCCAGACTGCCGCGGCGACGATGCCGCCGGGACGGGTGACGCGGATCATTTCGCGAAGCGCCCGCCGGCAGTCGGGGACGAAATTGAGCACGAGGAGCGACAGCACCCGATCGAACGTGCTGTCGGCGAACCGGAGCGCCTGCGCGTCACCGACTTCGAAATGCGCCCGATGCGCCGGAACCAGATGTCGGGCGGCGTCGACGTACTCCGGCGATCGATCGACGCCGGTGATCGTGCTCGTGGGTGCTGACGCCGCCACGACGGCGCTCAACTGGCCCGTGCCGCATCCGAGATCCAGGACGGCCTGGCCGACGTCGATGCGCGCGAATTGCGCGAAGAGCGGCGCGAGCCGCCGGCTCCAGCGGCCCATCAGCCGGTCGTACGCGTCGCTGTTCGAGAACATCGGGTTCCGATGCCGGGGAGATCGCGATGGTAGCATCTGGGCTTCCTACTTTGATGACTGTTGGCCTGGAGAATCCAGGATGTTGCTGAGGTCTGCGCAAATCGCGAGCTTGCCGGACGGTGCAGTCGAGCAAGCCATTCTGGACGCCGTGCTCGATGAGATCGGAAACAGACAAGGTGAAGCGCTCGACATAGTTTCGGCGCTACCCCTCGGATACCGGATCGTTTATCCGCTCACGGTCCTCGACGCGGAAGTAAGGAACGGAGGCTTCCTCCAGTACTATTTCAATTCTCGAGCTGAGTTTGTCCCGCTGGCCGCTGAAGGGCTTGAACGGCTGGGCGCTGATGAGCATCTGGCAATCTTCGACGAAGCCGATGAACGGCTGGCTTCCGAGCTCGACAAGTTGGTCCCGCTGTGGAAACAAGGGTTGGACGGGTTTTTTGCCTCGTACAAGGTGAGCACGGTGCCCCAAGTCGACGAGCGGTGGTTCGCTCTTCCGCGTCTCTCCGAGAAACTGATCGCATACATCCGGCAGAACCCGTCCGACTTCGACGGTGCGACAGAGA
Organism: Acidobacteriota bacterium; assembly: GCA_050264575.1. Classification (GTDB taxonomy): domain Bacteria; phylum Acidobacteriota; class Vicinamibacteria; order Vicinamibacterales; family SCN-69-37; genus DASQFI01. Next base: position 2,871 of record JBLNGH010000657.1, on the reverse strand, counting down.
GCGCTGACTAGATCTTGACTGCAGGCACCAGATGCGAACAGTCACCTTTGGCGCGGCGTGCAGCCTGGACGGATTCATCGCGCGCACCGATCACTCGGTCGACTGGTTGCGCTGGAGCAAGGACGTCAACGCGATCACGCAGAAGTTCTGGAAGACCATCGACGCCGTTGTGATGGGCCGGAAGACGTTCGAGGTCGCGGTACGGAACGGCGGTGGCGCGTATCCCGGCGTCAAGAACTACGTCTGTTCGCGAACCTTGAAAACCAGCGACAACCCGGCTGTGAAGCTCATCACCGATGATGCCCCGACGTTCGTGTCAGCCTTGAAGAGAGACAAGGGGAAGGGGATTTGTGTGATGGGTGGCGGCGAACTGGCGAGCGCCTTGTTCGACGCTGATCTGATTGATGAGGTCGGCTTGAACATTCATCCCGTTGTCCTCGGATCGGGCATTCCCATGTTTCCCGCGGTGCAACGGCAGATTGATCTCGATCTGGTCGAGAGCCGTCAACTGGAGGGCGGCTGCGTGTATGTCCTGTACCGCGTGCAGGGAAATCGTGCCCGCTTGCGGAAGCGTTCCAAGAGTCGACGTGCTTTCAGAACGAGTCATTGAACAAATGACGCGGGCCCTCGCGGCCGACATCACCGCGACGCTCGGACCGGATTTCCTCGTCGATCTTCACTATTTCGTCGAGAACGGCCGCACCTTCATCGACGACGACGCGCGGTTCGTCGACTGGCTGGTCGAGGACGTGCAGCAGTACGTTCATGACACCTACATCGACACCACGTGGCCGGCATGCCCGAAGCACCCGAATCACCCGCTGTGGATTCGAAATGGCTGGTGGTGCTGCGGCGACGACCGGATTGCCGAACTCGGCAGCCTGAAGTCGATCCAACCCGCCTCACGTTGAGACGTAGCATCGCGCCTTCGCCAAAAGCACACATGAAGAACATGAAGAGCGTGAAGATCATGAAGGGTCCTCTTGATCTTCTTCATGTCCTTCATTCCCCTTCATGTCCTTCATGTCTGCTTTGAGGCCACCTCACATTGCCGAGCCAACCGAGCCGGGGTTGTCGCACGTCTAATGTCCAAAATGTCGTCATTTTCAGCGAAAGGGCTGCTGGGCGAGCTGGAACAGCTCGTCATGCTCGCCACGCTGCGGCTGGGCGATGACGCCTACGCCGTGTCGATCCGGGATGAGATCGAGGCGCGCACGAAGATCGCGCTCGGCCGCAGCAGCATCTACGTGACGCTCGACCGGCTCGATCGCAAAGGCTACGTGACGTCCTGGTTCGCCGATCCGACGCCGGAACGCGGCGGCAAAGCCAAGCGCTGCTTCGCAGTCACCCCCGCAGGCCGTCGCGCGCTGGCGGCGGCCGAGTCGGCGGTCGCGCGGCTTCGCGCCACCTCTACGGCGAGGCCCTCGTGATGAACAGAGAGCTTCCGCCGCCGGCACGCTGGCTGCTTGCGCTCCTGGTCCCGGAAGACTGGCGCGACTCTGTCGCCGGCGATCTCATCGAAGAACGCGCTCGGCGCCGTGCTCGCAAGCAGGCGGCCGGAGCAGTCTGGACGACCGCCGCCACGGCGCGGATCGCCGCCGGCCTCGCCCTCGAGCGACGGCGCGACCTGACGGCAAACACACGCGCAACCGTGCGGAGGATCACGATGGACGGACTCCTTGCCGACCTCAAACAAGCAGCCCGCGCCCTGCGCGCTCAACCCGGGTACACCGCCACGGCCGCGCTGACGCTCGCCCTCGGCATCGGGGCCAACACCGCCGTATTCAATCTCGCGAACTGGCTGCTCTTTCGTCCTGTGCCGGGCGTCGTCCGGCAGGACCGGCTCGTCTCGATCGGGTTCGGCTCGGCGAGCGGGGTCCAGGTCCGCAGCGGCGTGTCCTACGTCGATTTCGAGACGCTGCGCAATCGCACTCCCGCGCTGAAATCGCTGGCCGGGTACCAGTCGTTCGCGCTGCACATCGCGCCGCCGGGCGGATCGCCGCAGCGGCTCGACGCGGAGGTCGTGACCGGCGCGTACTTCCACGTGCTCGAGGGCGCTCTCGCGCGCGGCCGCGGCTTCTCGGCGGACGAGGGTTCGAATCCCGCCGCGGCGCCTGCGGCGGTCATCAGCCATCGTCTCTGGACCCGCGGCTTTGGGTCCGCGTCCGACATCATCGGCCGTCCGGTCCTCGTCAACGGCCATCCGTTCATCGTCATCGGCGTGACGACGCGCGGATTCCATGGCGCAAGTCTCACGGGCTCGACGGATCTCTGGGTGTCAGTCGCGCAGCACACCGCCGCGATTCCCCAATACCCGCGATCCCTGCTGTCGATGCGGCAGTCGCGTCTGTTCTTCGGGATGACCGGCCGCCTCGATGACGGCGCCCGCGTCGAGACGGCGGCCGCGCAACTCGATGCCGCGCGCGCCACGATCGCCGCGGCGCATCCTGAAGATTCACGCATGACGAAATGGCGCTTCGATGTCGTGCCCGGTGTCGAATCACGACCCTGGGTGCTCGGCCGCTTATCTCGAACCATGACGCTGCTCCTCGGCGTCGTCGGCCTGCTCCTCGCCCTGACGTGCGCCAACGTCGGCAGCCTGCTGCTCGCGCGTGCGACGGCGCGCAGCGGCGAAGCAGCGACGCGCCTCGCCCTTGGCGCCTCGCGGATGCGAGTGGGCCGGCTGCTCGGTGCCGAGAGCCTGCTGCTGTCCCTCGTCGCCTCCGTCCCGGCGATCGCGATCGTCTGGTGGAGCGCTGCTGCCTTCGAGGGAACCGTGATCACGCAGGCGCTGCCGCCGCTCGATCGCGCCGAGATCGATCTGCGCGTGCTCGCGTATGCAATCGGCAGCGCGACGATCGTCGCCTGTCT
>JBLNGH010000656.1:0-14921 GCA_050264575.1 Acidobacteriota bacterium | reverse complement strand
CTGGGGACCGGCCGTGTCGCCCGACGGCCGTGAGATCGCCTTCAGCCGCAGCGAAGTCGACGGCTCATGGCACATCTGGACCGTACCCGCCGACGGCAGCGATCCCCGGCGACTCACATCGGGCGACGCTGGCGAGGTGTACCCGCGATACAGCGCCGACGGAAAAACGATCCTGTTTCATACGTGGGACGCGCCGCGGCGGATCGGCCAGGTACCGGCCGCGGGCGGAGCCCTGACGTTCCTGCCGTTGAATCGCGGCGAAGGCTTTGCCGATCTGTCACCGGATGGGAAGGCGATCGCATTCAGCCGCGCGGATGGCGAGACCGAACGCGTGTACGTCGCGCCGCAATCCGGAGGCGACGCGCGACTTCTCACAAAATCGCCGGCGACCGTGCCACGATGGTCGCCGGACGGATCCCGTCTCGCGTTCGCCGCCAATCGCGGCTACTCGGGCGGCATCTTCGTCGTCGATCGCACCGGCACGAATGAACGGCAGATTTCCGCGGAGGGCGGCTGGCCGGTGTGGTGGCCGGACGGACGCCAGATCGCGTTTCTGACAATCGGCCCACAGGGAAATCAGGTTCGCATCGCCTCGCTCGCGGGCGGCGAGACGCGCCTGATCGCGTCGATCAAGCTCGCGGGCACGAATCATCCGTTCGCGGTGTTCCCGGACGGAAAGCGGATCGCGGGTACGAACGCGGTGCACGTGTCCGATGAGATTTGGCTCCTCGAGCCGAAGAAGTGATCGGAGGCTAGGAGCCTCGGAGGCTCGGAGTCTTGGAGTCTCGGAGGCGGAAAGCCGGGAAGCCTGACAAGGAAGGACGGAAGTCTTGACTGAGGGCTGCTCAATCAAATGCCGCTGACACCGGGAGCACGGTTCGGGCGTTACGAGATCGTCGACGCCATCGGTGCCGGCGGAATGGGCGAAGTGTATCGCGCGCGCGATCCGCAGCTTGGACGCGAGGTGGCGCTCAAAACGCTGCGCGCGAGCGCGTCGGCGGATCCCGATCGACGGCGCCGGTTCGAGCAGGAAGCGCGTGCGACGGCCGCGCTCGCCCACCCGCACATTGTCTCCGTCTATGACGTCGGTGTCGAAGACGGCGTCATGTTCGTCGTCACGGAGCTGCTGGTTGGCGAGAGCCTGCGAAGCCTGATTTCGCGCGAACGGCTCGCCCCGGCGCGAGCCACCGAACTTGCAAGTCAGATCGCGGACGGTCTGGCGGCCGCGCATGCGAAGGGCACGATTCATCGTGACATCAAGCCGGAGAACATCTTCGTCACGGCGACGGGCGCCGCCAAGATCCTGGATTTCGGGATCGCGACGGTCACGATCGACAGCACGGGAGAAGGGCCGACGCAGGCGTTGACCGCGGCGGGCGCAGTCGTCGGCACACCGAGCTACATGGCCCCGGAACAGGTCCGCGGCGATCGCGTCGATCACCGCGCCGATCTGTTCGCGCTGGGCTGCGTGATGTACGAAATGGTCGCGGGTCGTCCGCCGTTTACGGGCGACACCGCCGTCGAGGTGATGCACGCGATTCTGCGCGATCCGCCTGCGCCGCTCACGAGCGATGGCGCTCAGTCCGCTCAGCCGGCATTGAACAGCGTGATTGGCAGGTGCCTCGAAAAGGACCCGCGCACGCGATTCCAGTCAGCCGCTGATCTGCGATTCGCACTGCAGATGGTTTCGGGCACGCCGCCGGTTGTGATGCCGCCGGGGTCCACGCCTGCGGCCGTCCCGGCACTCGCAAGCCCGTCTCGACGGGTCGTGTGGATCGCGGGCGGCGTGCTCGCGACGGGTTTGGCCATTGCGCTCACCCTCGCGGTCACGGGTCGAGTCGGACACCGCGACGGCGCCAGTCGCTTCGTTCTCCCCATCCCGGAGTCGGTGGACAGCCTGCCCTTGGGAGCGCTAGCGATCTCGCCGAAGGGCAACGCCGTGGCGTTTACGATGAACGGCGCGCTGTTCCTCCGGCGCGTGAATGCGTTCGACACGGTTCGTCTGGCCGGCGTGGATGTGACCAGTCCCGTCGCGTTTTCGCCCGATGGGCAGTGGATCGCGTTTCAGGCGGAGAAACAGTTGCAGAAACTGTCGGTCGACGGCGGGCCGCCCATCCCGCTCTGCCCAGCCACCGTGTTTGGACGGCTCGAGTGGGGCTCCGACGGCAATCTGCGGTTCGTGCAGAACGAGACCGGCGTCTATCAAGTCTCCGATCGAGGCGGCACGCCGACCCTGCTGTTCTCCGTCGCTGCGTCGGAGCGCGTCGCCGACCCGACGCTCCTGCCTGGCGGTCGGTCCGTCCTGTTCACCCTGTGGGAGGCTCAGAAAACGACGCTGTTTGTTGGTTCGGCGCAACAATTGGCCAACGCGAAGGTCATGATTCAGAACCTTGCGACCGGCAAGCGAGAGGTCGTTGCGCAGGGGGCCACGCCGTCATTTCTTCCATCGAGTGGCGTGCTGGTGTACGGATACGGCGGCGCGATTTTTGGCGCCCGCTTCGACCCGGACCGCGGCAGTCTCGAAGGCCCGCCGCTGTCACTGGTCAGTGACGTGGCCCAAGGCACCGCATACTACTGGTACCAGGTCGCACCTTCGGGCGCGCTCGCCTACCTCTCCGGGTCGTCTCTGTTGCGGACGACGCGTTCGCTCGCGTGGATAGATGCGGCCGGCCAGATCCGCCCCCTGCCCGCCAGGCCACGCCAGTTCGAATGGCCGTCGCTGTCACCGGACGGCAAGCGATTGGCGATCCGCGTCGCGACGACCACGGTCAATCGAATCTGGCTCTACAACGTGGATCCGACGGCAGAGGACGTGGACGGCGCGCCCCTCACAGGTGAAGAAACCGCCGGCAGCTTTCCCGTCTGGTCACGCGACGGACGATCGATCGTGTTTGCGGCGTCTAAGTCACCTGAGCCGCTGAACTTGTATCGGCAAGGCGTCGACGGCACGTCACCGCTCCAGCGGCTGACGAACGCGCCTGTCGACCACGTTCCAAGCTCTTGGGCGCCGGATGGACGCCTGCTCTATGTCGAAGGAGACGCCACTCGCCGACTCAAACTGCTGTCTCTGGCGGATCTGACGTCCCAAGAACTGCTGGTCGTGGAGGCTTCGACGGAGCACTATTCCTTCAGCGTGTCGCCTGACGGCCTTTGGTTGCTGTATCAGTCCCAGGAATCCGGGCGAGGCGAGATATACGTCCGGCCCTATCCGAACGTCAGGGAGAGGCGCATCCAAATCTCGACGGCCGGCGGGGCATCGCCGCGCTGGCTTCCGTCAGGGGCGATTGTCTTCGTCGCCGACCGGACGCTGCACCGCGTGGACGTCGAGACGAAACCGGATTTTCGCGTGACGAAGATCACGAAACTCCACGCCCTGCCCGGCATCGGCGCCATCGCTCTCGCCCCTGACGGGCGTGTGCTGCGCGGTCAATCGACGGCTGAGGCACCACCTGAACTGCGCGTGATTCTCAATTGGGCCGACGAAATCCGCCCCAAGCTCGCTGGCCGTTAACCCCCGAACGCGCGTTTGAGTGCGGCGACACCTCCGACGACCGGGATCTGGAGCGTCGTGCCGTCGAGATCGACGGTGATTTCCGTCCCCGGCTTCGGCCAGAGCGTGAAGTCGCGATCGCTCGACATGATCATCAGACCGATGCGCTTCCCCGCGGGAATGATCTGATCGTCAGGTTCCAGATCGAAGGTCAGCGTGTAGAACCGCCCGGGCACGAGCGGTTCACCGTGCGTCTTCGCGTGATAGTCGCCGCCACCCTTGAGCGCCGCGTGATTCTGCGGATCGGCCCAGCCTCTCGTGATCAGATTCGCCGGACTGATGGGCCCGTCGGTCCACGGCAGCTCGACGAGCCACACCGAGAGGTTCGCCGCCGGTTTGCTCGACGCGAGCTTGATCGTGATCCTCGAATAGCCGGAGAGGTGCACGGGCGCGGTCACCTCGGCAGTCGCGTACAGCAATCGATTCGGCGACTGCTCCGCCTTCGCCAGCGCGGGCCCGGCAAGCTCGACGTTGTCGACGAGCCTTTCTGTGCCCTGTTTCGCAGGCGTCGCGAGCGTCAGGTTCCCGCGCGTCCCGCCGCCAGATTGCAACCGCATGGTCACGGGCGCGGCGTCGGGGTTCGGGTAATCCGCATAGGGTGTGGGCGGGGGCATGGCGCCCCGGCCGCGTCCCCCACCGGCCCCGCCCGCTGAGCCTGCGCCTGCCCCTGCTGCCGCAGCGGCTGCGCCCGCGTCTCGCCCGCCCTCCGGCGCGGGCGGCGGCTCGCGCACGATCCACGCCTTCGGGTCTTTCTCCACATCGTTCTGGACGCCGTAGAGATAGCGCGTGAACCACTTGTTCATCAGCTCGAGCGGCGGCGCGCCGCCGTGTCCGCCCTGGTGGAAGTACGCCTGCAGCGGGACGCGACCCTTCAGCGCCTGATAGATCCGCACACTGTGCTCGGGCACGACGTTCCAGTCGTTGAACGCGTGCGACATCAGGACCGCCGCCTTGATATTGCCGACCTTCGGCAGGAGATCGCGGGCGGCCCAGAAGTCGTTGTAGTCGCCCGACGCGCGATCGCGGCCCTCCGCGAAGTCGCCGTCGCGGTACCGCCGGTTGCAGTACTCGCGTCTCGCCGGATTGCCGCTGTTGATGAAGTCGTACAGAAAATCAACGTCCTCGCCGAGCCAGCCGCCTGGATGACGCACGAGTCCGTTGGACCGGTAGTAATGGTAGTACGACGTGTTCGGCGCGATCGGGATGATCGCCTCGAGGCCCTGCACGCCGGTCACGGCGGCCGCCAGCGGGATTGTGCCGTTGTACGACGTGCCCGTCATGCCGACTTTGCCCGTCGACCACCCGGTCGCGACGACTTCTTCAGTGCCGTCGATCGTGCTGAATCCTTTCGCGCGGCCGTTCAGCCAGTCGATGACCGCTTTCGGCGCAAGTTGCTCGGGCGCGTCGCCAACGGTCGGACATCCTTGCGACAGGCCGGTTCCCGGCGCGGCGGAATGCACGACGGCAAATCCACGGGGAACCCAGGTCGTGATCTGAGAGGTCGAGACGGACGTGCGCGTCGGCTTGAACGGAATCTCGGGCTGCGACGTCCGCGGCGGCGGCTGTGCGCCGACTTCCTGATTGACGTTCCACAGAAACTTGCGATCGCCGGACGTCCCGGCAAAGTACGGCGACGATTCGTAGATGACTGGCACCTTCAGACCTTCGGTCTCGGTCTGGCGGGGCCGCGTGACGTCGACGAACATCCGATCGTGCTTCCCGTCGCCGTCCGAGTCGAACTCCGTCTCGACCCAGAGCGTCTGCCGAATCCACTGCGTCTCGTCCTGGAATCCGGGCACGATCTGCGCTTGCCCGTCGACGAAGACGGGAACGGTTTTGCTTTGTGGAGGAGTGGGCGCCTGCGCACGTGCGGCGAGGCCGATGACGCACGCGCAGTAGAGCGTGATCGCGACCTGACGTGAACGCAGAGCCCTGGGGAGCCGTCGCATGACCACGGATTATTGCTCAGAGCGCCTCTGCGTGTCGTTGAGGCCGCAAAGGGCACGAGGATCACGAAAACCTGGAGCGGCTTCGTGTCCCTCGTGCCCTTGCTGATGAAAAGTTGACGTGCGCTAGAACTTGAACACCAGGCCGGCGGTCGTCCGCCAGAACCCGAACTTGCCGATCGTGATGTCGAGATTGTTGTCCGGCTCGTTGTCCTGCAGCGAGCGCAGGTAGCGCACATCGCCGCGAAGGCCGATGTGATCGCTGACCATGCCGATCACGCCGCCGCCGATGCTGAGACCGAAGTCATTGGTCGTCACGTCCTCGAAAAGGCCGGCCGCATCGCTGACCCGCGAACGCACGAGCCCGACCCCGAACAGCCCGTAGGGCTTCACGCGCCCGGCCGGGACGCCGATGATGACGTTCCCCATGAAGGTCGTCACGTTGCTGTCGCCGACGAGGGCGAAGTCCGGATTCTCATTGAAGAAGTCCGGCGTATATCCAAGATCGAACTCGAATCCGACGATGCGGCCCATGAAAGTCAGGTCCGCGCCTGTCGCGAATTTCGTCGCCGGCGCAGAATCGCCGAAGGTAACGCCGGCAAACGGCGTCAGTTGTACCTGTGCGTTGGCCCGGCCTGCGGAACCGGCGACGAGGCCGAGCGCGAGCGCGCCCGTGATCAGAAGCTTTCGCATGACGGTTTTCCTCTCCTCGAGAGCCCATCATGCGAAGTGCAACGGACGTGCCATCGAGCTGACCGCCGCTGCCTGCCCAGAGTGTGCAGAGTCCAACTTAAAGTTGGAATCGCGGAATCTGTAATCTGGATCGGGAATCTGTGAACTTGCAATCTCACATCTATCCGGGAATCTGAAATCTATCGAGAATCGGCAATCTCGCAATCTCTCGAGCATCGGCAATCCACCCGCAATCGTGATCGTGGCCGATTCACGATTCCAGATAGATTGAAGATTGCCGATAGATTTCAGATTCCCAGATAGATTTCAGATTCCCGGATTCCAGATTTCCCGATCAAGATTCCAGATTTCCCGATTTCAGATTCCAGATGGTTTCTTGTATGGAGGAGGCGACGGCAGGATCGGCGACACGTTGACCAGCGTCGCCGCCGGCCACATCGACGGGACGCCGCGGATGAACGTCACGAGGCCGCCGACCGGCGCGCGGATGTCCGCGAGTTTGCGGCCGAGATAGTCGGTCGTGTAGCCGACGATCGCGCCGTCACGGACCACGACATCGCGGCCCACCGACGCGAAGAACATGCCCGGGCGATCGGCCTGCACGCGGCTCCCGTTCGTGATCCACTTAATCTTCATCTTCGCGAGCGGCACGACCGGGCGCGCGATCATCTTCAAGGAGCCCAGCACGTTCAGGCAGCCGTTGATCAGCGCGTTCACGTCCGCGGTCACCACCGTGCCGCTGCGCCCCGCTTCGGCGACGATCGCCGTCTTGCCGCGTGACAGCGAATATCCGCTCAGACTGCGGGTACTGGCCGGGTTCGTGACGTCGATGTCGCGCAGGATGATGTGATCGAGGCCGAACGCCAGCACCAGATCGCGCGCCGCATCGTCCTGCGCCGCGTTCCCGGTACGGGTGAGGTAACTGTACGGACGCAGGTCTTCGTCGATGTCGCCGCCGTGCAGATCGACGATGACGTCGGCGGGCTCGACGATTTGCGCGCTCACGAGCGCGAGCGCGCGGTCGGTCTGCGTCCCGTCCTTCTGTCCGGGATAGCCGCCGTTCATGCCCTTCTTGTCGATGGGATTGACGTGCACCGTCATCTGCTCGAAGGAGGCCACGTTGAGGAGCGGCGCGACGATGACGGATCCCGAGAGCGTCGCGGGATCGATTCGCGCGATGAGACGCGTCAACGCGACCGTCGAGGCGTACTCGGTGCCGTGACTCCCCGCGATGAAGGCGACCGTCTTTCCCGGACGCGCGCCATGAATCACCGCGACGGGAAGATTGGTGGCCGCGTCACTGCCCTGCGGCACCTGCAGCTCACCGTACGCGACTTTCCCGCGCTCGGCGCTTGCGGTCCCCACGGTCAAGGTGCTGCGGGCCTCCTGACTCTGCGCGCCGGTCACGACACCCAGACCGGCCAGTCCCACGACAACGATGAGTGTGCGCATAACCGCTCCTTCGGTGGAAAGCATATCCTTCGGAGCGGAGGGCAGAGGGCACAGGCTGCCCTCTGCCCTTTGCCCTCGGCCCTGACAAGGCGGGAGGCAAAGCCCTTGCTATCATGCGACGGTGAGCGCCCACGACGCCCGTGGCCGCCGAACGGCACCAGTCCAGTTCCGGCTGCCGGTCGTCGTGCTGGCCGTCACGCTGGCGATTGTCGCGTGCAACCGCTCGCGCGATGCGAGCCGGCAGGATGGATCCGGCAGCCGCCCTGGGTCGCGGCCCATCGCGCTCGTCGGGCTCGATGCGGCCGACTGGTCGCGCGTCGATCCACTGATCGCCGGAGGCTCCCTGCCAACGTTTTCGCGTTTGAAGTCACACGGCCGCACCGGCGTGCTCATCGCCACGCCTCCGCTTGTCTCCCCCATCATCTGGACGACGATTGCGACAGGGATGCAGCCGGAGGATCACGGCGTCCTCGACTTCATGACCGATCTTCGAGACGGCCGGCAGGCTCCGGTCGGATCGGCGCAGCGCCTCGCGCCGGCGATCTGGAATCTCTTTTCTGCGAACGGGCGGCGTGTCGGCGTCGTCGGCTGGTGGGCGACGTGGCCCGCGGAACGGCTGACCGGCACGATCGTCTCTGACGCCCTGGCGCCGCAGCTGCTTCGCGTCAAGCCGCCGGCAGCCGGCGGGATCGTCTCACCACCCGATGCCGAGCCCGCGGTGAACGCCCGTCTCGTGCATCCGTCAGCGCTCCATTACGAGGACCTCGCACGATACGTTCCCCTGACACAGGACGAGTATAGAAGCGCGCAACGGGCGTTCACGAGCGGTGAGCCCGCAGTTTTCTACAAAGACAAGCTCGCGCATCTGGCGGCGGTGATTGCCGGCACTCGCACGTACTCGAGCGTCGCGCTCGATCTCTGGTCGCGCGAACGCCCGGATCTGCTCGCCGTCTATCTCGAGGAGATCGACACGCTTTCTCATCTCTTCATTGGCGACAGCGACCGCGCGCGTGGACTGAAAGCGATCGAGGCGGCGTACCGGGATGCCGACCAGCTCATCTCGCAACTGGCCCAGGCCAGTCCTCCCGACGCGCTCATCGTCGTCGTCTCCGATCACGGATTTCACTCCGCGTTGGCAGACATCAAAGAGGATCCGGCGGATCTGGCGGGCCCGGCGACCGCGTGGCATCGGCCCTACGGCCTCATCCCCGTCGCGACGGCGGGCGCGCTGACGGGCCGGCCAGTGGATCCGCCGCGGACAGTCGCTGCCGGCGAGGTCGAACCGGTCACGCCCATCGACATCGCGCCCACTCTTCTCCAGGCCGCGAATCTGCCGATCGCGCGCGAAATGTCTGGACGCGTGGTGACGTCGCTGCTTCCTGCGGACGCGGCGTCTCGGCCGCCGGTGCGCGTCGCGGCGCAACCGTACCGTCCGCCCAGCGCGATCGCGGGAGGTGACGCCGGTGACGCGTGGGCCAGGCTGCAGGCGCTCGGATACGTCGGCGGAACGAGAACGTCGCTCGCACGGCGACACCTGGCCGAGAGCTATTTCCGGCGTGGCAAGCTCGACGCCGCCATCCGTGAGTTGAATGGCGTCCTCGAGACGCAGCCGAACGATCTGACGGCCCTCTTGTGGCTGGCAAAGTCGCTTGCCGGGCTGCAACGCACGTCCGAGGCCCTCGCCGTTTACGACCGCGCGATGATTGCCGGCGCGGCACCGGATGCGCTCGTCGAAGCCGTCGACCTCGCCCTTGCGGCCGGTCAAAAAGACCGTGCCCGGGCGCTCGTGAAATCGGCGTCCGCCAAATCGGGTGCCGGCAGTGCGCTCGCAGTCGCCGGAGGCGCGATCGCCGAAGCCGAAGGCCAGCCGAAGCGCGCCGAACAGCAGTACCGCGCCGCGCTTGCGGCTGATTCCCGGTCGTTCGACGCGCTGGCGCGGCTGTTCGGGCTCCTCACGCCGGCCGGACGCGCGCCCGAAGTGCTACCAGTCCTGTCGCGAGCGGCGGCGCAACTGCCCGACTCCGCGAGGCATCAGGCGCTTCTCGGTGAGGCCCAACTCGCGGCGAAGGACTATCGCGCCGCGGAATCTGCACTCACCCGTGCGCTGCAGCTTGCGCCGGACGGCGACGCCGTTCGCATCTCCCTGGCTCGCGTGTACCTGATGCAGCAGCAACCGAACAAGGCTGTGTGGGTTCTCGCGACTGCGCGGCCTTCAGCCGATCGAAATGTCCTGTTGGGCGCCGCGTATTCCGCATCGGGCGACTGGAGCAATGCCGCTACGCACCTTCAGTCGGCGCTCGACGACGGCCGAGTCACGCCGGAGGTGCTGAACGGTCTCGGTTACTCGCGGCTCAAGCTCGGTCAACGGCAGCAGGCGGCGGAACTCTTCACGCGTTCGCTGGAATTGAAGCCGGCGCAGCCGGAGATTCGCAAGCTGCTCGCCGATCTGAAACAGGATGCGGCCCGGTAGGCCGGAAGAGACGATGGGCCGAAAAGGGACACGCGCGCGGCGAAAGATCACGGAGAGTGGACCCGCACCGAAGCGGCCCGCGCCGCTGGCTCGCATCGGCATCGTCGTAGCAGGAGTCGCCGTCGCCGCGCTTGCGATCTGGATGGCGACCCGCCTCGCCGGACGGTCGGAGTCCTCGCGCGTCAACATCCTGCTCGTCACGATCGACACGCTGCGGTGGGATCACGTGGGCGCGTATGGCGACAGCCGTGCTGCGACGCCCGTGCTCGATTCCCTGGCGAGACGCGGCGCGAAGTTCGAAACGGCCGTAGCGCACGTCGCGCTCACCGCGCCATCTCACGCGTCGATGCTGACCGGCCTGATCCCGCCGCGCCATGGCGTCCGCGACAACGGCGCGTTCGCGCTGCCAGCGAATCTGCAGACGCTCGCGAGCCGCTTCGCCGAGGCCGGTTATGACACGGCGGCGTTCGTGTCCGGATTCCCGCTCGATCGCCGGTTCGGGTTTTCGACTGGCTTTGCCGTGTACGACGACTGGCTGCCCCGCGGCCCCGGCGCCGGATCTCGAGCCTACGTGGAGCGGCGTGCCGACGACACGACGACCCGCGTGCTCGGATGGATCGACGGACGAGCGCAGTCGAACCGCGACCCTGGATCGGTGCGGCCGTGGTTTCTATGGGTGCACTATTTCGATCCGCATGCCGCGTACGAGCCGCCGCCGGAATTCGCGGCACGATTCCCGGACCGCCCTTACGACGGAGAAATCGCGTTCGTCGACGCGCAGCTCGGACGGCTGGTCCAGCGCCTCGACCAAGGCGGCGATCTGGCGCGGACGATTGTGCTGGTGACCGCCGACCATGGTGAGAGCCTTGGCGAGCACGGCGAACAGACGCACGGCACCTTCGTGTACGACGCGACGCTCCGCGTGCCGCTAATCGTGGCAGGACCGGGAATCTCCGCGGGGACCACGCTGCGCGTCGTCGCTCGCGGTGTCGACGTCATGCCGACGCTCCTCGACCTGGCCGGCATCAGAATCGATGCCGGACTCGACGGGAGATCGTTGCGGCCGGCGCTCGGCGGCCAGTCGATGCCCGATGCGTCGGTCTATCTGGAAGGACTGGTCGCCGAGCGGCATCTCGGCTGGGCGCCGCTCTACGGCATCAGAACGTTGGCGTTCAAGTACATCGATGCGCCGACGCGCGAGCTGTACGATCTCTCGGCCGACGCCTCCGAAGTCACGAATCGAATCGACGATCATCGCGATCGCGCCGGTGCGCTCGGCGCCGAGCTCGGCGTCGCGTTGAAATCCGCGGCCGTCACGCCGGCCGCGGCTGAAGCTACGGCGGGCAGGAACGCTCGGCCGGATTCGGAAGCGGCCGCCCGTCTGCGGGCGCTCGGATATCTGGGCGGCAGCTCAGGCCAGAGCAAGACCGCCGTCAAGCGCGATCCCAAGGACGGAATTCAGCTGATCAACACGCTGGAGACCGGCATCGCGCTGTCCTCCACCGATCCGGCGCGCGCCGTCGCGCTTCTGCAGTCCGTGTTGCGCGAGGACCCGCGAATCGAACTGGCGCGCCGCAATCTTGCGATCGCGCTCGTCGCGCAGGGCAGGCATCGCGAAGCCATTGACGTGGTGAACGGCCTGCGATCCGACGGATCCGCCACCGCCGAGGATCTCGTGCTGCTCGGCGAATCGCTGCGGGTGGTTGGGCGCGCGAAGGAAGCGGAGCAGGCACTCGCTGACGCCGCGGCGCTCGATCCACGCTCGCCCGAGCCGGCACTGACGCTCGCGCGGTCGTTCATGGCTCGAAACCAGCCTGGCGAGGCGGCCGCCGCGTATCGTCGAGCGCTGGAGATCGTCCCGGAACATCCGGAGGCACTGGCCGGGCTCGGCGAAGCGGCGCTCGCGCAGAACGATCTGGCGGGCGCCTCCGCCTGGTTCGAGCGAACGCTCGCGCGCGATCCTCAGGATCTGAAAGCCGGCTTTCGCCTCGCCGTCGTGCGTGCGCGCCAGGGGCAGACGGCCGACGCGCTGCCGCTGTTTCAGTGGGTCGTCGATCGTGAGCCGGCTCATGGCGACGCGCTGGCCGGGCTCGCGGCCGCTCTGGCCAAGAGCGGCCGCCCTGCCGAGGCGATTCGATACTTCGAGCGCGCGATCGACGCGGGCGCGCGATCGACCGCCGTCCTGAACGGCCTTGGCCTCGCGCGCCTGGAGTCGGGCGACGCGGCCGGCGCGCTCACGGCGTTTCAAGCGTCGATCAAGGAGCGGCCCGACCAGCCCGAGATCGCCCGCCTCGTCCGCGATCTCTCCGCTCGACGGCGGCCCTGAGATGACGGAGCGTTTGTGAGCAGGCGGCGCAGGCGGCAGGCCGACGGCGAACGTCAGGCCAAAGGCCAAAAGCCGAAGGCCGAAGGTCAGGCCCAAGGCCATCGTCAGGCCAAAGGCCAAAGGTCAATGGCCCAAGGAAGAACACTTGCCTTCGCGCTGCTGGTCGCGGCGATCGCGGTCATCGGGTTCGGCCTCTGGATGCGATCGCGGCCGCCGGCCGGCGGATCCGCGATCGCGCGAACACGCGACAACATTCTGCTCGTCACGCTCGACACGATGCGCGCCGATCGACTCGGCGCGTACGGATACGCACGCGCGCGGACGCGCCACCTGGACAAGCTCGCGAGCGAGGGTGTGCGCTTCGAATGGGCGTTCAGTCCGGCGCCCATCACCCTGCCGGCGCACGCCTCGATCCTCACCGGGCTCTACCCGTTCGAGCATGGCGTGCGGAACAACGGCAATTTCTATCTGGCGGATCGCTTCGAGACGCTGGCTACGGTTCTTGCCGCCCACGGCTACCGCACGGCCGCCTTCGTCAGCTCGTTCGTGCTCGATCGCCGGTACGGTCTCGCCCGCGGCTTCGAGGTCTATGACGACCGCATGCAGGGCGCGCAGAGCCAGGTCGTCAGCCTCGAAGCCGAGCGCCGCGGCGATCGAACGGCGCAGGCGCTTTCACGCTGGCTCGACGAGTACGCGGCCAATCCGGGCGGTGCCGGCAGAGGATCGGCGCCGGCGACCGACACGTCGACGCGTCCGTTCTTCGCCTGGCTGCATTTGTACGATCCGCACGAGCCATATCGGGCGCCGCCGCCGTTCGGTCCCGCGTTCGCGGACTCGCCGTACGACGGCGAAGTCTCGTTCACCGATGCCATCGTCGCTTCGATCCTGGACAAGTTGACGGCTTTGCGCCGGGGCGCGAACACCATCGTCGCCGTGATTGGCGATCATGGTGAGAGCCTGGGTGATCACGGCGAAGAAACGCATTCGATGTTCGTGTACGACAGCGCCGTGCGCGTGCCGCTGCTGCTGTGGCGTCCCGGACGTCTCCCGGGACTCGTGGTTCGACAGCCCGTCCGCGCAATCGACCTGCCGTGGACGCTGACCGACCTGGTGGGCGTGCAGCCGGCGCGAACGGCACACGCGCGGAGTCTGCTGCCGTTGATCGAGAGTCTGGTCACGCCTCGCACCGCAGGCCTCACGCCCCAAGCCCCAAGCCTCGCGGCTTCTGACGCAATTTACGCCGAGACCTATCTGCCCGAGCTCTACATGAACTGGGCGCCGCTGCGGGCGCTGCGCGACGAGCGGTGGAAGTTCATCGACGCGCCGAGACCCGAGCTTTACGATCTGTCGACGGATCCGGCGGAGCAGCACAACCTGTACGAGCGCGAGCCGCAGCGGTCCGCCGCGATTCGGCAGGCGCTCGATCGATTGGCCGGCGACACGACGCAGCCCGTCAAGGGGGTCACGCTCGACCGCGAAACGGTCGACAAGCTCGCGTCGCTCGGCTACGTCGGCGCTGGGGCGGAACCGGCGCCGCGCGCGCCCGGCCAACTGCTTGCGGATCCGAAAGACATGATCGGCTTGTTCAACCGGCTTCGCCGTGCAAACAGCGCCGTGCGCGATCGGCGGTTCGACGACGCGCTGCCGGTCCTGCAGGACGTCCTGCGAGAGGATCCAAAGAATGCATTTGCCACGCTCGTGCTCGGCAGCGCCTACATGGGTATGGAGCAATACACCCGCGCCGTCCAGCAGTACCAGCGCTATCTCCAGCTCGTGCCGACGAGCGCCTATGCGCATCAGTGGATCGCGATCTGCCACATCCGGCTCAAGCAGCAGGACTCGGCGCTCAAAGAAGCGGATGCGGCGCTGGCGATCGATCCGCGCTTTTCGGATGCGCGTGTTCTGCGCGCCGGCATCCTGGCGAGCCGCGGGCAGTACGATCAGGCGATCGCCGAGCTGCAGCAAGCGGTCTCGCTCGATCCCGCGAAGCCAATGATCCGACTGGATCTCGCAAAGGTGCTGGACGAAGCCGGCCGGCCGGACGACGCGCAGCACGAGTTCGAGGCGATCCTGAAGACTCAGCCTGATTACGTGCCGGCGCTGACGGGACTCGGCGCGCTGCTCGCCAAGCGCGGCCGGCCTGACGACGCCGCGACACTCCTGCGACGCTCACTCGCGCTCGAGCCCGCGCAGGACGACGGACGATTCAATCTGGCGCGGGTGCTCGAGCAGCAGGGTCATCGGACCGAGGCAATCGACGAGTATCGGCGCCTGGTCGACGCGCCCACGACGTCCCCGGCCGTGAAAGCCGCGGCGCGGGCGCGCCTGACGGCCATCACGCGCTAGAGCCGTTTTCGTTTCCATGTAGCCTGACGAAAACGGCTTAGCGGTTTCGCATCAGAAGAAGTCCTCTAGGCGGCGCACCAGAGCGCGGCCGAGTTCCGGCAGGGACTCGGCCGCGTTCATCACTTCGCCAATCTTGTC
>JBLNGH010000655.1:0-8299 GCA_050264575.1 Acidobacteriota bacterium | reverse complement strand
GCCGTTTCTGATCTCGTTCGGTGGAGTGATGATCCCACGCCTCCACGAGGTCGCGGTCGATGGATGGATGCTGGTAATCGCGGTGGGCTTGTCAGCATTCACTACGCTCGTGATTAGCGTGCTCCCGGTATTGAGACTGTCACGGACCGATCACGTACAGGCGATGGGTGGACGGGCGCCGGGCGGCGCACGCAGCGACACCCGTCTGCGCAGCCTGCTCGTGGCCGGTCAGGTGGCCGCGGCGACTTTGCTGCTCGTCGGAGCGGGCCTCATGATCAACAGCTTCGCCAAGCTCACACGTGTGGATCCGGGCTGGAACGCCTCGGGGCTGCTCACGTTCTACCTGGCCGCGCCCCAGGACTACACCACACAACGGAAGGCACAGCTCATCGACGAACTGCTCGGAGAACTGCGCAGGACGCCGGGGGTTCAGGCTGCGGGATTCACGTACGCGGGGCCGCTGCTCGGGCTGATCGATACCGTCGGCAAGTTCGTGCCGGCCGGACGTGCGCCCGAGGACATCCCGGAGTTACCCACGGGCCCTCATATCCGCTCGGTCAGCCACGACTTCCTCCAGACCATGGGGGTGCGCTTGCGGGCTGGCCGATGGCTGGAGGCGCGTGATGACGCGGGCGCGCCGCCCGTGATCATCATCAATCGTTCGCTGGCGCGGTTGGTCTTTGGCTCCAAGGATCCCGTGGGCCGGATGGTCCATGTGGACGGTCGAATGGACTTGCCACCACAGCAGATCGTCGGTGTGGTCGACGACATGCGGCAGGGTCGCCTGGACCAGGAGCCGACTCCACAGTTCTTCGTCGACTACCGACAAGTGCTCGCCTGGACGCAGGCGAGGCAGATGCCTGTTCCCCAGCAGGAACGTCTCGCGTTTGGCTTCCTGTCGTTCGCCGTGCGATCGGATGGCGACCCAACTCGTCTGATGCCGACGATGCGGACGCTCGTCGGTCGGGTAGACCCGAACGTCGGGATCGACGCGATGCTTCCGATGGATCAACTCGTAGCGTCTTCGCGGACGCGGCAACGATTCTATGCGGCCGTCATGGGCGTGTTTGCCGCGATAGCCGTGTTGCTGAGCGCGGTGGGCATTTACGGCGTCCTGGCCTACGCCGTCGGGCAACGTACTCGAGAGTTCGGTGTCAGGACTGCCCTGGGCGCCAGAAGCCGAGACGTCCTCGCAATGGTGCTGCGTCAAGGGCTGGGGCTGACCAGTATTGGCATCGGCATCGGATTGGCGGGCGCAATAGCCTTGACGCGGTATATCGAAGGAATGCTCTACGGCGTCACGCCTCTCGATCCCCTGACCTATGTCGCAGTGGTTGCGCTGTTTGCCGCCGTCACCTCGATCGCGTCCTATGTGCCCGCGCGTCGGGCGACGAGGATTGATACATTGACGGCCCTCAGGTACGAGTGACCCGCCGAGCGCCGCCTCGCAACGCCATCGCTCGCGTGCGCGTCTAAGACTCCGATGCGAACGCTGCCGATCTTCACGATCCTGCTGCTCTCGAAGCCCTTCGTCACTGCCCAGTCCCCCGCCCTCCAACCGTCCCAGCTCCAGCAGGACTTCGACGTCCTGCGACGCGCCGTGGAAGAAGCCCACGGGGGGTTGTATCGGTACACACCGAAAGCAGATCTGGATCGGGTATTCGCGTCAGCGCGCGCCAAACTCGATCGGCCGATGACGTCGCTGGCCTTCGCTGCCACGCTGTCTGAAGCGCTCGCCGCCATTCGGGACGGGCATACGCGGCTGGAGTACGACGACGCGACGGTGTCGGCAATGGCGGCAGCGCCGATGCTGCCGCTGCGCGTGGGACACGAGAACGGCCGTCACGTTGTCACTTCGAACGACACGCCGAGCGACGGCACCATTCAGCCGGGCATGGAGCTGATGTCGATTAACGGCAAGCCGATCGCCGCGGTGGTGGGCGCGATTGCGCCGAAGATCTCGCCGGACGGATTTGGCGAGACCCTGAAGCCGTGGCGGCTCGCGCGTGGCTTGGCGCAGAACTACTGGCTCTATGTCGACCAGACACCCATCTTTACGGTCGTCGCGCGGACGAGCGAGGGACGCGAGGTGACGGCGACGCTGCCGGGCGTCACGAGCGCCGAACGTACGAAGAACGCGAGCGGCAATCGAGTCAATACGACGATGGCCGCAAATGTCGCGAAGCTCGACGGGGCAAGCGACAACATCTCCCTCACGTTTGAGGAAAGAGGAGCCGTTGGGCGATTGCGGATCCGCGTCTTCGACGGCACAACGTTCGTCGCGGACCTCGACAAGGTCTTCGCAATGCTGCGAGAGAAAGGAAGCCGGGCGCTCGTGCTCGACCTTCGCGGCAACGGCGGCGGCGCCGACATGTACGGCGCCGCGCTCGTCTCGCATTTCATGTCGGAGCCGTTCCGCTACTTCGACCACATCAAGGTCGCCACCATCAAGCCGTCGTTCGGGACCTGGAAGCCCGCGACGTTCGACAGCCTCAAGAACGGGACGACGCCGGCACCCGATGGCGGTTTCCTGATCCAGCCGGAGCTACATCCGGGGGTGGCGGCGCAAAAGCCTGCGGGTTCGGCGTTCCTCGGCAGGCTCGTCGTGCTGATTGATGGCGGCACGTTCTCGACTGCCGCCGATGTCTGCGCCCAGCTTCGCGCGCGTACGCAAGCGGTGTTCGTCGGCGAGGAGACGGGCGGCGCCGCCGAAGGAAACACCTCCGGCCTCAATGCGCAGATCGTGCTCCCGAACTCGGGGCTGAAACTGAAAGTTCAGATGTACGGCTACTGGAACGCGCTCGGCGATTCCCGCGCAGGTACGAAAGCTGCGTCTCCCGGGCGCGGCACACTGCCCGACGTGACAGTCGTCAGGACAGTCGCGGACACGCTGGCGGGCAAGGACGCGGGCATCGAGCGGGCGCTGGCCAGCCTTCGCTAATCGCTAGCTACGCTCGCAGCTTCGGCTGGGCAAGCGGGCGTGAGCGGGCTTGTCCCGCCTTGCGCTCATCGACATGGCGTTTTGCAAATAGCGCCGATCAGAACGCGACTTACGAACGGAGAACCGTGGCCGGATCGGCGCTCGCTGCACGTCGGGCGGGAACAATGGCAGCGAGCGTAGCGGTAATCGCCAGCAGACCCGCCGCCCCCAGCACGGCGACGGGATCGTGCGGCTGCACGCCGAAGAGCGCCCCGGCCATCACGCGGCCGGCCAGCATGGCGCCGATCGCGCCGGCGACGATGCCGATCGCAACGGGACGGAGCGTGTCGCGGATCAACAGCCGCAGGACATCGCCGGCCGTTGCGCCGATGGCGACCCGCACGCCGATCTCCGCGACGCGCTGGCTGACCATGAACGACGCGACGCCATAGATGCCGACCAGCGCCAGCACGAGGGCGATGAGTCCGATGGAACCCGCCAGCGAGGCCATCGCTCGCGGCCCATTGAGCTCTCGCTCCAGCTCCTGGCTCATCGTCGTCGTCGTTGGCCGAAGATCGGCATCGACGCTGCGGATCACGGTTCGCAGCGGCTCGATCGTCGCCTCCGGATTCCGGCGCGCTCGTGTGAGCAGCGCCGCCGCCGGCAGACTCTTCGGCTGAATCGGCGAGTAGACGGCCGCGCGGTCCGGGTCGAACAGACGCTGGGTGACGGCGTTCGAGACGATGCCGATGATCGTCGGCGGTGCCGTCTCCGCGATGAGGCGATCGAACGGCTGGCCGATCGGATCTTCGCCGGGCCAGAACTCACGCGCGAGCCCTTCGGTGATGACGACCACGGGCGCCTGGCCCCGGACGTCCTGGTCCGTAAGGGCCCGGCCGCGCACTACACGGAGACCGAGCGTCGCGAAGTAGTCCGCGCTGACCTCGTTGTAGTAGACGACGTACTCGCGTCCGTGCCGTCGGAAGATGGTGACGGCCGCGGAGTTGCCAAGGGGCGGAAACGTCGCGAGCGCCGCGGACTCGATGTCCGGCAGACCCCGCAGGCGAGCCAGCGCGTCGTCCCAGAACGCGGTCGCGGACGCGGCGTTGTAGCCGTGGTTGTCGAGAGCCAACATGGTCGTCACGAGCCGCTCGGCATCGAACCCCAGATCGACATTCGCGGCTGTACCGGCTGCACGCGTGAGCAGCGCCGCCAGAATCAACAGCAGCACGGACACCGCTGACTGCACGCCGACGAGCAGGCCGCGCCGCGCCCGTCCGGACTGCCGGCCTGGCGCCTGGGACCAGTCACCTTTCAGCGGTCCCAGGAGATCGCCCCGCGTGCCGTTGCGCGCGGGCGACAGCCCGGCCCCGAGGCCGGCCGCGACCGAGACGAACGTGAGGAACAGAAACACGCGATAGTCGAACGTCACGTCGAGATCCAGCGGTGCCTGAATCATCACGAGAAACAGGGGCATTCCCGCCGCCGCGACGATCAGACCGAGCACGCCCCCGGCAAGGCCGAGCATCGCGCTCTCCGTGAGCTGCTGCTGGATGACGCGGGCCCGCGTCGCGCCCATCGCGAGGCGGACGCCGATTTCGCGATGCCGCGTCAGCGCGCTCGCGAACAGCAGGTTGGCGACATTCGCGCACGCCAGAAGGAGAATGAGGCCGATCACCGTGACAACGACCGCGATCGCCGCGGCGAACCTGGCCGCGTCCGGTCCGCCGCCGCCGCGGTCATCGAGCCGGACGAGGTGCGCCGACATCGCCGGCGGGGCACCGCCCGGCCGCCCGGCGGCGACACCGGCCGCGATTCCGCCGACCGCGGCTTCCGCTTGCGCCTCGGTCATGCCGTCCGGCACGCGCGCGACGACGGTGACGATGGTCCGGCTCGCGCGATCGAGCGGCGGACTGCCGCTCATGATGGTGCTCCACGCCGCGATCGGTACCCAGAGGGCGGGCCGCCGATCCACTTCATCCGAGAAGGAGCGGCCGGTCACGCCGACCACCGTGAAGGGCGCCCCGTTGAGCCAGATCGATCGGCCGATGGTCGAACGATCGGAGGCGAGATGGCGTTCCCAGAACTGGTAGCTCACCACGACGACCGGCGGCGCGTCGGGACGGTCATCGGCAGCGGCGAGCAGCCGGCCGAACGAAGCGCTGCCCTGGAGAAGATCGAAGTAGCCGCCGCCGACGAGACGGCCGTTGATTCGCGCGGGATGATCGGCGCCGGCGTTCGTCGCGAATTCGACGCGATTGAGGTCGTTGAAGATCTCCAGCGGCACGCGCGACGATTGCTCGCGCAAGCCGAGCGCCTCGGCAAACGGCCAGCCGTTCGCCAGGCCCTTGTCGTATTTCTGCCAGACGCGCATGACCGCGTCCGGATGCGGCACGCCGAGCGGACGAAGCGCGACGGCGTTGAGCACCGCGAACACCGACGTGCCCACGCCGATCGCGACCGCCAACCCGAGCACCGCGACAACGGTCGGGCCGCGCCGTGCGCGCAGGATCCGCAGGCCGTAGAACGCATCGCGCGCGACGCCAGCCCACCAGCGCGGCGGGGGGTCCGGCACGAGCTGCGGACTCTTGAACAGGTGCACCCAGACGCTGATGAGATCGAGCACATACCGCCAGTGCGCGTACCGGCGGCCCCGCTCGCGGACGCGCGCCTGGAACAGATCGTCGAGGTCCTGACGGATCTCGTCCCAGCTCATGATCGATGCCTCGCGTCGAGCGCCCGCCAGATTTGCTCGCGCACCGTGCGCAGTTCGCGCAACGTGCGCATGCCGGCGGCGGTCACCGCGAGCTCACGTTTCCGCTTCCCGCCGCGTTCCGACGTCGGTTCGCCGAGCGCGGACCGGATCAACCCCTTCTGCTCCAGCCGGCCGAGGGCCGAGTAGACGGCACCGAGCGACACGCGCCGGCCCGTGGTTTTCTCGAGGTATTGCTGCACCGGCACCGAGTATGGCGTCCGCTCGAGGGCCCGAACCGCCAGGAGGGTGAATTCTTCGAACTCGCCGAGACGGTCGCCTTTCATCCGCACGAACGTAGCAGATTATTCCTGTTTTGCATAGATAATCTACGGCGAGGCGCTCGTGGACTACCATGCTCCGATGACTCGACACCTCTGCCTCGCTCTCCTCGCTGCCGGCATCGCCGCGCCCCTCGACGGGGCCCGAGGCGCCATGAGCGAGAGTCGAATCGCGCCAGCCGTTGCTCAAGACCGCACGATCGGCAAGACGATCACGACCGAATCCGGTCTCGTCTACAAGTTCACGCAGCTCGGCACCGGACCGCAGCCTCAGACCGGCGACTTGATGGTGATTCACGGCATCGGGACGCTCGCGGACGGCAAGGAGTTCTGGAATACGCGAACCGAGGGTTCGCCGTACGAGTACACGCTCGGCGTGGACAGTGTGATTCGCGGCTTCTCGGAAGGCATGCGGTTCGTGCGCGAGGGCGATCGCATCATCATCACGATGAAGCCGGAGCTTGGCTACGGCGCGCGCGAGCGGCCCGGCATCCCGGCAAATTCGACGCTGATCTTCGACTACGAGATTCTCGGGGTCAAGCCGCTGTCGTTCGTGAAGCTCATGCGCGAGGCGATTGCGGCGGGCACGGTTGACGAGGCCATCGCGAAAGCGAAGACCACAGCGAACTTGAAGGACCACTACGTCAGCGCGTCCAGCGTTCAGGCGGCGGCGAACGCGGCGAATCGCAAGGAACCGGGCAGCAACGAAAAGGTGCTCGCGCTGGGACTCACGCTCCTGCCGGAGGCTTATCAACTGCATCAGACCCTGGCCCGCCTGCAGGCGACACGCGGCGACAAACCTGCAGCCATCAAGAGTTACGAGACGGCGCTAAAGCTCAATCCGAAAAAGACGGCGGCTGAAATCCGCGACCACGAGACGGCCACGGCAGCGCTGGCCGCGTTGCGCTAGACTTGCCTGTTCATTTCCCGCTGGAGGGACACATATGGCAGTACGTACGCTCACGCGATTCACGATGCTCGGTATGTTTCTGGTGTTGTTCGGATTCCAACCTCGCGCGCAGAGTAACGACCCGGTTGTCGGCACCTGGGTGCTCAATGTCGCCAAGTCGAAGTTCAACCCTGGTCCCGCTCCGAAGAGCGAAACACGGACCTATGCTGTGGCCGGGAACGAGATCAAGGCTACGTCGACGGGAGTCGACGCCGATGGCAAAGCGACCTCAGCGGCCTGGACCGTCGTGTATGACGACAAGGAGCGGCCAGTAACCGGTGACCCTGACGCCGACACGCTGATGCTCAAGCGCGTGGACGCGAATACGACCACGTTCACGGAAAAGAAGGCCGGCAAGGTTGTGCTCACCGGCACACGCGCGGTCTCCAAGGACGGCAAGACACTCACCATCACGACCAAAGGCACCAACGCCAAGGGCCAGAAGGTCGACAACGTCACGGTGTACGACAGAAAGTAGGCGGGCACGTCACACAGGGCTCGCCCGCGCGTTCGGTCATCGAGCGCGCGGGCGCTACTTCTTCACCGGTGCCCGCGCCTCTCGGGGCCGTCACTTCGTAAGGGCCGAGACGAGCGCCGGGCTCTGCCAGTCCTTGTAGTCGAAGTGCCACCACTCCTGCGGATTGACGGTAAAGCCTTCGGCCTCCATCAGCCGTCGCTCCCACTGCGTGATCGTCGGCCATTACGAGCGAGAGGGTGAGATCAAGATTGGCGGCACGCTCGATGCGCCCAGCGAAGGCGAGATTGCCCGCCGGGAACGCATGAAGCGCGAGGGCTAGATCAAATTCCATTTCGAGTTCCATCGCGCCGGCAAAACCGGCAAGAGCCGGCAAACGGACGAATCGCCAGTCTCATGCGGCGTCACAGTCCGCGCATGAGCGACGTCCTGAACTGGCTGGAGGCATGAAAGGGGCCAGACCGGGATCGGCGCGGGCAGCCTGCGGGGGGAACAACCGTGCGGCTGGCGTCGTCCACAGTGAGAGGCAGCCAATCGGAGGTCGTCCCGGAAACGCGATACTATCGCCGGTGTCGCATGGATCCGGGCCCCCTGACAATGCGAACCGCAGCCGCGATACTGAGTGCAGCCGGTCTGCTGGCGGCGACGGTGGCCTGCCAGCAAGACAAGCCGGCCGCGCCGCGGGTTCTCGATTCGCCGGCGCCGTACCAAGCCGAAGTCGAAGAGGGGCTGGGAGCGGCCGTCGCGATTCTCGTCGATACGTCGGGCTCCATGCGAGAAACGGCGCCCGGCGACTCGCGCCCTAAGTTCGTCGTCTCCCAAGCCGCTCTAGCGGCGATGCTCGAGGCGACGTACGCCTGCATCGCCCGGAGCCCAGACTTTCCTATCAAGATTTTCATCAACAGATTCTCGAGCAGCCTGC
>JBLNGH010000654.1:0-2612 GCA_050264575.1 Acidobacteriota bacterium | reverse complement strand
ACGCGGTCACCACTATCCGAGGAGGTGGGATGCCGATTTGGTGGACCTGGAGGCCGTTGGAAAGGCCAATAGATGAGATTCCATTCGGGTCCTTCCGTTTGCCGCGCTGGCGCTGGATATTTGTATCGGCGTCACTTCGGGGAGTCGTCACGCCATCTAAAATGCCTCAACTACACAGGACGGCATGGGCCTGAACAGTCTGTTGAGTTGGCGGCGAGGCTCCCTGACGTCGACTGGGCGCGTCCTGCTCGCGCTCTGCCTGGTTGCCGGCGGCGCGCGATCGGTGTGCGCTCAGATGCTCGATCCGGCGAAAGTCGAGGCATTTTTCGACCGTGTTTGGACGGAAACGCTGAGTGAAGGCGGCGCGGTGCCTGGCGCAGTCATCACCGTCGTACAGGACCGGACCGTCGTGCTGAACAAAGGCTACGGCGTCAGGGACATCGCCACGGCCAAGCCAGTCGATCCGGACAGCACGCGCGTCCGCATCGGCTCGACCTCCAAGCTGTTCACCGGTCTGACGGCGCTTGCGCTGGTTGACGAAGGCCGGCTCCATCTCGATCGCGACGTGAACCACTATCTGCGGGACGTACGAGTGCCCTATTCCTCCGGTGACCCAGTCACCGTGCGCGCGCTCTTGTCCCATCGCGCCGGGTTCGACACAGGTCTCTGGGGCTACACGAGCCGGAGTAGCACCGACGTCGCATTGTCACGCGACGCCTATCAACGCCGCCTCCTTCCGGGGCGAGCCCCGGATCGCGCGTATGGCTACGACAACCTGGGCGTCGGCCTCCTTGGTTATCTCACAGGGCAGGTGCACGGCACATCGTTCGCTCGTGCGGTCGACGCGATGGTCATTCGACCGTTGGGCCTCGAGAAGACCACGATTGGAGTACCGGACCGGCAGGTCGAGCACCTTGCCGCCTGCCATAGCTGGGATGCGCGCGGCCGGCCGGTGAAGTGCATGGCGAAGTTCGTGCGCGAGGGGTATCAGGCCGCGGGCGACGTGACCACGACCGGCTCCGACATGGCTCGTTTCATGTCCGCGCTGCTGAACGGCGGGTGCCTCGATGGAACATGCGTTCTGCGACCGGAGACGTTCCAGCAGTTCACGGATCTCGACATGAACCGGCTGCACCCAGGCGCGCTCGGCATGGGGTTCCTGATTTACGAGAAGGACATGGCCGGGCGATATGCCATGGGGCACGACGGCGGTCAGGACGGATTCTCGACGTCGTTGACGCTGTTCCCGGAATCGCGCGTCGGTGTGTTCGTCAGCTTGTTCTCCTTCGTCGGGATACCGGAGGACTGGAAGCTCTCGACGATTGTCGATTTTGTCATTCGCGGTCGACTGCATGATCCGTATGGGAATACGCTGCGTGCCCAGCAACGCTTCGCGGAGGAGCTCCTGCCGGCGCCCGCTGCAACGGCGCGAGCCGGGCCGTTTCGACAGGCCGCCGACCTGGAGCTCTCGTCCCTGGCCGGCAACTACGTGACGACCGAATTCGGCGGTCCGATGCTGCTCGACCAGGTGCTGCGCGTGACAACTCCGCTAGCGGTCTCTGTGCATGGCGAGGCGATACGTGTCAACGACACAGGCCCTTTCAGGCATACAGGCGGCGGCGTGTTCGAGATGGACGGCGACAACGCGAAGTGGCTGTTCACCCGAACCGAACACGAGGTGCTCTTACAGCGCGCCGGTGCGTTGGCGTTCGCCATGCACGTCAAGAGGCCTTGGCACTGGAATGCCGCATTGACTTTCTTGCCGTTGGCCGTTCCGGCTCTCCTTGCAGTGCCGGGCGCGATCTTCGCGTTCTCGAGATGGCGCTCGGCCGCGAGACGACGACTCGGCCTGCTGATCGCGTTCGCAGGAGCGGCCCTCGTGTTCGGCCTCTACCTGGAACTGGAGTATTTCGCCGATAACTACTATCCGAGTGGGCCCACCTTTGCGCTCGTTGCCTGGCGCCTGCTCTTGAACGTCGGGTGGTTGGCGGCTTTATCCGGCTTGTGGGTCATCTGGTCGGGCCGCAGGGACTTGGTTTCGTTTCGGTCGATCGGCGCGTCAGCCGCTTCGCTCCTAGTCGGGCTGTTTGCGCTGGGAGCCCTGACTGTAGCCGTGCTGCTCCCGTATTGGCATCTGGTCGGCAACCTTTGGGATCCATGAGCGGATCGACCACACCGGCCAGGCGGATGCCGTAGGATGTACTTTCGAGTGTTAGGGCGTCATTGAAGCCGCGTCCGCTCGCGTTCGACTACTCCCCGTAAACGCCGTTGTGTTTCCTGCCAGCGTCAGAATAGCGGGAGGTTATCGAGAAGACTGGGCGTGGGATTGCGGTTCTTTGCTTGGATTGCCGGAGGCTTGCAGTCGTCTGCGGTGATTTGCGGTTTCGGTCCCGCGACGACTACAAAACCTCCATCCCCGGTTCGATTCCGGGCGGCGCCTGACCAATATTGATCCGGGGACTTCGTCCCCGGCCCCCTGACACGCTCACTCGCGGGGGCCCCTGATGCCCTGCTCCGTTCGCGTGGCCTCGCTCGCGCGGCTCGCTCGGCTGGTGTCGGAGACTTCGTCCTCCAGACCCCTTACACGCTCACTCGCCCGGCCGCGATGCGCC
>JBLNGH010000653.1:0-11774 GCA_050264575.1 Acidobacteriota bacterium | reverse complement strand
GCCGCGGCCCCGAGCGTAAACGCATGTATTAGCCGTGCCAAGATCGATCGCCAAATCGCTCGAAAAGACCGACAGCAGCGACCGAAGCTTCAACGCAACTCCTGTTCCTCATGCGGGACCGTCGTCCCGTCGCTCTCCGTTCCCGCGATGTGAATCCCGTTCTTGCCGGTGACCTTCACCCGGTACATGGCCGCGTCGGCGGCCTGGAGCAACCCCTCAGCTGTATCGGCAACATCTGGCAAGGTCGCTACCCCGATGGAGGCGGTAAGACGGTTCACCGGACCCCGGTCCGCGAGGAAACTATACCGCTGAATGCGGTCGCGCAGCCGGCGGGCGACGAACTGGGCCCCGTCGAGCCCCGTTTCTGGCAGAAGGATCGCAAATTCGTCACCTCCAAAGCGCGCCACCAGGTCGGTCTCCCGGGCGCTGCCGCGGATGATGGACGCGGCCTCGATGAGCGCGCGGCTGCCGAGCAAGTGGCCGTGGACGTCGTTGATGTGCTTGAACCCGTCCAAATCGATGAAGAGCAGCGAGAGCGGGGACCCGTTGCGGATCGCGCGCTTGGTTTCCCGGCGAAGGGCCTCGTTCAGGAACCGCGAGTTGTAGAGCTGCGTCAGGTCGTCGGTGACCGAGAGCGCCTCGGCGCGGGCCACGCGGAGGGCGTGAGCCAGCGCGTAGGCCGCCGGCTCGACCAGAAGCGCCAGCGCGTCGACCAGTTCCGGCGACAGGTTTGGCATCCGCCGGGGCCGTCCGTGATCGACCCCGACCAGCACCGCGACGACTGCCCCGCTCACGACCAGCGGCCAGCCGATGACGGTGGCCTCGACCTGCCCGCCCTGCCTGGGGCTGGCCGCGAGACGGTCGGTGACGTACGTCGTGGAGCGTACGGCCGCCTTCCCGTTCCGGACGACCACGTCGGCGATCTGCGAGGCGGCCTCCTTGAACGCCGGATCGACGGCCGGGTCGTCCTCGTCGATGCGGCGGACCATGCCGTCGGCCTCGACCGCCATGATCGACCAGTGCGTGAGCGGCAGCCACTCGGCGACGCGCGTCACGACGGCATTGGCGACGCCGACGGGATCGGTCGACGCGTTGACCGCGCGCATCAGCTCGCTCACCGCTTCCGTGCGTCGCGAGAGCTTGCTCAGCCGCGGCGCGGCGGCGTCCAGCCGATCGGCGAGATCGATGACGGCCGGCAGACCGAGCGCGCGTTCGACGTCTGCAAGGCGGACCGGCGTCGGGAGATGTTTTCGGAATCCGATCGATCGCGAGAGCTCGATGAGCGTGTTCGTCGATCCGACGCTGTAGGAGGCCGCGGGAAGTCCGGCGATCAATGTCCCGATGCGAACGTCGGCGGCATCCTGCGGCGCGAGCTCCCACAATACGCCCACGACGTCGCGCGGCAAGTTCAGCGACGTCGATTGCCACACGAAGACCAACTCGACGCCGGCCACCTGGCGCAAGGGTGCCAGATGTTCCTGGACATCCTCGCTTCGATGAAAGACAGCAAGCCGAAGCACAGGCGGTGTCGGAGTCGGTGCTGGGGTGGCGGACTTCGGCTCTTGTGCTCCCGGCATGTCCGGTTGTCAGCAGTGCGTCCGACCGAACGCAAGAAACTATA
This sequence comes from Acidobacteriota bacterium, assembly GCA_050264575.1. GTDB lineage: Bacteria > Acidobacteriota > Vicinamibacteria > Vicinamibacterales > SCN-69-37 > DASQFI01. The sequence continues at coordinate 10,153 of JBLNGH010000653.1, read as the reverse complement.
ACATGGCGTGATCGCGGTTTTTGCCCGGAAACCAGCCTGTTTTGGGCTTGCAGCGGTCACGGTTCTGAAATCTTCGACTGGCTGGACGTACAAAGTCAGCCGCAGAGATGTTCAGCACGATCGCCATGGCATAATTGTACTTTTACCCGCGGCAGGAGAATCCCAACGTGACGATGCTCGATCGGATGCGGCGCCACAAGAACTGGCTGAAGTTCAGCCTGGTTGCCGTGGTTGGTACGTTCATCCTGCTGTACGTCCCGAGTTTTCTGAAGATGAGCGGCGCCGGCGCTTCGCCCGGCTCGGCGATTGCCACCGTCGACGGCCACAAGGTCACGGTCGACACCTATCGCCGCACCTACCAGATGCAGGTGCAGGCGCTGCGAGCCGCCTACGGCGGATCGCTGGACGATCAAATGCTCCGTCAGCTCGGCGTCGGTCAGCGCGTCGTGCAGCAGCTGATCGACGAAGAGGCCATCCTCGCGGAAGCGCGGCGCCTCGGCATCTCGGTGAGCGACGCGGAGCTCCGCGAGCGTCTGCTCCGCATGCCCGAGTTCCAGGAGAACGGACAGTTCGTGGGCGAGGCGCGCTACCGCGCGGTCCTCCGGATGCAGCGTCCGCCGCGGACCCCGGCCGAGTTCGAGGAAGAGCTCCGGAAAGCGCTCACGATCGAGAAGCTTCAGGGCGCGGTGACGAGCTGGGTACGGGTCAGCGATTCGGAGGTGGACGAGGATTACCGCCGCCGCAACGAAAAGGTCAAGCTCGACCTCGCGATCTTCACGGCCAACCAGTTCCGGGCGGGAATCCAGCCGACGGACGCGGACCTGCAGGCGCAGTTTGCCGCGACCCCGGACGCCTACAAAGTGCCCGAAAAGCGCCGGGTCCGGTATCTCGCCGTCAGTGCCGAGCCCCTCCGGGCCAGAATGACCGTGACCCCCCAGGAAGTCGAGGCGCGGTACAAGCAGAACACCCAGATGTACTCGACGCCCGAGCAGATTCGCGCCAGCCATATCCTCTTCAAGCTCGAAGGCAAGGACGAAGCCGCGGTCACCAAGCAAGCCGAGGCCGTGCTGGCCAAGGTCAAGGCCGGCGGGGACTTTGCCGCCCTGGCGAAGCAGTATTCCGAGGACGACCAGAGCAAGGCGACCGGCGGCGACCTCGACTACTTCGGTCACGGCACGATGACCAAGGAGTTCGACGAAGCGGCGTGGAAGCTCGAGGTCGGCCAGACCAGCGGCATCGTCAAGTCGCCGTTCGGGCTGCACATCATCAGGCTCACCGACAAGAAGGCGGCGGCGACCAAGACGCTGCCTGAAGTGCGGGCACAGATCGAGGATCAACTGCGCTGGGAAAAGGCTCAAGCCGAGGCGAACCGGATCGCCGAGGAACTCAGCAAGGAAATCAAGAACCCCGGCGATCTCGATCGGGTGGCGCAGGCGCGATCGCTCACGGTGGCCGACTCCGGGCTCTTCAGCCGGGACGAGCCGCTGGCCGGACTCGGGTTCGCGCCCGCACTGTCGTCCGAAGCGTTCACGATGACGCAGGGCAAAGTGAGCGGCATGCTTCGCACGAACCAGGGATTCGCCTTCATCGCGCTCACCGAGATCAAACCGCCGTACGCGCCGAAGCTCGACGAAGTGAAAGACACGGTGCGGGAGGACGTCATCAAGAAGAAGGCGGTCGAGGTCGCCCAGAGCAAGGCTGCGGCGATGGCACAGGCGGCGAAAAGCAACTTTGCGGCAGCGGCGAAAACGGCCGGCGTCGAGGTGAAGTCAACCGAGCTCGTGACCCGCGGCTCGCCGATCCCGGAAGTCGGCGTCTCGAACGCCGTCGACGACGCGGTGTTCGCGCTCAAGGCCGGTGAGACCACCGGGCCGATTGCGACCGACAACGCCGTGGTCGTCGCGCGCGTGAAGGAACGGCAGGACATCAACACCGCGGATTTCCAGACCGCACGCGAAGGCGTGCGCAACGAGCTCCTGCAGTCGCGGCGCGGTCAATTCTTCGCCGCCTACATGGCCAAAGCCAAAGGCCGCATGACGATCGAGTACCACCCCGAGATGTTGAAGACGGTTCTGAGCGGAGCCTAGAAACCAGTCAATCTGAAAGTTGGAATCGGGGAATCTGTAATCTTGATTGCAATCTGTAATCGGGGAATCGGCAATCTATCGGGGAATCTGTAATCTATCGGGAATCTGTAATCGGGGAAACTATCGGGTAATCCTTACGATTCCAGATTGTCGATTCGAGATTGCCGATAGATTCCAGATTACCGATAGATTCCAGCTTCCCCGATTCCCGCTTGCAGTTCAGATTGCAGATTCCCCGATTGCAGATTTCAGATGGACACCTGACAGGATCTATCTCAAGAAGACATTGGGCATCAGCGTCAGCGGTTCGCCGCGCCGGAACCGGGTGAGCGTGAGGAGCTCCATCGCCCGCAGGTCGGGTTGGCGCGCGAGCAGGTGGAGGCCGGCGGCCATCGAGTTGCCCAGCGGATTCGCGAACGTCTCGAAGAGCGACCGGCGCGGCGGATAGACATCGAAGAGCACGTCGCGCTTCGCGTCGACTTTCGCATGCTGCTTGGCCAGCCGGATCGCGACGTCGAGGCCGCCGAGCTCGTCGACGAGCCCGCGTTCGAGCGCCTGCCGGCCCGTCCAGACCCGGCCCTGCGCGAACGAATCGATCCGCGCGGCGGTGGATTTCCGGCCTTCGGCGACGCGTGAGAGAAACAACTCGTAGGTCGCCTGCATCTGCTCTTCGATCCGCGGCCGCTCCTCGGGGGTAAACGGCCGCAGCGGCGATTCGATTTCCGCGAACCGGCCGTCGCTCACCGACTCGGCGCCCAGCCCCAGCTTGTCGAAGGTCCCCTTCAGGACGAACTTGCCGGTGACGACCCCGATGGATCCCGTGATGGTTCCGGGCTGCGCGACGATGGCGTGCGCCGGCACGGCGATGTAGTACCCGCCTGACGCGGCGACGTCGCCCATCGACACGATCAGCGGTTTGACCTCGCGGGCGAGCATCAGCTCGCGCCAGATCGCTTCGGACGCGATCGCCGACCCTCCCGGGCTGTCGACGCGGACGATGATCGCGCGGATGTTCGGATCGACGCGGGCTTTCCGCACCCACTGCACGAACGTCTCCGAGCCGATGACCGGGCTGCCCGGCGAGTCGAACGAGCTCCGGCCGCTGGCGATCGCGCCGACCGCGTAGAGCAGCGCCATGCGGACTGACGGCAGCCCGCTCGACCGGACCACGGCCTGCTCGTACTGCTCGGCCTCGAGCCGCCGCGTGCCCTTCACCGGCTCGCGATCGTCGACCTGATCTTCGTAGCCGAGGTCGTCGATGAGCCCGGCTTTCCGCGCCGTCTCGGCCATGTACGGGCCGCCGTCAATCGCCCGGCGAATGTCTTCTTCGGAGCGTTTGCGGCCGGCGGCAATCGCGCGGACGAGTTCCTCGTACCAGTCCCGGTTGAGCGAACGCGCCATCTCGCGATGGGCCGGTGTGAACGTCTTCTGCGTGAACGTATTCGACGCGGTCTTGTACTCGCCGATGTGCAGCAAATCGGGGAAGACGCCGATCTTGTCGAGCGTGCCGCGGAAAAAGAGCTCGTACGTGGCGACGCCGGTCAAATCCAGCTGGCCGCCCGGCATCATCATGATGCGATCGGCTGCCGAGGCCAGGTAGTACTCCTGTGCGCCGCCGTATTCGAGAAAGGCCGTGATCGGCTTGCCCGACGCCCGGAACTGCTCGAGGGCGCCGCGCACTTCCTGCAGCTGTCCCCAGAGCGCCCCGGAGGTCTGCGGCATGATCACCAGCGTCCGCACCCGGCTGTCGATGCCCGCTCGTCGGATGGCGTCAACCGTCTCCCGCAGCGTCGGCGGCATCCGCACGAACTGACTGACGAGATCCGATCGCTCGATTTCGCGGAAAGGCGCCTCGATCTTGAGATAGAGGGACGCGTTCGATGGAACGGGCCGGGGCGCGCCGCCGGCCGTCATGAGCAGGAACACGCCGGCGATCGAGGCCATGACCGCCACGGTCAGCAGGACGAATACGATCAGGACGCCGCGCCGCGCCGACAAGTCGGGTACCTGTTCGCAGTATAGCCCGCGTCGTGCGCCACGGCGAACGGCGAGGCGGCGCTACGTCGATCGTGGCGACGTCATCGCTTGACAGGCGTCAGCCTGATCGTGCCCGCGGCCTCTCGCGCGCGAAGCACTGCCATGAGATCGGCGAGCGGGAGCGGCGTGAATTCTCCCGACAGGAAATCGCGAATCTCGAGGGCGGTTTTCTTCTGCCCCAGCAGGATGTTCAGCTCCGCGTTCATTTCCTGCGGCACGGATGGCCCGGCGTTGCCGCGGCCGGCGCCCTGGCCGCCACCTCCGCGTCCGCCGCCAGCCGGCGGAGCGGCGCCAGCACCCTGTCCTCTGCCGCCGCCGGCAGGAGCCGCACCGGCCGCCGCGCCAGCTCCACCCGCAGCGGCGGGCGCGCCGCCTCCGGCACCCCGGCCGCCCCCTCGCCCACCGCCGCCGATCTGCTCCACGAGCAGATTGGCCGCTTCTTTCTCTTCTGCCGTCATGGCCGGCTCCGTCGCCGACACTCCGCGCTGCGCGGCCTGCAGTTGATAGGACGCCTTGGCCTCGTTCAGCAGCGCCAGTGCGCGCTGATCGATCAGCGGCTCGAACGCGCTCGTCTTCTTACGGCCCGCATCGACGTTGGTCCAGAGCACGCTCGCCGATCGCACGACGCCTTTCTCGATCTCCGCCTGGTGCTTGATGGCGACGATCGCCTCCTTGTAGGCCTGCGACAGCGCCGGACCGTCGGCCATGTCGGCCATGTAGCCGAGTCCTTTCGTGTGCGATTCGCCCATGCGCGCCAGACCGCGGCCCAGGTTCTCCTGCAGCACGCGCGCGGCCATCTCGTCCGTACCCGACGCGAGCACCGCCAGCGCGCCCGTACCCACCACGGCGGCCCGTTTGTATTGCGTCGAATCCTGCTTGTCCGGGGTGTCTTCCGACGAGTGGTACCACATGTCGGGCCACGTGATGAACATGACGGCCGGAATGCCCGCCTGCATGTAGGTGACGTGATCGCTCGCGCCGTAGTGCTTGTCGATCTTGATGTAGAACGCGTCCTTGCTGCCGCGCGGCGACTCGACCGGCTGGGTGGGCGCGTAGCCCCCGGCGCGGAACCGCACGCGCTCGCGCGTGATGTCGGCGACGTACTCCATCATGCTCTGCCCGATGTCGTTGATGTACGACGGGAACGTGTCGGGTGTCCGCTGCAGAATCCAGAAGCTCCGGCTCGCGGTCAGGCGAATCGCCTCCATGTCGAAGTTCAGGTCGCCGATGATGACCTTCGCCTTCTCCGGATACTTGTCGAGGAACGCGCGCGTCCCGCTGATCTCGGGCACCCAGATGAAGTTGATGGTGCGCTTGGGACGCGGCAGCTTGCCTTCGTTCACGAGCTTCAGGTACGTCCGCCCGATCTCCAGCGTGAGCGCGCAGCCGGAATTGTCGTCGTTGGCGCCCTGCTTGATGACGCCTTCATAGAGGTGAGCGCTGATGGCGACCTCCTGCGTCGTGCTGCCGTCGCCGGGAATCGTCGCGACGACGTACTCGGAGTGGCTCGGCACCTGCACGCTCTTGACCACCGACCTCATCGTCACCTTCTGGCCGCGCGCGAGAAGGTTCGCGAGATCGCGCTGTGACGTCGGCGTCACGGACCAGGCCACCGTGCCCGCCTGCGTCGCGTTCACGGTCGACGAGACGATCTGCGTCGGATAATCGCTGGCGCGCTGATAACCGATGGCGCTCACCCCGATGACCCCGATGGCGCCGCGAGGAATCGCCTGCCCGTAGACGGCGCCCGGCGACCCGGACGACAGGACGAACTTGCCTTTGAGATCCTTGCCCTCGAGATCCTGTGCACGGCCCTGGCCGCCGTCGACGAGCTCGCCGGAGATGTCACCGTTGGCGTTCAGCGAGGCGAGCGACAGCGCGATGTCGTGGATGTCGTACAGCTTCACGTCCTTCGGCGTCGTCATCCACAACTCGCCCTGTGTGGGCTGCCAGGCGGTCGCGGGCTGACCCGCCGCGTTCGTCTGTCCGAACTTCTCGATGACGACGTTGCTGTAGCCGTACTGTCTGGCGAAGCGGGCCATGACCTCGCTCTCGCGAAAATTGCCTTCGTACTCGACCGGCAGACGCACGCGCTGATAACCCACCAGCTCGAGGACGTGATGCATCGCCCGTTCGCCCGACGCCTCGTTGATGATCGCCGTCATCTGATCGTGGCTGAGCAGGGTGCGATCTTCACGCTCCTGGGCGGACGGCAGGGCGACGGCCAGCAGAGCCGTCACGAGCAGAACGAGCCACCATCTCGGTTTCATACGGCCTCCTCCGAATTTGCGGATCGAGGTGATATCAGTACCAAAGCTTTAAACATGAAGGACATGAAGGACGTGAAGAGCATGAAGGGATCTCGGCAGATTGAGCGTTGGCTGACCTGGCGGCCGCCTACGGCGGCGAAGCGATGTGTGGGCGACTGCGATCGACAAGACCTCATCGCATTCTCGAACGGTCTTGTCGGATCGCAGTCGGCCACACATCGCGGCCCGGCAAAGCCGGGCCCGCCAGGTCAACAGGCATTACTCATTCAACCTCGATCTCTTCATGTCCTTCATGCTCCTTCATGTCCTTCATGTCAGCTTTGGGACAAGCAGCGAGCCGAAGCAACAGGCCCGGCTATCCCCCGCTCTCCATCGCCTTCCACATCTTGAGGTACGCGTCGACGTTGTCGGCGGTCACGACATCCACGCCGGAATCGATGATCGGATTGGCCGGCCGCTTGCCGTGAACGATGTCGTTGAGCAGCCGGACCGACTCGCCGCCCCAGCCGAAGTACTTCTGTCCGAGGAGAACCTGCACCTTGCCCGACTTCAGAAGATTGGGCGCGGGCGGATTCGTGTCGAAGGAGATGAACTTCGTTCGCTTCGGATCGACGGGCGCCAGCGCGTTGGCCGTGAAGACCGGCCAGCCGCCGACGGAGATCCAGGCGCCGAGGTCCGGATACCGATTCGTGCCCGTGGCGATGAACTGGGCGCAGCGCACGCTGTCTTCCTGGATGTCGTACGTCTCCACGATCTTGATGCCCGGGAACTTCGCGAGCACCTCCTTCGCGCCGTCGAGACGCCGCTGCAGGTTGTTCGCGCCGGCGCTGGTGATGAACGCCACGGTGCCCTTGCCGTTCAGCAACCGCGCCGCCTCCTCGCCCATGATCTGCCCGGACTTGTAGTCGTCGACGCCGTAGAACGCGATCCGCTTCGACTTGGGCGCGTCGGAATCCCAGGTGACGACCGGAATGCCGGCGTCAATCGCCCGATCGATCGTGCTCGTGAGAAAGTCGGCGTTGAGCACGGAAATGGCGATGCCGTCGACTTTCTGCGCAATGAACGACTCCAGGATCTCCTTCTGCTTCAGCTCATCGGCGCGCTCGGGTCCGTGGTAGATGACCTCGATGCCGCCAATCTCCTTCGCCTTGCGCTGCGCGCCGACGTTCGCGTACCCGAACACCGGAATGTCGAGCGCCTTCGGGATCAGCGCGAACCGCAGCGTCCGCTGCGCCGGCGGCGCCGACCCGCCGCCGCTGCCTCCGCACGCCCACGCGGTGACGCCAAACACGCACAGCAGAATCAGCGCCCGTTTCATGGTCTCTCCCGCTTGAATCTGAGATCTTGGGATCTGAGGATCTGGGGATCTGGGGATCTGAAGAGCTTTCTTGTCAGGACAAGAAGGTTCTCAAATCCCCAGGTCCGCAGATCACCACATCCTCAGATGCTCCGTCTTTTCGACAACACCTGGTCCATCACCACGATGACGATCACGACGACGCCGACGATGAGCCGATCGTAGAACGTCGCGCCTGGAATCTGCGGCAGCGCGTTGCGCAGCACACCGAAGATGAGGGCGCCGAGCACCGCGCCGGCCACCGACCCGCGTCCGCCGGCCAGGCTCGCGCCGCCGACGACGGCCGACGCGATGATATCCAACTCGTAGCCCGTCGCGAGGTCGGCTTTGCCCTGACCCTGGACGATGGCCAGCACGACGCCCGAGACCGCCGCCAGCAGACCGGAGACGACGTACGCCGACGTCTTGATGCGGTTGACCGGGATGCCGGAGAAGAGCGCGGCCGTTTCGTTGCCGCCGACCGCAAAGACGCCGCGGCCCCACTGGTATCGCGTCATGAGCAGCTGAAACACGCCGGCGAGCAGGATCATGACCGCCGGTCCGAGCCAGTCGATCGACACCCCTGCGACGTGCCAGTTGGGTGGCAGGCGCGCCGACAGATCGTAGAAGCGCGCCTCGGTGATGATGAACGCCGTGCCGCGCCAGATCCCCATGACGCCGAGCGTCGCGATGAAGGCCGGCAGCCCGACGCGGACGATCAACCACGACGACACGAGTCCGGCGGCCGCGCCGACCGCGAGCCCCGCCATCGCGCTCGCCCACAACGGCCACCCGGCCTCGACGAAGCAGTACCCCGTGACGACGGTCGTGAGGGCGATGACGGCCCCGGGAGACAGATCCACGCCGCCCGAGATGATGACGATCGCCGCGCCAATCGCGGCGATGCCGTAGATCGACGAGTACTTGAAGATGAGCAGGAAGTTCTCGACTTTGAGGAACGAGTGTTCGCGCCCCGCTTCCGGCCAGAGGTACCACGCGAAAAACAGCACCTCGGCAACGAGGATGACGATCGTGCTGAACTCGCGCGCGTGCCAGAGCCGTTTCATTCAGCCGCCGATGGGCCGGCTGACGTGGGCCCCTGCGAATGCGCTGACTCATGGGCGGCCAGGCTCATCACCGCCTCTTCGGTCGCGGCCGTACCGGCGATTTCGCCGCGCACGCGTCCCTGCCGCATGACCACGATGCGATCGGCGAGCGCGAGCACTTCCGGAAGATCGCTGGAGACCATGACGCAGGCCATGCCGCGGGCGGCGTGTCCGCGAATGATGTTGTGGATCTCGAACTTCGCGCCGACGTCGACCCCTTTCGTCGGCTCGTCGAGAAGAAGCACGGTCGGGTCGGTCGCAAGCCACTTGCCGGCGACGAGCTTCTGCTGATTGCCGCCGCTCAACGCCTCGGGCAGATGCGCGATCGACGGCGTCCGGATCGACAGGCGCGCGACCTGCGACGAGGCGAGATCGATTTCCGCGCGCTCGTCGATGCGAGCGACGCCCTGCTTCACGGCGCGCGGGAGCGCGAGGTTATGGCGGACGTTCAGATTGAAGAACAGGCCGAGACGCTGGCGGTCTTCGGGGACGAGCGCGAGGCCCGCCCGCGTCGCGTCGCGCGCCGACTGAAAGACGGTCGTCGCGCCGCCGACGGACACCGTGCCTTCGTCCGCACGGGCTAGACCGAAGACGGTTTCGAGGAGCTCGCTCCTGCCCGAACCGACGAGCCCGAAGACACCGAGAATCTCGCCGGGGCGAACGTCGATCGACACATCTTCGAACCACGGGCGCCGGGATAGGTTGCGGACGGCGAGCGCCGGCGCGCCCGCGTGCTGCGCCGGTATTTCCCGCGTCACACGCGCAGGCGGCTCGCGGCCGACCATCGCCCGAACCATGGCATCCGGCGTGGTCTCCGGCGTCGAAAACGTGCCGACGCAGACGCCGTCGCGGAGGACCGTGATTCGATCGCACAGTCGAAACACCTCGGGCAGGCGGTGCGAGACGAACAGCAGCGTCACGCCACGCCCGCGCAGCGCCGTGAGCACGCGGAAAAGCTGGTCCGCCTCCGCATCGGTCAACGACGTCGTCGGCTCGTCGAGGACGAGGACCTTGCACTCGAAGGCGAGCGCGCGCGCGACTTGAACGAGCTGCGCATGGGCGGCCGACACGTGCTCCATGCGGACGTCCGGGCGAATCGGCAAATGCAGGTCGTCGAGAAGCTGCCGCGTGCGGGCGTGCATCGCCGCCTCGTCGAGCCGGCCCCCGCGCTGGACGATCTCACGGCCGGCAAAGATGTTGGCGGCCACCGTCAAATTGGGAAACGCGAGCCGTTCCTGGAACACCATGCCGATGCCGCGCGCCAGCGCTTCGCGCGGCCGGTTGAAGTGCAGCGGCTCGCCGTCCAGCCGGACGTCC
>JBLNGH010000652.1:0-15082 GCA_050264575.1 Acidobacteriota bacterium | reverse complement strand
CCGCCTTCGGCCTCCTCGGCCGCTGAAGTGATCGAACAGTCGCGCAGCGAAGTCGCGCGCGTGCGCGGCGGCCGCGTGGTCTTTCTGCCGCCGCGCCCGGGCGAGGAGACGCTCGTGCTCGTCGATCGCCGCTCGTCGCGCGCCGACGAAGCGGAAGCGGCGGCCGCGCTCACCGGACTCCGCCTCGACGTCATCTTCCCGGTGCTCCACGGCCCGTACGGCGAGGACGGCACCATCCAGGGACTGCTCGAGCTCGCGAATGTGGCCTACGTCGGCTGCGGCGTCCTTGCCTCGGCGGTCGGCATGGACAAGGCCGTCGCGAAAGTGCTGTTTCGGGCCCATGGCTTGCCCGTGTGCGACTGGATCGTCGTCCGCCGCCGCGACTGGCGAACGGCCCCGAGGACGGTCGCCACGACGGTCGAAGAGACGCTGTCCTATCCGCTCTTCGTCAAGCCCGCGAATATGGGCTCGAGCGTGGGGATTTCGAAGGTCCACGAGCCGGCAGAGCTCGGCGCGGCCTTCGATCAGGCCTTCGAATTCGATCGAAAGGTGATCGTCGAAGCCGCCGTCGTGGATGCCCGTGAGATCGAGTGCGCGGTCCTCGGCAACGAGGCCGCCGACGCGTCCGTGCCGGGTGAGATCGTCCCGTCACGGGAGTTCTACGACTACCAGGCGAAGTACATCGATGGCCACTCCCGGCTGGAGATTCCGGCGCAGCTCGACGACGAGCTGACGCGCGAGGTCAAGCGGCTGTCGCTCGTCGCGTTCGACGTCATCGACGGGTCCGGCCTCGCGCGGGTGGACTTTCTGCTCAGCCGCGCGACGGGCGCGCTCTACCTGAACGAAATCAACACCCTCCCGGGCTTCACGACCATCAGCATGTACTCGAAGCTCTGGGCGGCGTCCGGCGTCCCGTATGCGACCCTCGTCGATCGGCTCATCGCGCTCGCGATGGAGCGTCACACCGAGAAGCAGGAACTGAAGACGAACGTGTTCTGACCCGACACCGGTTCGACGATCGGTGCGCGACGGACGCGTACGATGCGTGAAGCGGTGCGTCGATGCGAAGAATGTGCTTGACTCTCCGCATCCTCATCCATAATCTACGTCTTGCGTGAGATCGACTGACTCATACGATCAGTTGTGTAGTGACGTTGATGCTGATGATGAGTCTGTTGCTTTCGCGCCGCTGGGAATGAACAACGACGGTAGTCGAACGACGCGTCGAGTCTTCGGTGACCCGAACGCGGCGAGGCGCCAGGCAACGACGTAAGGCGACAGGGTGCGGCACTTGTGCCTGCACCCTTTTTTTGTGTCCGAGATCGCAGACGCGAGCGTACGTTTCACGCTCGATCGTCTGCAGCGAGGCAAAGGCGCTGCGCGCGGGTCCGTGCCGGTTGGCAGCGACGCCGTAGCGCAGTCGGTGCCTGCGCACCACACCACCGTGAAGGGGGGGAACCAAGACAATGGCGAAGAAAGCAGCCAAGGGCGGGAAAAAGAAGGGCGGCAAGAAGCGCTAAGCCTGCCTGGCCTGAAAGGAAAAAGGGGGGCGATTGCCGCCCCCTTTTTTCTTCTCGTCGCGTGTAGGGCGGGGCTTTCAGCCCCCGCTATTGCGCTGGCCTACATTCCGCCCATGCTCGTCCCGTCCCAGATCCGCACGCGCTCAATCACATCCCACTGCGAGACCTGATCCAGCACGTCCATCCCGTTCACGACGCGGCCAAACACCGTGTACTTCCCGTCGAGGTGCGGCTGCGGCGAGAGGGTGACGAAGAACTGGCTTCCGCCTGTTTCGGGACCATCGAGCGCCATGCCGACCGTTCCGCGCAGGTACGGCAACGGGCTCAGCTCATCCCGGATCGTGTAGCCCGGACCACCCTCGCCGTCGCCTCGCGGGTCGCCGGCCTGAACGACGAAGTTCGGCACCAGCCGATGCACGCGCTGGCCGTTGAAGAAGCCCGCGCGCGCCAGTTCCATGAACGTCTGCGATGTGAGCGGCGCGTCGACGACGTTGAGCTGAATCTCGATCGTGCCCAGCCGCGTTTCGATGAACGCATGCGGCGAGTACGCCGGGCGCAGCAGCTTGCTCGATTCGAAGAACTCGACCGGCTGGCGCAGCGGCGCCGGGCGCGCCGGTACCGCGTCGGTCTGACCCAACCCGCGGAGCAGCGTCGCGGCCCGCAGGCGGACCGGCCACTCCTTGTCGTCGAGCGCTTTGCGCAGCGTCGTCGTCGCTTCGTCGCCGCCGTACTTCGCCAGCGCCTCGATTGCGGCCATCCGCGCCGTATACGCCGCGTCCGTCTCGCCCCGGGTGTACGCCGCCGCGAGCCGGGTGGCGCCACCCTGCGGCTTTCGCTCCCCCATGAGCTGCGCGGCCGTCGCGCGCACGGAGAAATCCGGCGCGTCGAGTGCGTCGAACAGTCGCTTCGTGAGATCGGGCGCGTCGATTTTCGCCAGGGCCTCGAGCGCCGGGCTGCGCACGCGAACGTCGTCGTCGCCGGCGAGCTCGTCGAGGCCGGGGAGCGCGCGATCGGCGGGCAGCGACGCGAGGACCGATGCGATGGCCGCGCGGACCGACCAGTCTTTGTCTCGATCGAACGTCGAGATGACCAGCAGAAAGCCCTCGGGATCGAGCTTCGCCGCCCCTGTGATGGCGGCCGCGCGCATGGCCGGCCACGGATCGGTCAGCAGATCCAGCATCAGGTTGAACACCTGCGGCTCGCCGGTAGCGATGAGCGCGGTGACCGATTCGAGCGCGAGGTTCCGGGGAGTTTTGGGATCGATCACGAGCTTGAGCAGCGGTTGAACGGCGTCGGCGCCGCCAACCTGGCCGAGCGCCCGGATGGCCGCCACGCGGAGGCGGAGATCGGCGTCGGCTCGCCCGGCGATCGCGGTCGCGATGGGCGCGACGCGCCGATCCTTGACGCCGGCGAGGCCGCGAATCGCGAATGCCGGTGTGTAAACGCCGCTGCTCGACGCCAGCGTCAGGAGCGCCGGCGCCGCGCGGGCGTCGCCGATCCGCTGGAGGGCGTACGCCACCGGCCACCAGCGCGAGACCGGTTGCCCCTGCGCGTCCTGCGCCACGCGCGTGAGCGCGTCGAAATCGCGCAGCCGCACCAGCGCAAACAACGCGAGCCGGCATGCTTCGATCTCCGGCGTCTTCGGGTATTCCTCGTCGTCGGGCTCGATCGGCGCGATCAGTGCGCCACACCCGGTCGAGACTTCCGCGACGGCCGGCGCCGCCGCTCGATCGCCGATGAGACCGAGCGCCTCAATGGCGCGGCCGCGCACGTGCGGTGACGGATCCTTCAGCGCGTTCTGGAGCGGTTCGATGGCATCTTTCGACGCGATGAGCCCGAGCGCGAATGCTGCGGTCGCGCGGACGCCCTCATCGGGATCGCCGAGCGCCGGCAGCAGCGCCGTCAGACCTTCGGCGAGTCCAACACGGCCGATCGCGAGCATCACGCGGCGCCGAAGCGCCGCGTCGGGATCCAGCGCGAGCGCCTCGAGGTCCGGCGCGATCGCCGGAGTCAGCGCGCGCGGGCCGACGAGCGGTTCGCCGACCGCCGCTTCGGTGCCGGCATCACGCAGCATGCGTTGCTGCTCGAGCCGCAGCATCCACGCGGCTTTCGTGTCGACCGGGATGGGTGGCGGAGCCGGCGCGGCCGGCGCGGCAGGCGGCCGCTTCCCTGCCGTGCACGCCGCCAGGCCGATGACCACCGCGATGGACCACAAACGCTTGCTCACGCGCAGAACCTTTCTGTATGCAACCGGGCGGCCTTCACGCGATCGGGAACCGGATCCACGCCGATGCCCGGACCGGACGGCACCTCGATGGTGCCGTCGGGCCTGACCTCGATGGGCGGCTCGATGAGGTCCGGGACGAAGTATCGACGGCTCGCCGCCACGTCTCCAGGAAGCACAAATCCGGGCAACGTAGACAGATGCAAGTTATGCGCCCGGCCAATCCCGCTTTCGAGCATACCGCCGTGCCAGAGCGGTATCGCGCGATCGCGGGCTATCGCGTGCACGTCCAGCGAGGGCCCGAACCCGCCCATACGGCCCGGTTTTATGTTGATGATGCGGCAGGACCCGAGATCGAGCGCGTCCAGGGCCGCTTGCGGACCTGTAATCGATTCGTCAAGACAGATGGCCGTCGAGAGCGACGCCTGAAGGCGGGAGTGCTGCAACAAATCGTCGTAGTCGAGCGGCTGTTCGATCATCATCAGCTTGAAGCGATCCAGCTCCGCCAGGGACGCCGCGTCCGTGGCCCGATACGCCGCGTTCGCATCGACCATCAATGCCACGTCGCCGCACCGCTCGCGGATTGCTGCGACAGGCGCGCGATCCCATCCCGGTTTGATCTTGATCTTGATCCGCTGATACCCCTCGGCCAGCTCCGACCGCACGCGATCCACCAGCGCGTCGAGCGACTCCTGAATTCCGATCGATACGCCGGCGGGAATCGGTCGCGCGCGCGCGCCGAGCAGCTCGCAGAGCGGCCGGCGCTCGAGCCGGGCCTGCAAATCCCACGCGGCCATTTCCAGCGCGGCTTTCGCCATGCGGTGGCCGCGCACGCGACGCCAGTGGCCGTGCAGCGCGCGTGGATGTTCGACGTCGACGTTGAGCACCGCCGGAATCAGGTACTTCGCCATCGTCTGCCACGCCGATGCGCTCGTCTCCGAGCTGTAGTACGGATCGGCATCGGCGACGCACTCTCCCCAGCCGGCGACGCCATCCTGATGCACGGCCACGAGCACGAACTCACGCGCGGCGACGCGTCCGAAGCTGGTCTCGAACGGCCGTACGAGCGGGAGCCGCACGACGGACAATTCGACCGCATCGATCTTCACCCGGGTATGGTATCGCGCTCAGACAAGGAAGAGCGGTGATGCCCATTGCTTGCCAAAAGCAGACATGAAGATCATGAAGAGGATGAAGGACATGAAGGCATGTAGCTTCACGAGGACCGATATGAAATGGGCAGCATGCTCTGGCACGTGAGCGAGCGTCGCTTGGCGGCGAAGCCGCCGCGGCCTTCGGCCGCATAGGCGACGCTCGCGTGTCAGTTGGCGCAGCATCTTGTCGTTTGGGTTTCTCTACCCGCCCACCATGTCCTTCACGTCCTTCATGTCCTTCATGTCTGCTTTTGGCACGCAGGGTTTGTCACCGGTCGGCGCTATACTGCGCCCCTCTTGGATTTCCGGTACCTCGCGATCGAAGGCCCGATCGGTCTGGGGAAATCGACGCTCGCCGAACGGCTGGGCGCCCGCCTGGATGCGACCGTGGTGCTCGACGAGAAACAGAATCCGTTCCTCGGCGACTTCTACGGCGGCCGAAGCGGCTCGGCATTCCAGGCGCAGCTCTTCTTCACCCTCGCGCGCCATCGGCAGCTCCTCCGGCTGCGACAGGGAGATCTCTTCAGCCAGACGACAATCTGCGACTTCTTCTTCGAGCGCGACCGGATCTACGCGTTTCTGAATCTCGACGACAACGAGCTGTTCATCTACCAGAAGGTCTTCGAGCTCGTCTCACGCGATCTGCCGGCGCCGGATCTCGTCGTGTACCTGCAGGCCCCGACCGAGACGCTGAAGAAACGCCTTCGCGAGCGCGTCAAACGCGCCGACCAGGACGACGCCCTGCCGAGCGAGGATTACGTGGTGGAGCTCAACGAGGCCTACAACCACTTTTTTTTCCACTACACCGCGACGCCGCTCCTCGTCGTCGAAACGTCGCAGTTCGACCTGAGCTGGGGCGAGGACGCCGTGGAGGATCTGTTGAAACAGATCCGGGCGATGGGACGCGGAACGCAGTACTACGTGCCGAGAACACAGCGCTGAAACGTGTCTCGATCTATCGGACGATCGATCTATCGATCGATTGAAACCTTGCGGGTCGCGTCCGCCGGGACATAATGCTCTCCGATAGATCGATAGATCGATAACCCGATAGATCGATTCTGATAACTTTGCACTCATGGCCTGGTTCAAGAAAGCGCGCAAGCCAATCAAGGCTCAGTCGAAGGCCAGCCGGGTCCCCGAGGGCTTGTGGATCAAGTGTCCGTCGTGCGGCCGCGCGATCTTCAACAAGGAGCTCGTTGCGACGCTGCAGGTCTGTCCGCAATGCGCGCACCACTTCCGGATGACGGCCGCCGACCGCCTGAAGACGCTCTTCGACGGCGAGACGTGGACCGAGCACGACGCCGGACTCCGATCGCTCGACCCGCTGAAATTCACCGACACCAAAACGTATCGATCGCGGATCGACGCGGGCGTCAAAGCGACCGGGCTCAAGGATGCGATCATCGTCGGTTCGGGCGCGCTCGACGGCCTGCCGGTCGTGATTGGCGCGATGGAATACGGATTCATCGGCGGCAGCATGGGCGTGGTCGTCGGCGAGAAGATTACGCGGGCGGCCGAGCTGGCCCGCGACACGAGCGCGCCCTTGATCGTGGTGTCCTGCTCGGGCGGCGCGCGGATGATGGAAGGCGCGCTGTCGCTCATGCAGATGGGAAAGATCTGCGCCGCCCTCGGACGGCTCGACCGCGCCGGCCTGCCCTACATCTCCATCCTGACCGACCCGACGACCGGCGGCGTCACCGCGAGCTTCGCGATGCTCGGCGATCTGAACATCGCCGAACCGAGGGCGCTCATCGGGTTCGCCGGCCCGCGCGTGATCGAGCAGACGATCAAGCAGAAGCTGCCGGATGGATTCCAGCGGAGCGAGTTCCTGCTCGAAAAAGGATTCATCGACGCGATCGTCGATCGGCGCGAGCTCAAGTCGCACCTCGGGCGAACCCTCCGCATGCTGACGGGGCGATCGCCCAGGAGACCTGAGGTTGCGCCGCCTGAACTGCGAACTTAGAACTTCGAACTCTCGGATCAAGTCAGGTTACAGGTTGCACAACGACGCAGGTGTCCGATCGATCCTTCCTGAACTCCCTTGAAGTCGTCGGGATCAAGCTTGGGCTCGATCAGGTCCGGGCGCTGACGGACGCTCTCGGACGTCCGCACGACAGTTTTCAGTCGATTGTCGTAGCCGGCACCAACGGCAAAGGCTCCGTCACCGCGATGGTCGAGCGGGGATTACGCGCCGCGGGATACCGCACCGGCCGCTACACGTCTCCGCACCTCGTCGATCTCGAAGAACGTTTCGTCGTCGACGGTCAGCGCGTGTCGCCGGCCGCGCTCGATGCCGTGCTTGGCCGCGTGCGATCCGCGACCGGACGCCTGGAGGCGCCGCCCAGTTACTTCGAAGCCACCACCGCGGCCGCCTTCGAGATCTTCCGTGACGCGCAGGTCGAGGTGGCCGTGCTGGAAGTCGGCCTCGGCGGCCGCCTCGACGCCACCAACATCGTGACGCCGGTGGCGGTCGCCATCACCTCGGTTGATTTCGATCACCAGGCGTATCTCGGCGACACCCTCGAGGCCATCGCGCGCGAAAAAGCCGGCGTGATCAAGCCCGGATCCCTGGTGGTCCTCGCCGCCAATCCGGGGATCGTGCGGGGGGTCGTTCGCGCCACCTGCGATCGTCAGGGAGCGCGGCTCATCTATGCGCCAGACGAGGTGGCAGCCGGAAGCCGGCTAAAAGATGGACTAGTCGAGATGGAACTGACCACTCCCCGTCACGCATATGCCAGCGTCAGGCTCGGGCTTCGCGGCCGCCATCAGATCGACAACGCCATCACGGCCGTACGGCTGCTCGAAGCGCTTTCGTCAGATCGACGGTTCACGGTGCCGCCGGACGCGATTCGCACGGCCCTCGAGGATGTGAGCTGGCCGGCCCGGCTCGAGCTGATGCGATGGCACGGCCACGAGCTGTTGCTCGACGGGGCGCACAATCCTGCCGGCGCGCGCGCGCTGGCGGCGTATCTTCGCGAGGCCTACGGCCGCCCGCTGCCGATCGTCGTCGGCATCATGCGGGACAAGAAGGTCGAAGAACTGATCGGCGCGCTGGCGCCGGCCGCGTCACACTTTGTGTTCACGGCGCCGGCCATCGGGCGTGCCGCGACCCCGGAGGAACTGCTGACGGCGGCGACACGCGTCGCGCCGGACGTCCCGGCCATCACGCGTGCACAGCCGTCCGAAGCATTGACACACGCGATGTCGCTCGGAGACCCTGTCGTCGTCGCCGGATCCCTCTATCTCGCAGGAGAGATTCGCGCCGATATCTCGTAAGATTCAGCAAGATGCACTATCGGGTCCTTGCCGCTCTGGTCATCGCGATCGTGTTTGTCCCCGCCCGCCCGGCGCTGGCTCAGCAGCAGGCCGGCCCGTTTGACTCGTGCAAGAAGGGTTTTGCGATTCGGGCGACGGTCCAACCCATTTACGACAAAAACGACCCCACGAAGAACATCGGCCAGCTTCTCAAGGGCTCGCCGCTGAATCCAGTCAGCATCGAATGCGACGATGCGCGCCTATTCGCCGACGAGGTCGAGTGGCGGGATGGCGAAGACATGGCCTACGCGCGCGGCAACGTCGTCTTCATGCAGTCCGATCTGAACGTCGCCGCGGAAAAGGCCGAATTCAACCGGAAGACGCGCTTCGGGACGTTTTATAACGCCGTCGGCACCGCGCACCTCACCGACCGGCAGGTCGACCGGAGCCTGTTCGGCACGCTGGAGCCCGAAGTGGCGTTCCACGCCGAGCGGCTCGCCAAGATCGGCGACCGCACGTACACGCTGACCAACGGCGGGTTCTCGACGTGCGCCCAGCCGGCGCCGCGCTGGGAGATGCAGGGATCGTCCGGCACGATCGTGCTCGACAAGCGCGCGCTGCTCAAGAACGCCGTCCTGCGGGTGAAAAACGTGCCGGTCTTCTACGTGCCGGTCATCTATTACCCGCTGAGCGAAGACGATCGGTCCACCGGGTTCCTGCTGCCGACGTACAGCGCCTCGACCGTTCGCGGCACCGGCCTCAGCAACGCGTTTTTCTGGGCGATCGATCGCAGCCAGGACGCGACCTTCTATCACGACTGGTATTCGAAGGCCGGCCAGGGCTACGGCACCGAGTACCGGTTCGTGGCCGCGCCCGGATCGGACGGCAACGGCCGGCTGTACGTCCTCGACGAGAAGGAACAGACGAACGACGTCGGCCAGGTGACGCGCGCGGCGCATCGCTCGTACGACATCCGGGGCAACGGCGGTGCGAACCTGCCGCACGGGTTCCGCGTGTCGGGACGCGCCGAATATGTCACCGACATCACCACGCAGCAGCTGTATCAGCAGAACGTCTACGACGCCTCCAGGCGCGACCGCTATTTCGGCGCGACACTCACGGGCAACATCAAGCGCTATCGGCTATTCGCCAACTTCGAACGGCGCGACGCGTTTCTGGAGGAAACACGGACGGACCCGGTCACCGGAGCGCCCGTGGTCGTGCTCAACGGCCGGCGGCAGGGACGCGCGCCGCAGGTGACCATCTCGGCCGCTGAAAAGCCGATTGGACGGTCGCGGGTGTATTTCGGCGTCGGCGGTGAGGCAGCAAATCTCATCCAGCAGGACAACGTCGACGATCCGACGACCAATCACAGTCTGTGGCGACTCGACACGGCGCCCACGGTACGCGTCCCATTGAGCAAGCTTCCGTACCTCACGGCGACCGCGTCGGGATCCTACCGGCTGACGTACTGGCTCGAGAGCTTGCAACCTGTGGCGTCGCCGTCCGGTCAGATCAGCCTCGTGCAGACCAACACGCCGCTGACGCGTCAGTTGCTGGATCTCCGCATGCAAGTCGTCGGGCCGGTCCTCTCGCGCATTTTCACACCGGCCGACAACGGCTACGCCGAACGCTTCAAGCACCTGATCGAGCCGTCGATGTCCGTTCGCTGGCTGTCGCCCTTCGATCAGATCAACAACGTCGTCAAGTTCGATCAGGTCGACTACGAAGTCGGTGGAACGATGACCGTCAACTATGCGTTGACCAACCGGCTGCTCGCGAAACGGAAGCGCGGCGGCCGTCCGGGCGACGTCCGGACGATTCTGACCGGCGCCCTCAGCCAGAGCTACTACACGAACACCCAGGCCGCCCAGTTCGACCTGAACTACCAGTCAGGGTCGGCCAGCAAGTTTTCCAATCTGGCGATTGACATCAACGGCGTGCCCGCCGATCACTTCTCGGCGCGCTTCCATACCGAGCTCCATCCTGATCTCAAGCGGCCCCTGCTCTACAGCCTGTCGGGCGTGTACGACGCGAGAAAAGCCCAGATCACCGCCGGATGGCGCAAGCGCCGGGTGATTCCGGGACTGCCCGGTTACGAGGCGAACGCGGCGACGCACTACATGAATGCGACCGCCTCGCTGAAGCTGCTCGACAACCGGGTCGGCGGCACGTACGGATTCGATTACGATCTGCTCGCCAAGGGGTTCCTGCAGCAGCGCTGGATTGGCTACTACAACGCGCAGTGCTGCGGCATCTCCGTCGATTATCAGCGCTTCGCAATCGGCGCCGTGGGGCAGCCCAACACCCAGGTCGATCGCAGATTTGGCATTTCGTTCACGCTGGCCGGCATCGGCTCGTTCGCCAACCCGTTCGGCACCTTCGGAGATAATAGCGGGCGTCGATGAAGGGGTTGATCCTGAGCGGCGGGCGCGGCACGCGCCTGCGGCCCATCACCTGCACCCGCGCCAAGCAGCTCGTGCCCGTGGCCAACAAGCCCGTGCTGTCCTACGGGCTCGGCGATAACTCCGAGGTGGGCAGTCGATGGTAGAGGTGCTCGTGACAGGCGGCGCGGGCTTCATCGGCTCGAATTTCGTCCGCTGGGCGCACGACGCGCATTCCGACTGGCGGATCACGACGCTCGACAAGCTCACGTACGCCGGCCGGCTCGAGAATCTCGAGAGCGTGAAATCGAGTCCGCGTCACACGTTCGTCAAAGGCGACATCGCGGACGCGGCCATCGCCGCGCCGCTCGTCCGCGCCTCGGAAATCGTGGTGCACTTCGCGGCCGAGACCCACGTCGATCGGTCGATTCTCGCCGCAGGCGAGTTCATTCACACGGACGTGTTCGGGACGTTCGTCCTGCTCGAAGCGGCGCGCGAAGCCAAGGCGCTGCGACGATTCATCCAGATTTCCACCGACGAGGTGTACGGCAGCGTGCCCGAGGGCAAGAGCCAGGAAACCGATGAGCTGCGTCCGCGGAATCCCTATGCCGCGAGCAAAGCGGGCGCCGACCGTCTCGCGTACAGCTACTGGGCGACGTACGGTGTGCCGGTGATCGTGACCCGCGCGTCGAACAACTACGGGCCGAATCAGTTTCCCGAAAAAGTCATTCCGCTCTTCACGACGAATGCCATCGACAACCGGCCGGTCCCTCTCTACGGCGACGGACTGAACGTGCGCGACTGGCTGCACGTGGACGATCACTGCCGCGCGCTCGATTTTCTGATCGAGCGCGGCCAGCCGGGCGACACCTACAACATCGGCGGCGGCAACGAGATTCCAAACATCGAGCTCACGCGCCGCATTCTCGATCTCGTCGGACGCCCGGCCTCGCTCATCCAGCCCGTCACCGATCGGCCCGGTCACGACCGCCGTTACGCGCTCGACACCGGCAAGCTCCAGCGGCTCGGGTGGCGTCCGCAAATGGCGTTCGATGCCGGGCTGGCCGCGACCGTCGACTGGTACCGCCGCAACGAATCGTGGTGGCGGCCCATCAAAGATCAGGATCACGCGTTTCGCGCGTATTACGACGCGCAATACGGCGGGCGCCGATCGCCCGCCTGAGTCGTCATGGCCGCGACGACCACGCTGGTCACCGGCGCGACGGGGTTCGTCGGCGGCCACCTGCTCGATCGGCTCGCTGACGAGACGCCAGTCGTCGCCTGGTACCGGCCCGAAGGCACTCCACCCGATCTCACGCGACAAGTCGACTGGCAGGCCGTCGATCTGCTCGACCGGGGCGCGGTCGCGCGCGCGCTCGAGGAGATCGCGCCGGCGCGGATCTACCACCTCGCCGGCGCGCCACAAGTGGACACGTCCTGGCAGAACGTCGTGCCGCACCTGCGGGCCAACGCCCTGGGCACGCACTATCTCCTGGACAGCATCAGGCTCGCGCCGGCGGCGTGCCGCATCCTCGTCGTCTCGTCCGCGCAGGTCTATCAGATGACCGACGAGCCGATCAGCGAGGACACGCCGCTGGTGCCGACGAGCCCGTACGGACTGTCGAAGCTGGCGCAGGATCAACTCGCGCAGCGGGCCGCACACGAGGAGGGGCTCGATGTCGTCCTGGCGCGGCCGTTCAATCACGCCGGCCCGGGGCAGAGTCCCGCGTTCGCGATTCCGAGTTTCGCCCGCCAGATCGCGCGCATCGAAGCGGGCCTGGCGCCGCCGGAAATCCAGGTCGGCAATCTGGACACCCGCCGCGACCTCACCGACGTCCGCGACGTCGTCAATGCCTACGTCAGCTTGATTGAATCGGCCCCGCGCGGGCGGCCGTACAACATCTGCTCCGGCCGAGCCTGGCGAATCCGCGACCTCCTCGAAGAGCTGCTCCATCTCGCGCAGACGAAGGTGCGCGTCGACGTCGACGAATCGCGCCTTCGCCCGAATGACGTGCCGGTAATCCAGGGCGATGCGACGCGCATCCAGTCGGAGTTGGGCTGGGCGCCGAAGATTCCCGTCGAACAGACACTGCGCGACACGCTGGAGTACTGGCGCGTTCAAGTCGCGGCCGGCCAGTGACCCCAGAAGTCCGCCGGCAACTCGTTCACATTCTGGTCGGGACCGGCGCGTTGCTGCTGCCGTGGCTGACCTGGTGGCAGGCGGCGCTCGTCGCCGTCGCGGGATTGCTCTTCAACGTCCTCGTGCTGCCGCGGATTGCGCCGTCCGTCTTCAGGCCCGGCGATCTCGCCGCGCCCGTGCGATCCGGGATCGTGATCTACCCGCTCGCCGTGCTCGCGCTCCTCGTCTGTTTTCCGAAGCGCCTGGACATCGCCGCGGCCGCCTGGGGAATCCTCGCCGCCGGTGACGGCATGGCGACGCTCGTCGGCGCGCACGTCAGGACCTCGCCGCTGCCCTGGAATCGCGCGAAGTCCGTCGGCGGCCTCGCAGCATTCATCGGGTTCGGCTGGGTGGCGGGCAGCGCGCTGGCTGCGTGGACCGCTGGCGCGGAGACGCGACTCTGGTGGATTCTCACCGCGCCTGCGATGGCGGCCATCGTCGCCGGCTTTATCGAAACCGCGCCCATCCGCTTGAACGACAACATTTCGGTGCCGGCGTCCGCCGCGATCGTGCTCTGGAGTCTGAGCTTCGTCTCGGAGGACGTCGCGCGAAGCTCGATCGCGATCTGGGCCGGCAGACTGATCCCCGCAGTCATCCTCAACGTCGCGGTGAGCGCGGCCGGATATGCGGCGCGGACCGTGACGATTCCGGGCGCGATCGCCGGCGCCGTCCTCGGCACCGCCGTGTATCTGGGGACGGACTGGCAGGGATGGATCATGCTCTTCGCGTCGTTCCTGGCGGCGGCGGTCGCGACGCTGCTGGGATACCGTCGAAAAGCGCTCGCGGGAATCGCCGAGGAGCGCGGCGGACGGCGGGGACCAGGCAACGCCATCGCCAACACCGGTCTCGCGGCGTGGGCTGCGCTCTTGTGCCTGGGCGTCTCGCAGCCGGACCTGGCAAAGCTCGCGATGGTTGCTGGGCTCGTCACGTCCGCAAGCGATTCAGTCGCGAGCGAAGTCGGCAAAGCGTGGGGAACGACGACGTGGCTGGTCGTCGGATTGCGAAGAGTTCGGCCGGGAACGTCGGGAGCCGTGTCTGTCGAAGGGACGCTGGCTGGTCTCGCCGCCGCCATCGCGCTGGCAATGCTCGGAGATGCACTCCGGTTGATCCCGGCAGCGTCGGTCGCACCCGTGGTCGTCGCTGCCACGATCGCCTCGCTCGTCGAAGGCGCGCTCGGCGCGACGCTCGAAGGGCGCGGCACGCTCAACAACGACGCGCTCAACTTCATCAACGCCGCGATCGGTGCCGGCCTGGCGCTGGCGTTTGTGTAAAGGGCAGAGGGCAAAGGGCAGAGGGCAAAGGAAAGGTCGGAGGCGAAAGGGAAAAGGAAACTAAAAAGGTGGTCGGGAGATGAAAGCCTCGTTGACGCGCGCATCACTGCGGTACCGCCGGGTCATGGCGTGCCTACCCTTTGACCTTCCCCTCCTTTCCCCTTTCCTCTGCCCTCTACCCTCTGCCCTCTGCCCTTGTCCGGTTCGCTAACGTCATCAGCCATGCGAACGTACATCGAACTCGCGCGGCCCTTCACTCTGATTGCGCCGGCGCTCGGCTTCCTGTCGGGCGCGGTCACGGCGGTCGGCGCGCGGCCGCACGAAACGTGGAGCTGGTCGCTGCTCGTGCCGGCGTTGATCGGATCGGCAATGGCCGTGGTGTTCAACGCCGGCAACAACGCGCTCAATCAGATTTATGACCTCGAAATCGATCGCGTGAACAAGGGCAAGCGCCCGCTGCCGAGCGGTCGGCTGACGATCGCGCAGGCATGGGGCTTCACCGCCATCACGTACGCGCTCACGCTGATCCTGGCGTGGCTCGTCGCGCCGCACGGCCGTCACGAATGTTTCTGGATTGTCATCGTCGCCATCATTGCGACGTACGTCTACTCGGTGCCGCCGCTTCGCACGAAGCAGCGCGGCTGGTGGGCGAACATCACGATCGCGGTTCCGCGAGGCGTGCTGCTGAAGGTCGCGGGCTGGTCGGCCGTCAAGACCGTGCTCGGCATCGAGCCCTGGTACATCGGCACCATCTTCGGGCTTTTTCTGCTCGGCGCGTCGACGACTAAAGACTTCGCGGACATGGAAGGTGACCGCCGCGGCGGGTGCCGCACGCTGCCGATTCTTTACGGCGTCCGCCGCGCGGCCTGGATGATTTCGCCGTCGTTCGTGCTCCCCTTTCTGCTGATCAACATCGGCACGCTCGCCGGCATTCTCACCGGCCACGCCGCGCTGCTCCATCTTCTCGGGGCGGTGATGACGATCTATGGGCTGTACGTCTGCTATCTGATGCTCAAGCGCCCGGAAGATCTCGCCGTCGAAGAGAACCACGTGTCGTGGGCGCACATGTATCGAATGATGTTCGTCGCGCAG
>JBLNGH010000651.1:0-5940 GCA_050264575.1 Acidobacteriota bacterium | reverse complement strand
GCACGGCGTGGCGCATGTAGCGATCGAGCGCCGCCGTGTCATAGACGATGGCCATCGCGCGGCCGCCCAGCACGTACGACGGCCGGACGACCACGGGAAACCCGATGGCCGCCGCGACCTCGCGCGCTTCGTCGGCCGACGTGGCGGTGCCGCTCGGCGCCTGAGGGATCCCCAGGTCCCAGAGGAGCTTGGCGAACCGCTTGCGATCCTCCGCGAGATCGATGGAGTCGGGCTTCGTGCCGAGGATTCTGACGCCGGCCTCCTGCAGCGGCAGCGCCAGCTTGAGCGGCGTCTGTCCGCCGTACTGCACGACGCACGCGACCTCGCCGCCCGCGCTGCGCTCCCGTTCGACGATCGCGAACACGTCCTCGAACGTGAGCGGCTCGAAGTAGAGCCGATCGACCGTGTCGTAGTCGGTGGAGACCGTCTCGGGATTGCAGTTCACCATGACGGTCTCGTAGCCCTCGTCGCGGAGCGCGAACGCGGCGTGGCAGCAGCAGTAATCGAACTCGATCCCCTGACCGATGCGGTTCGGGCCGCTGCCGAGGATGACGACCTTCGCCCGCGGCGTCGGGTTGGCCTCGCATTCGGGCTCGAAGGTGCCGTAGAGATACGGCGTGTAGGATTCGAACTCCGCCGCGCACGTGTCGATTCGCTTGTAGGCCGGCGCGAGCGAGACGTCCTGCCGGCGCACGCGGAGGCTCGCTTCGTCCAGGCCGAGGATCAGCGCCAAATCGCTGTCGGCGAATCCGGCACGTTTGAGATCTCGGAGCAGCTCATCCGACAGATCGCGCGGCCCGACGGCGGCCGCTGACTTGGCCAGATCCACGATCTGTTGAAACTGCGTGAGGAACCAGCGGTCGATGTGCGTGAGGCGGTGGATTTCCTCGACCGGCCATCCGCGCTCCAGCGCGCGGAA
Organism: Acidobacteriota bacterium; assembly: GCA_050264575.1. Lineage (GTDB taxonomy): Bacteria > Acidobacteriota > Vicinamibacteria > Vicinamibacterales > SCN-69-37 > DASQFI01. Next base: position 5,021 of record JBLNGH010000651.1, on the reverse strand, counting down.
CACCGCCCACATCCGCCGGTCGGTCGGGATGCCGAGCGCCTGCTGCAGCGACGCCTGGTCTTCCTGTTCGGCGAGCCCGCCGGCGGCGGTCTGACCCAGGAGCTGGCCGCTCCTGCCCAGCTCGAGCGACCGGAAGGCTTTGAGAAACGCTTCCTTGAACGTCCGGCCGATGGCCATCGCCTCGCCGACCGATTTCATCTGCGTCGACAGCGACCGATCCGCCTGCGGGAACTTCTCGAACGCCCACCGTGGCACCTTCACGACGACATAGTCGATGGTGGGCTCGAAGGAGGCCGGCGTTTCGCGCGTGATGTCGTTGCGGATTTCGTCGAGCCGGTAGCCGAGCGCGAGCTTCGCCGCGATCTTGGCGATCGGAAAGCCGGTGGCTTTCGACGCCAGGGCCGACGAGCGCGAGACGCGCGGGTTCATCTCGATCGCGACCATCCGGCCGTTCGCGGGATTGACCGCAAACTGAATGTTCGACCCGCCGGTCTCGACCCCGACGCGCCGGATGATGCGCCGCGCCGCGTCGCGCATCCGCTGGTAGTCCTTGTCGGTGAGCGTCAGCGCCGGCGCGACCGTGATGCTGTCGCCGGTGTGCACGCCCATGGCGTCCACGTTCTCGATCGAGCAGATGACGACGAAGTTGTCGGCGCAATCGCGCATCACCTCGAGCTCGAACTCTTTCCAGCCGATCACCGACTCTTCCACGAGGATCTCGTGGACCGGGCTCATCCCGAGCCCGCGCCGCGCCAGCTCGCGAAACTCCTCGATGTTGTACGCGATGCCGCCGCCGACGCCGCCGAGCGTGAACGACGGCCGGATGATGACCGGAAACATTCCGATGTGCTCGGCGGCCTCGTACGCCTGTTCCATCGATCGCGCGTACAGGCTCTCGGGAACCTCGATGTCGATCGAGCGCATCGCTTCCTTGAACTTCAGGCGATCCTCGGCGACCTTGATCGCCGTCACCGACGCGCCGATCAGCTTGACGCCGTGGCGATCGAGGACGCCCTGCTCACCGAGCTGCACGGCCAGGTTCAGCGCCGTCTGACCGCCCACCGTCGGCAGGAGTGAATCCGGACGCTCGCGTTCGATCACCTGCTCGATCATCTCGACCGTCAGCGGCTCGACGTACGTGCGGTCCGCAATCTCCGGGTCGGTCATGATCGTCGCCGGATTGCTGTTGACCAGAATGACCTCGAGTCCCTCAGACTTCAGCGCCTTGCAGGCCTGAGTCCCGGAGTAGTCGAACTCGCAGGCCTGACCGATCACGATCGGGCCAGAGCCGATGACGAGCACGCGCCGCAGGTCGTTCCGTTTAGGCATGGCGATCGGTCAGGCGTGCTTTTCCATCTCGTCGAGGAAGAGCCCGAAGAGGTAATCCGCGTCGTGCGGCCCGGGCGACGCCTCCGGATGGTACTGCACGCAGAACACGGGCTTCGACGTGTGGCGGAGCCCTTCAATCGTCCCGTCGTACAGGTTCAGGTGCGTGATCTCGACGTCGTGCGGAAGCGAGCCGGGATCGACGGCGAACCCGTGATTCTGCGAGGTGATCTCGACCTTGTCCGAGCGGAGCTCTTTCACCGGATGGTTCGCGCCGCGATGCCCGAACTTGAGCTTGAAGGTGCGCGCGCCCATCGCCAGACCGAGGACTTGATGGCCGAGACAAATGCCGAATGTGGGGACCTCGCTCTGGATCAGCGTCCGGGCGTTGTCGATGGCGTAGTCGAGCACGGCCGGATCGCCCGGGCCGTTGCTCAGGAACACGCCGTCCGGCTTGGTCTGCAGCAGTTCGGCGGCGGGGGTCGTCGCCGGAAAGACGCGGACCTCGCAGCCGTGCGCGGCAAAGCGGCGCAGGATATTCCACTTCATGCCGTAGTCGTACGCGGCGACGCGCAACGGTCTCGTCGCGCGCCGGCCCGGCGTGACGAGGAATTCCTGATCGTCGGACGCGAGCGGCTGGTAGTCGAACGGCTCGCCGCACGTGACGCCGCGCACGAGATCGGAGCCTTCCATCTTCGGAATGGCGCGCGCCTTGTCGACGAGATCGTCGGGATCCGGCCGGCCGGTCGCGATCACGCCGCGCATCACGCCGGACGACCGCAGCAGGCGCGTCAGCGCGCGCGTGTCGACGTCGGAGATGGCGACGATGCCCTGACGAGTGAGGTAGTCGCGAAGCGTGCCTTCGGCGCGCCAGTTGCTCGCGACCGGCGACTCGTCCCGAATGACGAACCCGGCGACCTGCACGCCGCGGGACTCGACATCCTCGCCGGCGATGCCGTAATTGCCGATCTCCGGGCACGTCATCGTGACGATCTGGCCGGCGTAGGACGGATCGGTCAGCACTTCCTGGTAGCCGGTCATGCTCGTGTTGAAGACGACTTCGCCGGACGTCTCCCCCAGCGCGCCGACCGATTTGCCGCGGAACCACTGACCGTTTTCGAGCGCGAGTAAAGCGTCCATCACAAAAGTCTACAGAATCGATCTATCGAATCGATGTGCCACACGTGTAACCGATTCAGGAATGATGCTCCGAGTCGCACCAGTAACTATCGCACCTGTTCGAGCGTGACGGCGAACTTCGTGGGCGGTCCTGGCGTGACCACGATGTCGGCGTTCAGGGTCTTGTATCCCGCCAGTTCGAGCGTGATCTTGTGCGGGCCCAGCGACACTTCGGGAATCTGTACCGGCGTCACGCCGGCGTCGCGCCCGTCGATCGTGACGCGCGCGCCTCTCGGACGCGTATCGACGAAGACCGATCCCTGCGTGGCGCCGGCTTTCGCCGTATCAACGCCCGGTTCCAGCTGCGCTGACACGGTCTGCGACGGCGCGCCGGACGTCAGTGTGAGGCGATCGGTCCGTGGCACATAACCAGGATGAGCAATTTGCACCGAATGCGCGCCCAGCACGAGGTCGCGAACCGTCAACGGCGTCTCGCCGTACAACCGGCCGTCGACGGTGACGATCGCGCCAGATGGAACGGAGCGCACGATGATCCGTCCGCGCACGTCCGACACCCGGGTCGCCGGCGGCGGTGTCGAGCGTGATGAGGGCTTCCGAATCGCCGCGGTTGGACCTGCCGGCCGTGACGGCGCGGGCGGCGCGTCTGACGACGGTTTCGGCGCTGGCTCGGAGGTGACGGGGACATCCGTGGCCGTCTGGCCCGCGGGTTTGCCGACGCTCGCCTGTGAGGCCACCGGTCTGGCGCTTCGGGCGCCAAGCAGGTAGCCGCCGACGCCACCGGCGATCAACGCCGCGACGACGGCAACGCCGATGGCAGCCCACGGAAAGGATCGCGAATCGAACGACGTGTCACGCGTGCTGAACACCGGTTGGTAGGCGCCGGGCCCGAGTGAAATCCTCGGGCTGCCCAGCGCGGTGTGCGGCGTGACAGGACCCGCCGGCGGCGGCCGCACAACGGTTGCTGCCGCAACGGCCGGCGCAGCCGGTGCATCCGGATCGACGCGCGTGATCGACAGGTGGCGTGTATCCGACTTGCGCGGCGCCATCGTCTCTGGCGGCTCGACGAGCGGGCTTGCCGGCGGCTCGAGAGGAGGTTCGCCTGAAGCAAAGGCTGTCGCCCCGCCAGCAACGGCCGCAGCAGCCGCGATCGTTGCGGCCGGTGCTGCCGGTGGTGCCGGTTTCGGAGCCGCTTCGACACGGGGCGGCGACGGCTTGCCAGGAACAGTTCGGCCAGTCGCAACTCCCATCGCGCCGGACTTTGCGGAAACCCCCGTGGGCGCGACTGAAGGCTTTGGCGATGTCGTCTTCGCCGCCGCTGGACGGCCGGCGGGTTTTGCGGCCGGCGCCGGCGCGGGGGCGGCCGCTTCTTGCGACGGCCGTGGCGCATCCGGCAACGTGGGATGCCAGGTGCGAGGCGTTGGCGGATGCGACTCGGGCGCCGGTTTCGAAACGGGCTTTTCAGACGGGAAGAAGTCCATCGCCGCGGTTGGTGCCGCCACCGGGACGGACGCGAGGACACCTGCGCTCTGCGCAATCCTTTCGAGCTCGGTAACGAACGCGGCCGCGTTCGGGTACCGATCCGCAGGGCGCTCCGACAGCGCCTTGCCGATCACCCGGCGAATCGAGACGCGTTGTTCCGGCGCGAGCTCCGGCGCGATTGTGCCGTCCTGCTCGCCCGACCCCACCGGCCGGCGTCCCGTCAACAGCTCATGGGCAATGGCGCCAAGCGAGTAGACGTCCGCCCGGATGTCCCATGGCTCGCCTTCGACGCGTTCCGGCGCGGTGTACGGCCGCCGCACCGGCGCGCGAGCCCCAATGGACTCGAGCGCCGACGTGATGCCGAAACCGGTGATGCGCGTGTCGGCCACGCCCGTCGACACGATCACGTCGCGCGGGTGGAGCGCGCCATGCCCACGCTCTTCCGCCCACGACGCGTCAATCGCCCGGCCGATGTCGATGAGGAGTGGCAGCGCGCGGGCGAGTCCCGGCGCAAAATCGCGAAGCGCCACGTCGAGCGATTCGCCGGACGCATATTCCATCGCGACGAAGGGGGAAGTTCCCTCGAGGCCCGCGTCCAGCACGCGGACGATGCCGGGATACGTGGTCGGGCTGGCCACCAGCCGCTGCAAAGCGTCGGCGAGCCGCGCGACGTCCTCGGGCACCAGATCGAGCTTGAAGACCTTTACGGCAACCAGCCGATCGCGCTGCGGCTCGTAGGTGCGGAAGACGGGCCCAAGAACACCGCTGCCAATCTGATGCAGCACTCGATAGCTGCCGAATGCGGACGGAGGTGGTGAGCCTGCTGAATCTTCGAAAGGCAGTGGACGTACTCCCGAGGAGCCATAAGAACTGTAGCACTAAAGAGCGCATGAAGATCATGATGTAATGAGCAGTCGTGTCCGGCGATTCCGAGACGATGCCAGCGACAGGCCTCGTGCGTGACGCGATCGATCTTCAACGCCTGCCCTGGATCCGGCCGCTCGTCACCGCCTATCTCCACGATTTCAGCTCGGTCGCGCCGCTCTTTGCGGGCAATCCAAAAGATTCGGCGGCCT
>JBLNGH010000650.1:0-10088 GCA_050264575.1 Acidobacteriota bacterium | reverse complement strand
TCTGACCCCGGCGAAACCCGAGGTCAACTGAAATCCGCAGCGGCGCGCGAAGACCGGATCCTGCGGGCCGGCGCCGACGTACAGACAGCGTCCGGGATCGAGCCGATGCCGGTGCACGCAGAGAATGCCGAGTCCAGGCTGCGGCTTCCGGCACCAGCAGATCGGCGGTCCGGCGGGATGCACACAATCCAGCACCTCGATCGAGACACCGAGCCTTTCTGTCATCAGCGCATCGATTTCCGCAGCGGCCTCAGCTGTCATCGTGCCCTCGGCGATCTCCGGCCGCCAACCGATCGCGATGATCCTGGATCCGTCCTGTGAGTAGCGCTGCACCGCGGAGGCCGCGCCGTCCGGTACCTCGAGATCGTCGGCAGACCGCGGCGTGCGGTGGCCCGCGCGGCTGCGGCGCAGCACGCCGTCAGCTTTGACGATGACCGCGCGGTTCGAGAACGCAGGCTCTCGCCGGCGCACGAAGGGCACGTGTTCGATCTCGGCGAACCCTTCCGACGGCTCGGGCGGCTCGAGCTCACGCTGGTAACGAAACAGCACACCAGGAGGAAAGACGCTGGGATCGCGCGCGGAAATCCGGCGCATCTCCGCGGGTTCGAGGAGTCGCCCGTAGCGCGACAGCATTCGGGACACCGCGTTGACCTGCGCGTCGTCGATGCTTGTGGTGAGCCACAACCCGCGCACGCGCAGTCCGGCCCGGCTGGCGGCGTCCAGCATCGGTGCCCGCGCCTGTCGTGTGACGAACGTGTTGTCTACGACCAGCCGCGTGTTCCCGGCCGCCACGATCGCGGCCAGCCGCGATGCGAGGCCCCGGAGCGACCCGCCCGTTTCGTCGCGATTGAGACGCGTGTAGCCCTGATGCGTGAACGGCTGTGCGAGCGTGCTCTTCCCGGCAGCGGGTAAACCCATGATGAGCACGATTTCACCCGCTATTGAGGACCGCACGGCGGGCGGTGCGGTTTCGCGCGAGCGCAACCTCGCGCCGGCCGGGACCCGCTCGTCGAGTCTCGCGCGGTCGTCGTTGCCGAGCTTCAAGTGATACGCATGGCCGATCCGCCGTGCGGTCTCCACGCGCGATGGACCGGGAACCGGCACGATGATGTCAGCCAGGTCCAGCAGCCAGGCGATCGCGATGTCCTGCGGCGTCGCGCCATGCCGGCGCGCCAGATCCGTGAGGATCGGATCGCGTTCGAGCGCGCGTTGTTTTCGCACGCCGCCGAGCGGACGATGAGCGATCAGCTGGATGCCGTGATCGACGCAGTACTGCACGACGCCGCTCAGAATCTCGCGGTCGCGAAACACGTTCAGCTCGACCTGCACCGCGTCGATCGGCGCGATTTGCCGCGCCGTCTCGATCTGGCCGCGGCTCACGTTGCAGAGGCCGATTCGCTCGATCGCGCCGGACTCTTTCAAAGCGCCGAGCGCGCGCACGCTGGTGGCCAGCGGCGTGCGCGGGTCCGGCGCGTGCAGTTGATAGAGCGCGAGGCGTTCCACGCCAAGCGCCCGGCGGCTGGCGTCGCAGGCCGTTATCAGATGCGTCGCGCGGCCGTCGGGAACCCACTGTCCGTCAGGCCGCGTCAAGCCGCCCTTCGTGGCGACGACGACGCGCGACCGATCGCCGGGCCAGATCTCGAGCGCGCGAGCGATGAGACGCTCGTTGTGTCCGGCATCGGACTGATCGAGGCCGTAGGCGTCCGCGGTGTCGAGAAACGTGACGCCGGCGTCGAGCGCGGCGTGGAGCACGGCGATGCCGCGCGCCTCGTCGCGATCAGCCGACGTCGACAGACGCATGCACCCCATCCCAATCGGACGAGCGGCGGCCATCGATCTCTCCGGCACGATTCACACGTTACCCGGTTCCGGTCGGGCATGCCGGTATGATTCGGTAGGAGGTGACATGCTGGTGAAATTCAAGATCTTCAAGAGTTCCACGAAATCCTGGGCCACACTCTGCGAGGAGGCGGCGTCGTTTGCGTCCGACCATGGGCGTGAACGGCTGATCAATATGTCGGTCTCCGAAGATCACGGCAAAGGCGTGATCGTCGTCTGGTACTGGGAGTGATTCCCTACGATCAGATCGAAACGATCCTTCTCGATGTCGGCAACACGCTCATCTCGATCGACTTCGACTGGATCGCCGCGGAGCTGTGCGCGCGAGGGTTCGCGTGCGATGGCGCCGCGCTCAGGCGCGCCGAGGCCGCATCCCGGCCAGGCTACTCGCGGCTCTTGTTCGTGGATGGCGTCGAGCCCGGCACCGATCTCTTTCGCACGTATCTAACGACGATCTTCGAGCGGCTGGACGTCACCTCGCAACTGCCGTCTTCGGCGCGTCGCGATCTCGTCACTGAACTGCGGCCCATATTCCGTCCCGATGGCCGGGCGAGCGTGCTGTGGCGGTCGGTCATGCCGCAGGTGCCGGAAGCGCTTGCGGTGATGCGCGACCGCGGGCTCAGGCTCGTCGTCGTGAGCAACTCCGACGGCACGGCCGAGCGCAGTCTCGAAGCAGCGGGCTTGCGGCCGTACCTCAACCTCGTCATCGACTCGGCCATCGTCGGCTACGAGAAGCCTGATCCGCGGATCTTCGAGCATGCCCTGCGAGCAAGCGGCTCACGGCCTGAGCGCACGCTGCACGTGGGCGATCTCTACCACGCGGACGTCACGGGCGCGCGCGCGGCCGGCATCCACGCGCTGCTGCTCGATCCGTACGGCGACTGGCTGGAGATCGACTGCGACCGCGCGCCCGATTTGTGGACAGTCGCAGAGAGGTTTGCCGTCAGCGGCGCAGACACGCCGGACCGCACTACCTGAACGCCGCCCCGAAATGGAAGGAGAATTGGTTGGCCTTGACACTGTGCCCGGCCTCGCCGCGATCGATGTTGACCCCGAAGTAGCGCGCGTACAGCAGCTTGTCCTCGAATTCGAAATACAGGAACTTGTAGAAGTGGGCGCGAACGGCGGCCGCGACGTCGAGGTTCCAGCCGTTGAACGCCTGAAACCCTTTTTCGTTCGGCTCGCCGAACAGCGTGTTCTCGGTGTGGGGAACCGCGAATCCGCCGCCCGCTTTCGCCAGGAATGAGATGTGGCCCGTGCGGCCGCCCTCGCCGGCGAGCCGTACGCGCCGCAGCAGGTTGAAGAAGATCGGATTCGCGCCGTTGTTGAGCTGATAGCGCAGGACATCTTCCGCGAGCGCGATCGGAGCGTCGACCGGCGATCCGTTCATCGTGCCGGTCATGCGCACCTCCTGATCCTCCTTGACGATCCACTTGAAGTGGTCCAGCGCCACCTCCAGTCCCCACTTCTCGTTGAAGAAGAGGCCGAACCGGATGTTGTATTGCGGCACGAACAGGCTGTGGCTGAAGAGGCCGTCGGTCCAGCCCTTGCTGTCGCGGGCCTTCACGTCGACCAGGGTGAAGTCGTTGCCGATCGACGGCTGCCTGAAGTGAATGTCGCTCTTGGTGTAGTTGTCGCCGTTGTATCCCCACGAGACGAAATACTCGCGGCCGGACGCGTCGACGGCCGTGGCAGGCTGCGGCGGCGCCGGGGCCTGCGCTTGACCGGCAAACCCGACGCGGTTCCGCTCGAACCGGACCCCTGACGCTTTCAAGAGGGCCGCGGACACCGGGTGGTGTCCACCGGCGCGTGCGCCCGGGCTGGAGTGTGGATTCGGCGGCCCACCCGCCTCAGGCCGCAGGTCGAACGCCGCCATTTCCTTCGTGTTGCGGACCAGCAGAATTCCGTCTGCAAACGCCGGCACGTTCCAGGTCTCGCCATCAAGGGCCTGCGCGCGGCCCAGCTCCCGAAGCTTGTCGGGAGCGGCGGCGACAAGGACGAGGTCACCCTCTTCGGTGATCACCACGAGTTGATCGCCGGCCAGGAGCACCTGACCGTGTCCGTAGCGCCCGCCTTTCCACTTGAGCTCGCCCGTGGCGGCGTCGAGGCACGCGAGGATTCCTTCGTCCAGACCGTAAATGAAGCCGTCGTGGAGGACCGAGCTCGATTGGCGGTTCTTCATGCGGATGTTCCGCCAGACCTGGCGGGCCTCGAACCGGTCGCCGGCCTTCGTCAGTTCGAAAACGACCGCGCCCTCGCCGTAACCCGACGAATAGAAGACGCGTCGGTCGTCGATCACGATCGGCTGCGCCGCATTGACGTCGTGATTGGTGACCCACGGGAACTGCCAGAGCACGTGCCGATGATCGAGACTGAGTCCCACCAACCGTTCGGCGCTGACGATCAGGAATTGCGGCACGCCGAGGAGCGTGACCTGCATCGGCGAGACGTACGCCTGCTTGTCGTCGAGCGCGGTCCACAACCGCTTGCCCGTCCGGCGATCGTAGGCCGCGACTGATTTGCCGCTGGGTCCGCCGGGGAGCACGATCACCGCGTCCCCGGCGATGAGCGGCGAGGCCGCCATGCCCCATCTGAGATTTTTCGCGCCGGCATCGTGCAGGATGTTCGTGCGCCAGACGAGCTTGCCGCTGGCCTCTTCGAGACAGCGCAGCTCGCCCCTGCCGCCGAGGGCGAACACGAATCCGTCCGCCCAGGAGGGCGTGGCCCGCGGACCTTCGCCGCCTCCCATCCACTGGCTGAAACGATCCGGCCACGCGCTGGTCCACAACTCCTTGCCCGTCATGACGTCGTAGGCGGCGACGACTTCATTGCGGCCGCGCTGCTCGATGGTGAACGCGCGCCCGCCGGCAATTGCGAACGACGCGCGGCCGCCGCCGATCGGCTTCTTCCAGAGTGGCGTGAGCCCGTCCCAGGACAAGCGGATGGCGCCGCGATAGACACCATCGCGATTCTGACCACGGAATCCAGGCCAGCTTGCCGCGCCCTTCGAGTCCGCCTGCGTTTGTGGCTCGACTGTTTGAGCTGACGCTACAGCGAGGAGCACGGTGTGACCCAGCATCACCGTGGCCAGGAGCCGGAGTGCAATTCTGTGAACCGAACGCATAGACGGAGATCTTACTTCGCGCCGCGATCAGAACGAGACTCTGATACCGGCATTGAGCGCGCGGCCCTTGAGTGGCGCCCACGCGTCGACTGTCCACCGGCCGTCGACGTCGGGCGCAGGCCGCGCGATCGGATCCCAGTGTGTCTGGCGGACATCCGTCAGATTCTCGCCGTTGACGAACACATGCCATCGGCCGAATGGAACTTCGCCGAGAAGGTTGACGAGCGTGTAGGGTTCGCTCGTCGATCGATACGGGTTGGCGTCGAGCCGCTGCTCGCCGGTGAAATACACCTGCACGGTTACGCGGCCGCGCCCGGTGGCTTCCGCCGCCGCGATCAGTCCGGCGCTGTGCCGCGGCGTCAGCGCGACCTCGATGTCACCGCGCTCACGCGCGCGCACATACGCGTACGTGCCGGTGATCGCGAATGGCGGCCGGCGCACCGTGCCGAGGAGCTCCACGCCGTGCGTGACGACGGGATCGGGGTCGGTGCGAAGCGTGTACGTGGAGCGATCGATCAAGGCTGGATGATCGATATGCGAACGGAACAGCGTGAGCGAGACGATCGATGAGCGGGTGGTATGGGTGAGGTCGCCTGACACGCCGCGCGCGGTTTCGATCTGGAGCGGACCCTCAATGGACAGGCGGGCAAATCCCGCCGCCTCGGTCTCCTCGGTGAGGGTTGTGGGCACCGAGTAGCTCCGAGCGGCGGAAAGCCGTCCCGCCCAAACCCCCTTGCGTACGAGGACCGCCGCGCGCGGACTGAAGAAGAAGTCGTCTACCCGAAATGCCTCGCCCGCCCCTTTGGTGTAATCGAGGCGCGCGCTTCCCGAGGCCAACAACCACGGCGCGATCTCGACGTCGTCGTGGACGAAAATGCCGCCCCGCGGGGCAATCGATCCCGACGCAAGCGGATCCGGGGTTCGAATCGCGAACCAGTCGGCGGCGATGCCCGCGATCCAGATTTGGCGTCGCGCGCTGCCGCGAAGAGTGAGCTCGATGGTGGCCGACTCGCGGCGGTCGTGTTCGCGTCTGTCGCTGAAGTCGCGCACGCGCGATTGCACGAAGAGCGTGCCGGCGCCGGCGAGGACGTATTTGCCGAGCGGCATCTGGCCGAACAGCGCGCCGTCAGCTTCGCGAGTCTCGAGCGACTGATGCGCGAAGTCACTTCCGCCGTCGCGCTTCTCGAATGTCACGCCCGCCGTACCGGAAGCGGACCGTCCCTGCCGGTTGTCCCAGAACACGCGCGTGCGTGCCACTCCTCGCGAGTAGCCGGGAATGTCGGACCAGCCGTCGTCGTCTCCGTCGTGTTCGTCCTGCCAATGTCCGCCGAACAGGTACGTGCTGCTCCACGAGCCTTTGGGCGGCAGCGAGATCCAGAGCACGCCGTCCGTTGCATTCGGCGCGGACTGACTGAAGAGGATCTCGCGATCCGGCTCCTTGCCGGGCTGCCGCGACATCAAGTTGACAACTCCCAGGGCGTTCGCGCCGAACAGCGCGGATCCGCCGTCCGTGATGACTTCCACGCGGGCGAGATCCATCGGCGGGATCTGAACCAGGGTCAGCCCGCCGGGGTGATCGTGGTAGAGCGGCACGCCGTCGGAGAGCAGCCGCGTGTACTGCCCGCGCAAGCCCTGCGTGCGCACCATCGCGGTGCCGAGCTCCGGCGACGTGGTTTGCACGCGTAGGGTGCGCATGCCGTCGAGCAGCAGCACGATGTTGCCGGGCGCCATCAAGATCTGTTCTTCGATCGTGCTGCGGCGAAGCACGTCTTCAGGAATGGGCTGATCTTCGATTCTGCGGCCGATGCGCGTGCTCGTCACAACCGTGTTCTCTTCCTGCTCCGCCGCCTTCGGGATCAGCGCCAGGCTGACGATACGCTCCTGGCCTGCGATGACGTCGACGCGTACGGCTGCCGTCTCATATCCGTCCCTGCGGGCGAGCAGCGAGACCGGCCCGGCGGCCAGCGTCAGCGTCGCGACGCCGCTCGCGTCGGTCGGGGCCGACTCACCGCCCGCCGAAACCGTCGCGCCCGCGACTGGATTGCCGGCGTCCACGACCGCGACGCGGATCGTTCCGGTTCGCGTCTGTGCCGCACGTGCGGTCCCGCCGAGGCCGAGCATCAAGAAAGCGCCGAAAAGGAAAAGAAGAAGAGAGTGAAGCGATCGTTCACGCATGCGATGGCGGCTGATCATATGATCGTCGAGGTTCCCACCCCGGAGTGCACATCATGAGGCGAACGACCGTTGTCGTCGTGGCTGCGCTTGCCGCCGCGATCGGAACCGGCACCCTTGCCGCGCAGAATCCCACGCCCACCGGATCAGGACAAGGCACGGGAATGCCGGCGGCCGGGGCTCCGGCGGGACAGGGCCGCGGCGTCCCGGTCGTCATCGGCCCGCCTGCGCCGGTGCCTCCCGAGGTCGCGATTCCTCGTCCCACGCCGGCGGAATTAGCCGAGGTCAATGGAGCCGTGAAGCGGTTCATCGACGCGGATCGGTCGCCAGTAAAGCCGTTGCTGCAGAAGTTCGAGTCGCTGCTGATGCTCCAGCCGCCAAGGCTGAACGTCGCCGCGACCTACACGCAGACCGCTCAGCGGCGAGGTCCACGGCACGAAGGCTTCGTCGAGATCGCGAAACAGGGGAACATCGATTTGCTCCTGCACGGCGACTCGATCACCGACTGGTGGGTCCAGGGCGACGCCAACAAAGCGGTGTTCGACAAATACTTCGGCGGCATTCGCACCGCCAACTTCGCGATCGCGGGCGACACGACGCAGGGTGTGCTGTGGGGTCTGAAGAACGGCGAGGGGCAGGGCTTTCAGCCCAAAGCCGTCATGCTGATGATCGGCACCAACAACACAGGGTCCAACACGGCGCCGGAGATCGCTGAAGGGATCGGCGCCGTCGTGCTCGAGCTGCACCAGGATTTTCCACAGGCGAAGATCCTGCTGCTCGCCGTCTTTCCGCGCAGCGTTCCAGGCGATCCCGTCCGGGAGAAGATTGCCGACATCAACCGGATCATCGCCCGGCTGGGCGACGAGCAGCACGTGTTCTACCTGGACATCGGACCGAAGTTCCTGGGCGCGGACGGATATTTTCTGACGGACGCGTTCCGGCCGGACAACCTGCACCCGCAAGCGAAGGGCTACGAGATCTGGGGCGAAGCGGTCAAGGACAAGCTGGCCGCGCTGCTGAAGTAGACTTCGGGTTTCGTTGTCGAGGTGCGACTCGCAGCCGAGATGCTGCTCACGAAACCCGAGGTCTTAAGTTTTTCGAAAACGCTTCTAGCTCTTGTACTCGTCGTGGCGGCGCCACCACACTCCTGATTCATTGCGTCCCCTGGGCGCGCGGTCGAGCCACTGGTACATGCCCCACAGACCGTCGACGCCGCGCGCGTAAGCGGAGTAGGTGTGATAGACCACCTCGTCCTCGAGCGCGAACGCGCTCAGGCCCGGCCGCTCGCGCGTGTACGTGGCCGCGTCGGTTCCGCTCATCGCCGCGAAGGCGGCCGCCCCTTCGCCGCTGCCTTTCCACGCCGGTTCACGCCGGTAGTTGTATTCGATGCCTCCCTCGCGCTGCTGTTGCGCCTGGGTGAACCCGACGCTGAAGTCGGCGTTGAAGTCGCTGCCGAACGAGGATGCCCACGGAAACGTCCACGTCATGCGCCGCTTGTATGCCTGGAGCTTCGCGAGCGGCGCGCGCGAGACCGCCCAGAGCATCACATCGTGGTTGGCCAGGTGCACGACGCACCCGTTGAAGCCGTCCGCGATCGCCGAGCACGAGGGGCATCCCGCCGTGTAGTCCGGTCCGAACATGAAGTGATAGATGAGGAGCTGCGATCGTCCGCGGAAGAGATCCGCGAGCGAGGCGCTTCCTTCATCGGTCTCGAATCGATACGTCTTGTCGATCCGGACCCACGGCAGCTCCTGCCGGCGCCGCACGAGCTCGTCGCTCCGCCGCGTCAGGTCTTTCTCGGCATCGAGCAGCTCGAGCCGCGCGGCAAGCCACTCCTCACGTGTACCGGTCATGTGCTTCGCCATCGCCACCGTCTCCTTCCTTCGAATGCCCGGGGTGGATCCGTCAGGTTCGATACGTCACAATCAGTCTGCCGGACCCGGTCGGCTTCGCCTCGACGAGATCGAGCGAAAGTCGTCTGTTGACGCCACTGAAGAGCGCCTGCCCCTTGCCCAGGACGACGGGGTGAACAATCAGCCGCAGCTCATCGATCAAGCCTTCGTTCAGAAGGCTCGCGACGAGAGTGGCCCCGCCGACGACGTACATGTTTTTCCCGGGCTGCCCCTTGAGCGCTCGAAGCTCCGCGATGCTGCGGACGATCTGCGCTCCGGGCCAAGAGACGTCCTTCAGCGTCGTGGAGAGAACGATGTGCGGTGTCCTGGCCGCCAGCCGTGCGTATGCGACTTCACTCTTGGACGGGACCCGGTCCTGGAACGGCGCGAGCCGGTCAGGATTGTCGTAAATCGCTTCCCAGTACTTCCCGTAGTCCGGATACATGTGTCCGCCCAGGACGAACGTATCGACGTCAGGGATCAGCTGGATCGCGTCGGCCCACGAGTCGACCCAGTCCTTCTCGCCGTTTGGTCCCTGGGTGAAGCCATCCAGCGAGACCTGAAGCGCGGCGATCATCGTTCTGGAAACAGGGGATGCCATGATTGCTCCTGGTGCGTGCTTTCTCGATGCGGCGTCGTGGCAAGTGCTCATGAACCAGTTTTACCGCCGGGTCTCGACGTGCCGGGAGTGACAAGTGTGTCGGGATTCCCGGGATCAAGACGATGGACTCGTTGATTACCGCTGCGGCGCGAGCTCTGGCAGCGGGTGACCCGCTCGGCGCGTTGAAGCGGATCGCGCTGCGCGACGACGCGCCTGCGCTCGCGCTTCGAGGGATCGCGATGGCGCAGCTCGGCGATCTCGGTCGAGCGAAGACACTCCTGCGGCGTGCGGCGCGCGCCTTCGGTCCGAGAGAGTCCGTCGCCCGCGCGAGGTGCATTGTCGCGGACGCGGAGATTGCGCTCGTCTCGCGCGATCTGCGATGGTCGGCGAAGGCGCTCGATGCGGCGCGCGCGACGCTCGACGCGCACGGCGATCAGGTGAACGTCGCGCACGCACGGCT